>NZ_JBIVKQ010000007.1:0-298517 GCF_044750845.1 Streptomyces sp. NPDC088766 | reverse complement strand
TCAGACGAAGGCCGCTTCCACGTACGGCAGTTACCGAACCGAGTGATCAAGTACGACGCACCGTTCGACGGCGCACGTTAAAGATCAAGCTAGGGTCCTCCTCCGGCCGGGTCGGGCCGGGTCGGGGAGTCCCGGGGAGGAGTCCGGGCGTTCCCGAGGCCGAGAAGTGCGCGCATGCGGGCGTACTTCTCGGTCAGGCGGGTGCGGGTCGGCTCGGCCAGGGCGGCCAGCCTGGCCGGGTCGGCGTTGTGCGCCAGGTCGGACTCCTTCACCAGCAGCGCGCCCGGGGTGGCGAGGATGCGCTCCGCGTACGCCTCCGGGGTCTCCCCCGCCCGCTTGGTGAGCGCCCCCACGATGTCCTTCGTGCGGTCGCTCAGGGCCGCCTCGCGCAGCCAGGCCGCGGAGAGGGCGTCGTCCTCGACGGCGTCGTGCAGCCAGGCCGCCGCGATCTGGTCGGGGTCGCCGCCCCGGGACCGTACGCCCTCCGCGACGGCCTGGAGGTGCTCGGCGTAGGGGCGGCCCGCCTTGTCGGTCTGGCCCTCGTGGGCCGCGCGGGCGAGGGCTTCGACCTCGGGGACGGTGAGCATGAAGGCCCTTCTACCGGATGTCGGCCGCCCGGGTCTACAGCAGCGAGGCGGCCTGGGCCGTCGGGCCCTCGCGGCAGACCAGGAGCAGGGCGCGGTCGTCGTTGACGTCCTTGGCGACGGCCTCGATCAGGTGCCAGGCCGCCCCCTGGAAGCCGCCGGCGACATAGCGGTCGGCCTCGCCGGTGAGGCGGTCGATGCCCTCGACGATGTCGCGGTCGGAGGTCTCCACCAGGCCGTCGGTGAACAGCATCAGCACGTCGCCGGGGCGCAGCGAGCCCTTCACCGGGTCGAACTGGGCGCCCTCGTACACGCCGAGCAGCGGGCCCTCCGCGGCCTTCTCCTCCCAGCGGCCGCTGCCGGCGCTGAGCTGGAGGCCCGGCGGATGGCCCGCGGAGTACAGCTCGTAGTCGCCGGAGTCGAGGTCGAGGACGAGGTGGATGGAGGTGGCGAAGCCCTCGTCCCAGTCCTGGCGGAGGAGGTAGCCGTTGGCGGCCGGGAGGAAGGCGTGCGGGGGCAGGGAGCCGAGCAGGCCGCCGAAGGCGCCGGACAGCAGCAGGGCCCGCGAGCCCGCGTCCATGCCCTTGCCGGAGACGTCCGTGAGGACGACCTCCATGGTGCGGCCGCCGTTGGTGCGGGCCGCGACGACGAAGTCACCGGAGAACGACTGGCCGCCCGCCGGCCGCAGCGCCATCTCGCGGTGCCAGCCCCGCGGCAGCGTCGGCAGCTTGCTCTGCACCCGGATGCGTTCACGCAGGTCGAAGAGCATGGTGCCGCCGCGCCGCCAGGGCACGCCGACCCGGCTGCGGAACTGGGCGATGAGCAGGCCGACGAAACCGCAGGCGGCGACGACCAGCACGACGCCCGGTGTGACCCGGGAGGGGCCCTCGGTGTACGGGCCGAGTCGCACCGATTCCACGATGAGCGCCGTGGCCGCCGCCGCGTACAGGCCGAGCAGGCTCGCCGGGCGCAGCACGAGGCCGCCGGCGACGATCGGCAGGACCAGGGCGGCCGGTGAGCACCAGACCGGATCGGCGAGCGTGGTGGCCGCGATCACCGGGACGGTGAGCAGCAGACCGGCCAGCGCGATCCAGTCCGAGCCGTCGCCGCGGAAGTAGTCCACGGCGCTTCTGCGCAGGCCGGTGCGGACCCGGTGCACCAGGTGCTTCAACCGGGCCGTCAACGTCTCGGCTTCCGCGCGCCGCTGTCGTCCTGCTGCCATTAGTTCGGGACCCTATCCATCCAACCCGCCGCTTGGCACGGGAGGTCCCACTTGTCCCCCGTCCGAGGCTCGACTTCACAGTGAACGCCACGGAAAGCGCTCGCGTCGCCAGGAGGGAGAAATCCCCTGGCTCGTCCCGCATTGCACCGGTAGGCATGGATCCATGACGACTGAGGCGACGGGCCGTGCGGGCCTCCCGGCGACCGACCTGCGGTCCTTGCGGCGGGACGACCGGGACAATGGGACAAGTGGTACGACACCCTGTTGCGCGCCTTCGGCGGGGTCGGCGAATCGGCCGAGGAACGCGAGCTGTGGCGCGACCTGACGCCGTACGAACGGTCCTTCGGCGTCCGGGACGGGGACGAACCGGTGGGCACGGCCCGGGCGTTCGACTTCCGGCTGACGGATCCGGCGGATCTCTCCTTGTCGGTACGGGAGTTGGGGGCGGCGTATCTCGGTGGTGTCTCCCTCGGCTCGCTGGCGCGGGCCGGGCTGGTGCGGGAGACGCGGGCGGGGGCGCCGGCGGAGGCCTCGGTGGGGTTCGGGACGGCCGGTGGAGCGCCCTGGCTGCCGCACGGGTTTGACGGAACCGGGGACGACACGGGGGATGCGGTCGGGGCTTGCGGGGGGGGGCTCGGGCCCGGTGAGGGTTGCGGGGTGCCCGGTCAGGGCTTCTGGCAGGTGGGGCACCAGAAGAGGTTGCGGCCCGCGAGGGGTGCGGTGCGGACGGTGTCGCCGCAGAGGTGACACGGCTGGTGGGTGCGGCGGTAGACGTACACCTCGCCGCCGTGGTCGTCGACGCGGGGCGGGCGGCCCATCGCCTCCGGGGTGTGCTCCGGGCGGACCGTGTCGATGCGGTTGTTGCGCACGCCCTCGCGCATCAGGGCGACCAGGTCCGACCACATCGCCGTCCACTCGGCAGGGGTGATGTCCTTGCCGGCACGGTAGGGGTCGATGCCGTGGCGGAAGAGGACCTCGGCGCGGTAGACGTTGCCGACGCCCGCGACGACCTTCTGGTCCATGAGGAGGGCGGCGATCGTCGTACGGCTGCGGGAGACACGGCGGTACGCCCGCTCCGGGTCGGCGTCCGCGCGCAGGGGGTCGGGGCCCAGGCGGTCGTGCACCGCCCGCTTCTCCGCGTCCGTGATCAGGGCGCAGGTCGTCGGACCGCGCAGGTCCACGTAGCCGGTGGGGCCGGCGAGGCGGAGACGGACGGTGTCCGTGGGCGGGGGTGCGGGGGTGTCGGGGTCCGTGTCGCCGAAGGCGACCTTGCCGAAGAGGCCCAGGTGGATGTGGACCCAGCGGTCCCCGGCGAAGCCCAGGAAGAGGTGTTTGCCGTGGGCCTCGGTGCGGGTGAGTTCCGTGCCGGTGAGCAGGGCTGCGGCGTCGGAGAACTTGCCCTGGGGGCTGGTCACCCGCGGCGCGCTCCCGGCGAAACGGGCGTAGTCCTGGGCCAGGCGGTGGATGGTGTGCCCTTCCGGCACGGTGGCGTCCTCTCGGTCGTTCCGTCGTCGCCCTCCCGCCCGACCCGGTCCGCCGGGAGGTCCGGCCCGGCCCGGGGCTCCGTCCCGGGGTCCGTCCGGCGGGTCACGTCGGAGGAGACCGGCGCCTCGCGGCCGGGGTGAGCGGGGTCCGGTGCGTCCGGCCGCAAGGCGGAGGAGGGCGCCGACGCGATGGGGGCCCCGCGCGAGCCCGGCCGAGCGTGGAGGAGTGGGCAGAGGAGCGGGCAACCGACGGCAACGCTGCGGGCTCGATACACCTGGACCCCGCAGGGGGCACGGCCCGGGCCCCGGCAACGGATCATCCCGCCGGAGCCGGCCGTCGTGTGCTCAGGCCTGCGGGTGGTGGGGCGGGATCGGGGGGAGTTCCGAGGTCGTCTCGTAGGCCGACAGCATGTCGATGCGGCGGATGTGGCGTTCGTCGCCCGAGAAGGGGGTGGCCAGGAAGGTCTCGACGAACTTCGTCGCCTCGTCCTGGGTGTGCATGCGGGCGCCCACCGCGACGACGTTGGCGTTGTTGTGCTGGCGGCCGAGGGAGGCCGTCTCCTCGCTCCACGCGAGGGCGGCTCGGACGCCCTTGACCTTGTTCGCGGCGATCTGCTCGCCGTTGCCGGAGCCGCCGATGACGATGCCGAGGGCGTCGGGGTCGGCGGCGGTCCGCTCGGCCGCGCGCAGGCAGAAGGGCGGGTAGTCGTCCTGGGCGTCGTAGATGTGCGGGCCGCAGTCGACCGGGTCGTGACCCGCCTCCTTCAGCCATTCGACGAGGTGGTTCTTGAGTTCGAAGCCGGCATGGTCCGAGCCGAGATACACGCGCATGGCACGAGTGTGACACGGGCGTCGCCGGGTGGCAGCGCCGGGTGTCATGCCGGAAAAGTGTGAGCAACGCAATGGAAGCTCAGGGAAACCTCAAGTAACAATCCGGAATCAAAGGTTCCCGAATTCATTCACCTCGGATTCACTGGACCGGCTCGTACGCCCTTGTACGGCCCGTACACCGCTCGTACGGGAGTTCCCCTCACGCGGCGCAAAGGAAATCCGTCCCATGACTTCGCAGCCGACCCTGACGAAGACCGGAAACGGCCCAGGAGATCCCGGAGAGCCCCGCTCCGGTCTCCAGGCGGGCCTCAAGAACCGTCACCTCTCGATGATCGCCATCGGCGGTGTCATCGGGGCCGGACTGTTCGTCGGATCGAGCTCCGGCATCGCCACCGCCGGGCCCGGCATCCTGCTCTCCTACGCGCTCGTCGGCACGCTCGTGGTGCTGGTGATGCGGATGCTGGGTGAGATGTCCGCGGCCAACCCGACCTCGGGTTCCTTCTCCGCGCACGCCGACCGCGCGCTCGGCCCCTGGGCCGGTTTCTCCATCGGCTGGCTGTACTGGTTCTTCTGGGTCGTCGTGCTGGCCGTCGAGGCCACCGCCGGTGCGGCGATCCTCGAGTCGTGGATCCCCGCCGTCCCGCAGTGGGGGTGGGCACTCATCGTGATGGTGGTGCTGACCGCCACCAACCTCGTCTCCGTCGGCTCCTACGGCGAGTTCGAGTTCTGGTTCGCCGGTATCAAGGTCGTCGCCATCGGCGCCTTCATCGTCGTCGGCGGGCTCGCCGTGTTCGGCGTGCTGCCCGGCGTCGACAGCGACAAGGCGGGCGTCGGCAACCTCGTCGACCACGGCGGCTTCCTGCCCAACGGGCCCGGCGCCATCCTCACCGGCGTCCTGCTCGTCGTCTTCTCCTTCATGGGCAGCGAGATCGCGACGCTGGCCGCCGGCGAGTCGGAGAACCCGCAGCGGGCGGTCACGAAGTCCACCAACAGCATCATCTGGCGCATCGCCGTCTTCTACCTCGGGTCGATCTTCGTCGTGGTCACCCTGCTGCCGTGGAACGACCCCTCCATCAAGGAGCAGGGCTCCTACGTCGCCGCCCTCGACTCGCTCGGCATCGCGCACGCCGGCCAGATCATGAACTTCATCGTGCTGACCTCGGTGCTGTCCTGCCTGAACTCCGGCCTCTACACGGCCTCCCGCATGGCCTTCTCGCTCGGTGAGCGCGGGGACGCGCCGAAGGCGTTCGCGCGGACCACCTCGCGCGGTGTGCCGATGGCCGCGATCATCGCCTCCGTGGTGTTCGGGTTCGTCGCCGTCTTCTTCAACTACAAGTTCCCGGACTCCGTCTTCCTCTTCCTCGTCAACTCCAGCGGCGCGGTCGCCCTGTTCGTGTGGCTGGTGATCTGCTTCTCGCAGCTGCGGATGCGGAAGATCATCCAGGCCGAGGCGCCGGAGAAGCTGGTCGTGCGGATGTGGCTGTACCCCTACCTGACCTGGGCCGCGGCCGCGCTCATCGTGTTCGTCCTCGGCTACATGCTGACCGACACCGAGCACGACGGCCGGGAGACCGTGCTGCTGTCGCTGCTCGTCGCCGCGATCGTCATCGCCATCGCCTTCCTCAAGCAGCGGCTGAAGGCGCGGAACGAGGCACAGACCGAGGCGCGGGCCGAGGTGTAGTCCCGGCCGGCCGCCCTTCGGGGCGCGGGCCGCGGTCCGCATCGGTGGAGGGGCCCGTACCCGCGGGCCCCTTCTCGGTTTTCCGGCCCCCACCGCCGCCGGCCCCCGGCCTTCGGTCCCGGTCGGCGCGACCCCGCTCACGGCGGGTGCCGCCGGGCCGTGGTGGTCCCGGCGACGGCCGGAGCCCCGGGCGGGGGGGGCGGCCGTACCGCCCGGACGCGGAAGAGGCCCGCCCGGTCACCTCGCGGTGCGACCGGGCGGGCCTCTTCCTGCGGATTCCCCGCGCTGGACCGCTCTGCGTCCAGGGTCTTTCGTTCGGGCCGGGCCGGACCCCGCGAGCCCGGCCCGACCCGAACGAGAGGCTTTAGCGCTTGAGGAGCTTCCAGGCGGTGGGCAGCAGCCCCATCGCCAGAACGGCCTTGAGGGCGTCGCCGATCAGGAAGGGGGTGAGGCCGGCCGCGATCGCGGCGGAGGCGGAGATGTCGGCGGCGTAGGCGAGGTAGGGCACGCCGACGGCGTAGACGACGGCCTCGCCCACCAGCATCGCGCCCGCCATGCGCAGGACCGAACGGTCGGCGCCGCGGCGGGCCAGGGCGCCGACCACCGTCGAGGCGAGGATCATGCCGAGGACGTATCCGAAGGAGACCGCGGCGGCGCCGGACCCGCCCTCCGCGAACCACGGGACGCCCGCGACGCCGACCAGGGCGTAGAGGGCGAGGGAGAGGAAGCCGCGCCGGGCGCCGAGGGTGGTGCCGACCAGCAGGGCGGCGAACGTCTGGCCGGTCACCGGCACCGGGGAGCCGGGCACGGGAACCGCGATCTGGGCCGCGAGGCCGGTGAGCGCGGCGCCGCCGAGCACGAGCGCGACGTCCCGGACGCGGGAGGCCGGGATGAGGTCGGCGAGGACCCGTCCGGGGCTGACGGGGGTGGCGGCGGTGCTCATGGGATCTCCGCGGAGAGAGGTGCGGTCGGGGACACCGTGACGCTATCCCAGCGGACTCGGCCCGATCACCGTCAGCCGTCGACAAACGGACGAGCGGCGTCTTGGTGGGCTCCGGACAAAGGTGGCCGGTTACACGCGGTACGGCGTGACCCTGGTCACTGAGGTGTCGTGGCGACGGCAACGCGGGGCGGGCGGCGGGCGTCTGTAGGGTTTCGCCAAACGCGACCGTCGAACGGGCGGCGGCCATCGTCACCCTCGTCCCCTGGGACGCGGAGGCGGTCGTGCGGCAGGGCCCCTGTGTCACCGCCCTCGACCGGCTGGGCGTCCCGGGCGCCGGCCGGCTCATGAACGCCGTCGTGCCGACGGCCCTGCTGAGCGCGGTGTTCCGGTTCACCCCCGGCTCACGCGCCACCACGGTCACGCTCTCCACGACATCCGGCCGCGCAAGGACGCGCAAGGAAACGCTCCCGCGACCCCGCAAGATCAGCACGCTCAACGCCCACGGTCCTCGCAACTCCCACAGATCGCGGGTGTTGCGAGGACCGTCAGAACCCAAGCGGGCGGAAGGCGACCGGTGGGGGCCTTTCCGATGCCCGCGGCCGCCTTCCCGCCCCCACGGCCGCCTTCTTGTTGCTAGCCTGCACTTGCAACCTCTTTGCAATAAGGTTCGGAGGGGAACCCGCCATGCCCGTCTACACGTTGCCCGACCTGCCGTACGACTACTCCGCGCTCGCCCCCGTGATCAGCCCCGAGATCGTCGAGCTGCACCACGACAAGCACCACGCGGCCTACGTGAAGGGCGCCAACGACACGCTGGAACAGCTCGCGGAGGCGCGCGACAAGGAGCTGTGGGGCTCGGTCAACGGGCTGGAGAAGAACCTGGCGTTCCACCTCTCCGGGCACATCCTGCACTCGGTCTACTGGCAGAACATGACCGGCGAGGGCGGCGGCGAGCCCCTCGCGGTGGACGGAGCGGGCGAGCTGGCGGACGCGATCGCCGAGTCCTTCGGCTCCTTCGCCGGCTTCAAGGCCCAGTTGTCCAAGGCAGCCGCGACCACCCAGGGCTCCGGCTGGGGCGTCCTCGCCTTCGAGCCGCTCAGCGGCCGTCTGGTCGTCGAGCAGGTCTACGACCACCAGGGCAACGTCGGCCAGGGCTCCGTGCCCCTCCTCGTCTTCGACGCCTGGGAGCACGCCTTCTACCTCCAGTACCGCAACCAGAAGGCCGACTTCGTCGAGGCGATGTGGCAGGTCGTCGACTGGCAGGACGTCCAGCGCCGGTACCTGGCCGCGAAGTCACGCGCCGACGTGCTGCTGCTCGCGCCGTAGGCGCCGCACACCCGTCCCGCCTCGTGATCGTCTTCTCACCCGTCACGGCGGCGGGCGGAAAAAGGGGAAGACCCCCGCGAGAACGTGACTCGCGGGGGTCTTCCCTCGGAACGGCCGGGCTCTACAGGTTGCTGAAGTCGGGTCCCTTGGTACGGGTCCGCTTGATCTCGTAGAAGCCGGGCACGGAGGCGACCGCCAGGGTGCCGTCCCACAGCCGCGCGGCCTCCTCGCCCTTCGGGGCCGGGGTGACGACGGGGCCGAAGAAGGCGATCTGCTCGCCGTCGGCTCCGGGCACGGCGATGACGGGGGTGCCGACGTCCTGGCCGACCTTGTCGATGCCCTCCTTGTGGGAGGCGCGCAGCTCGGCGTCGAACTCGAAGTTCTCCTGCTCTGCGTACTCGATGAGGTCGGCGGGCAGTCCGGCGTCCTCGAGAGCGCCGGCGATGGCCTCCAGGGTCGGGCCCTCGCCGTTGTTGTGGAAGCGGGTGCCGAGCGCGGTGTAGAGCGGGCCGAGCACCTCGGCGCCGTGCTTCTGCCAGGCGGCGGTCACCACCCGGACGGGCTTCCAGGCCTTGGTGGCGAGCATGTCCCGGTACTCCTCGGGCAGCTCGTCGAGCTTGTCCTCGTTGAGCACGGCCAGGCTCATCACGTGCCAGCGGACCTCTATGTCACGGACCTTCTCCACTTCCAGCACCCAGCGGGAGGTCATCCAGGCCCAGGGGCACAGCGGGTCGAACCAGAAGTCGACGGGGGTCTTCTGCGACATGTCTCTCCTCAGGAGGAAGCCTTTTCCCGGTGAACGCCACGGCACGTGCCGGTCATTCCCCGCTGACGGCCGTCAGGGGCACATGGCAGGATCGGTGCTGTCCACAGCCATCGCGCAGACGCATCGAGGGAGTACCGCCCGTGCCCGGTGAGAACCTGTCCCGTGACGAGGCCCGGGAGCGGGCCGCCCTGCTGTCCGTCGACGGGTACGACGTGTCCCTCGACGTGCGGTCGGCGATCGGCGACGCGACCGGCGACGGGGGCGGCCGGACGACCGGTGCCGGAAGCGGTGAACCGCGTACCTTCCGCTCGGTCACCACCATCCGCTTCCGGTGCAACGAGCCCGGCGCGTCCAGCTTCGCCGACCTGATCGCGCCGAGCGTGACGGCCGTCTCCCTCAACGGCCGCGACCTCGACCCCGGCGAGGTCTTCGACGGCGCCCGGATCCGGCTGGACGACCTCGCCGCCGAGAACGAACTGGTCGTCGACGCCCGGTGCGCCTACTCGCGCACCGGCGAGGGCCTGCACCGCTTCGTCGACCCCGAGGACGGCGAGGTCTACCTCTACACGCAGTACGAGCCGGCCGACGCGCGCCGCGTCTTCGCCAACTTCGAGCAGCCCGACCTCAAGGCGCCGTTCCGCTTCGAGGTGCGGGCGCCGAAGGAGTGGGTGGTGTGGGGCAACGGCGTCGGCGAGCGCGCCGACGACGTGTGGCGGTTCGCGGAGACCAGGCCGATCTCGACGTACATCACATGCGTGGTGGCGGGCCCGTACCACTACGTGACGGACTCCTACACGCGCCAGCTGGGCGACGGCACGACGCTGGAGATCCCGCTCGGCGCCCTGTGCCGCAAGGGGCTCGCGCCCTACTTCGACGCCGACGACGTGTTCCTCGTCACCAAGCAGGGCCTGGACTTCTTCCACGACCACTTCGACTACCCGTACCCCTTCGGGAAGTACGACCAGGCGTTCGTGCCCGAGTACAACCTGGGCGCGATGGAGAACCCGGGACTGGTGACCTTCCGGGAGGAGTACATCTTCCGGGGCAAGGTGACGCAGGCGTCGTACGAGGCGCGGGCCAACGTCGTCCTGCACGAGATGGCGCACATGTGGTTCGGGGACCTGGTCACCATGGAGTGGTGGGACGACCTGTGGCTGAAGGAGTCGTTCGCGGACTTCATGGGCTCCTTCTCGCTGGTCGGCGCGACCCGCTTCACCGACGGCTGGATCACCTTCGCCAACCGCCGCAAGGCGTGGGCGTACCGGGCCGACCAGCTGCCCTCCACCCACCCGGTCACCGCGGACATCCGCGACCTCCAGGACGCCAAGCTCAACTTCGACGGCATCACCTACGCCAAGGGCGCCTCGGTGCTCAAGCAACTGGTGGCGTACGTCGGGCAGGACGCGTTCCTGGAGGGCGCCCGCCGCTACTTCAAGCGGCACGCCTACGGCAACACCCGCCTCGGCGACCTGCTGTCGGTGCTCGGCGAGACCAGCGGCCGGGACATGGCCGGGTGGGCGCGGTCCTGGCTGCAGACGGCCGGGGTGAACTCGCTGACCCCGCAGGTGCTGCTGGACGCCGAGGGCCGGGTCGACGAGCTGGCGGTGCTCCAGGAGGCGGCGGAGTCACACCCGGAGCTGCGGCCGCACCGGGTGGCGATCGGCCTGTACCGGCGGGTCGAGGGACGTCTCGTGCGCTACGCGCGCGCGGAGACCGACGTCGAGGGGCCGCGGACGGTCGTGCCGGAGCTGGCGGGCGCACAGGCGCCGGAGCTGGTCCTGGTCAACGACGAGGACCTGACGTACTGCAAGATCCGGTTCGACGAGACCTCGCTGGCGGCGCTGCGGGAGTCCCTGGGCGACCTGACCGACCCGCTGGCCCGCGCGCTGTGCTGGTCGGCGCTGTGGAACATGACACGGGACGCGCTGCTGCCCGCGCGGGACTTCGTGGACCTGGTGCTGCGGTTCGCCGGGCGCGAGACCGACATCGGCGTGCTCCAGATGCTGCACGCCTGGGCGGACTCGGCGCTGACGCACTACGCGGCGCCCGACTGGCGGCCGGCCGGCGAGCGGCTGCTCGCCGAGGGCGCGCTGGCGGAGCTGCGGTCGGCGGAGCCGGGCAGCGAGCACCAGCTGGCGTGGGCGCGGTTCCTGGCGTCGGTGGCGTCCGGGCCGGCCGACCTCGACCTGCTCCAGCAGCTGTTGGAGGGGTCGGCGGAGGTCGACGGTCTCGAGGTCGACCAGGAGCTGCGCTGGGCCTTCCTGGCGCCGCTGGCCGCGCACGGCCGTGCCGACGAGGGCGTGCTGGCGGCGGAGCTGGCCCGCGACGACACCGCGTCGGGCAAGCGGCACCAGGTGCGCTGCCTGGCCGCCCGGCCGTCGGCGGAGGTCAAGGCGCAGGCCTGGGTGCAGCTCGTCGAGTCGGACGCGCTGTCCAACGCGCTGGTCGAGGCGACCATCGCGGGCTTCCAGCAGCCCTCGCAGCGCGAACTGCTCGCCCCGTACGCGGAGAAGTACTTCGCGGTGATCGGGCGGATCTGGGAGCAGCGGTCCATCCAGATCGCGATGCACGTGGTCAAGGGCCTGTTCCCGGCCCTGCTGGACTCCCCGCAGACGCTGGCGGCGACGGACGCGTGGCTCGCGGCGCACGAGTCGGCGCCGCCCGCCCTGCGCCGGCTGGTGCTGGAGGCGCGCGACGACCTGGCGCGGGGGCTGCGCGGGCAGACGTGCGACGCGGCGGGTGGATCCGGCACCTTCTGACAGCGCCGGTCCGACCGGCGGCGGCCGACCCACCTGCGGCGCCCGACCCGTCGGCGGCGTCCGACCGACAGCCGCTGCCCCGGCCGGCAACAGCCGCCCCGGTCCGCAGCGGCCGATCCGGCCGGGAACCGCTGCCCGGTCGGCAGTGCCCGGCCGGGCCCGGCAGCCGCCCGACCTTTGGCCTGAACTCCGGCGGACGGTGACCGTTACGGAATTCAGTCAATCCGAACCGTAACCCCCGGCCCCCACCGGAGGGACCAGGGATTTCCGGCCCCTACTCGGCATCCGAACACCCGTCCTTTAGGGCGAGCTTGTCCAGGTTTGCCGACGGCCTTGTAACAGCGGTTACAGGAGGGGCCGGGAACGGGAATCTCGGGGTCATGAACCACAACACCCCCCTCCCCCCGGCCGCCGCCCGTCCCGCGCGTCACCTCCCGGACGCGCAACGGCGCGTACTGACCACGGCCCAGCTCCGCTCGCTCGGCGTGTCACCGGGTGAGATGAACGAGCAGTGCCGGTCCGGCGGACCCTGGCAGCAGTTCCTGCCGGGCGTCTACCTGCTCCACCAGGGGCCGCCGACCAGCGAGGAGCGGCTGCACGCGGTGCTGCTGTACGCGGCCCGTGAGGTGACGGCACCCGGGGTGCCGGCTCAGCCGGAGCCGGGGCAGCCGCACCGGCCCGTGTACCGCGAGGCGATGATCACGGGGCTGGCCGCGCTCACCCTGCACGGCTTCGCCTCCGCGCCCGCGCTGCTCTCCCTGGACCGCATCGACGTCCTGGTGCCCCGGCTGCGCCGGCTGCGGTCGACGGGCTGCGCGCACGTCCTGCGCGCCGCCGCCCTGCCGGTGCCGGAGGAGGCCACCGGGGTGCCGGTGGCGCCGGTGCCGCGCGCCCTGGCGGACGCGGTGTCGCAGCTGACGGACGCGGGGGCGGTACGGCGGCTGCTCTCGGAGGCGGTGCGCGCCGGTCACTGCGAACCGGCGGCGATCATCGGGGAGTTGAACCAGGCCAAGCTGCTGAGCCGCCCGCACGTGGTGGACGCGGTGGACTCGCTGCTGGCCGAGGGACGGGCGATCGCCGAGGACCGCCTCTACACGATGGTGCGGGACTTCGGCCTGCCGGACCCGGTGTGGAACGTGGACCTGCGGCTGCCGGGCGGCCCGCACCTGGGGGGCCTGGACGCGTACTGGCCGGAGCAGGCGGTGGCGGTGGAGCTGGACACCCGGGCACCGCGCCAGGACGAGGACGCGCTGTGGTCGGAGTACGTCCGCAAGCGGGAGCACCTGGAGCGGCTGGGCATCACGGTCGTGCACATCACGCCGAGGAAGCTCCGGGACGGGATGGAGCAGCAGGCGGCGGTGGTGCGGACGGCCCTGATGGCGTCGGGGGACCGTGACCCGGCGGCGTACGTCGTGGTGCTGCCCCGGTAGCGACGGACCGGGGCGGTACCAGGAGGGGAGAGGAGGGGCCGCCGGGTACGACCCGGCGGCCCCTCCTCAGGTCGGCACCCGTCCGTTCGCGGGCCGCTCGCGCCACAGTCTCAGCGCCACGTCGACCAGCCGTATCCGGGTCAGCTCCGGGACGGCCGACAGGTCGTGCCAGGCGGCCAGGTCGGTCGAGCCGCCGATCTCGTTGCGGAGTTCGCCGCCGGTCACCCGGCCCTCGTAGACGATGCGCACCCCGTGGTGGTCGACGGGGCCGCGCAGGTTCCTGCGGGGGACGGTGTGGCGGGAGGAGTCCACGCCGAGCAGAGCGGTCACCTCGACGCGGTAGCCGGTCTCCTCCTCCAGCTCCCGCACCACCGTGTCGTGCGGGTCCTCGCCGTGCTCCGTGCCGCCGCCGGGCAGCACCCACTCCAGGGTGCCGTCGGGGGCGGGCGAGCGGGCCAGCAGCAGTTGTCCGTCCCGGATGCACACGGCGTAGGCCGCCACCCTCAACTTCTCTCGCACACCTGGACGTTAGCGGTCCCGGTCCGGGTTGGCAGGTGAGTATTCGGGCGCGGACCAGCGCAGGGGCAGCGCGGCGGGGGTGTCGAGGGTCCGCGTCACGGTGAACCGGACCGTTCGCTCGCCGTCGGTGCCGAACCCGGTGCGGGCCCGCCCGGTGAGCTGGAGGGTGCGGCCCGTCGTCCAGTCGAGGAACAGCAGTCCGGCGCGCGGGTCGGCCACGAGGTTGCCGAGGCTGAGGAACATGGAGTTGCCGGGGTAGTCGCGCCAGGCCAGTTCGCCCGGCGAGACGACCCGGACGAAGCCGGGGTTGCCGCCGCGGTGGCTGGCGTCGGCGCCGCCCTCGCGCACGCTGGCGAGGAAGAAGGTGTCGGCCGCGGCGACGAGCGCGGCCTGTTCCGGGGTCAGTCCGGTGCCGCGCCGGGGCGGACCGGGCAGACGGTCGGACACCGTCTCGTACGTGTCCCGCTTCTGGAGGTACTTGGGGCAGTTGGCGAAGACCTGGTCGGCCCCGACGGCGAAGCCGCCGGGCGTGGGCCGCAGCCGGCCGTTGAGGCGCATACGGCGACGGGTGCGCGGGTCGAGGGCGATCGTGCCGACGGGGGTGTCCGGGGTCGCGAGGGCCGTCGCGAGAGGGTCGGTCGGGGGTGGCCCTCCCGCGACGGAGATCCGCCGCGGCCCGGTGGCCCGGACGAAACCGGGGGTACCCGTGATCACCGAGGCCCATACCTCGCCGTTCACGGGGTCGGCGGCGCCCAGGACGAGCTGCGGCTGGAGTTCCAGGAACGCGGAGGCGGCGAGACGGATGCCCTCGCCGACGGACCGGCCGACGTGGTCGGCGAGTTCGCGCACCCCGAGCCGGTCCTGGAGGGTGCGCGAGCCGGCGTGGTAGAGATCCATGGCCTGCCCCTTGATCTAGAAGAAGCCGCAGGTCGGAGCGGTCGCGCCGCCGGGGGCCGGGGCCCCCTCCACTCCGTGGGACACCGAGATCTCCAGGCGGGTGCCGTCGGGGTCGTGGAAGAAGACGCCGCCGGAGGCCGCGCCCTCGTGGTGGGCGACGACGCCCTCGTGGGCGAAGTCGGCGCCGTGGGCCCGCAGGGCCGCCTCGTACTCCCGGACCCGCTCGACCGAGTCGGCCTCGAAGGCGAGGTGGTGCAGACCGGCGCGAGCTCCGTCGTACGCCCCCTGCGCCTGCTGCCAGAGCGTGAGGACGAGCCGGTCGCCGTCCCCGAGGAAGGCGTACCGCCGGCCCTCCTCCTTGCCCTCGCCGACGAGGGCGAAGCCCATGACCTCCCGGTAGAAGGCGAGGGAGCGGTCGAGATCAGTGACGTTCAGGCCGATGTGGCCGGTGCGCAGGGTCATGACGGGGGTCCCCTTCGACGGAGGCGGGTCAGCGGTTCTTCTAACCTCTGTTCATGACATTAAAGGTTAGACATAGGCGAGTCAACCGGTCACGTACCCTTTACTGGTTAGTTCGGAAGGAGCCCCTCGATGCCCACCACCCCCGACCCGCGCCCCCTCACCGGCGAACCCCTCGCGCTCGACCTGCTCAACACGCGCTGGATGCGGGACGGCTCCCCCCAGGACCTGCTGACCGGCACGGACGGGCTGGCGGTGTGGCTCGCCGCGAACGGGCTGGACGGGCGGTTCACCGCGGACGAGGCGACCCTGCGACACGCCCTGCGGGCGCGCGACGCGCTGAGGGCGGCCGTGGACGGGGAGGCCGGGAGCGCGGCGGCCGGGACGGCAGCGGACCGCGGGCCGGCCGACGTAGCGGACGCCGTGGACGCCGTGGACGCCGTGGACGCCGTGGACGCCGTGCTGGAGCACGGACGCATCCGGCCCACCCTCACCGCCGAAGGACCCGGCGAGCGGGCCGAGTTCGCGGACGGGACCTGGGGGCCGGCCTGGCTGGCCGCCCGCAACTACCTGGAACTGCTCGCCACCGCGCCCGACCGGATCCGCCGCTGCGCGCACGAGGCGTGCATCCTGCACTTCTTCGACACCTCACGCAACGGCACCCGCCGCTGGTGTTCGATGGCGGCCTGCGGCAACCGCGCGAAGGCGTCCCGCCACTACGCCCGCACGAAGGACGCCTGACCGGCACCCCGGCCGCGCCCGCGCCCTAGCCGCGCCCGCGCCCTGCCCGGCCGGCGCCTGCCCGACGTCGGGCCGACCTCCGGCCGGCATCCGCGCGCGTCCGGCCGGCGCCCTGCCGGCGCCCGCGCAAGGTCACGCCGGCGCCCGCAGCCCCACGTCGACGCGCCCGCCGCCCCCGGCCGTCACCCGGCCGTCGGCATCCGGACGGCCGAAAGCCCTTGCACAGGTGACTCGTAGAGGGTTTTCCCCATACATCCATATCGATTCGGTCAACTCTCCCCAAACATCTGCCCCTTGGACAAGGCTGTGCGATCGTCCGGGATCACTTTCCGGCGACCGCGATCAGGCAGGAACGGCCCGGTCGCGTGACGCTCGTTCCTTTACCTACAAGGGATGCCGATGACCCACACCCCCCAGCGCGAACCGATACCCGGCGCGAGACGCGCGGCCCGGATAGCCGTGGCCGCCGGTCTGGTGGCCGCGCTGTCCGCGGCCGGACCGATACCGCTGGCCTTCTCCGCCGACCAGACCCCGGCCGCCGACCCGGGCGTGAAGTCCGCAGCCGACAAGCTCGGCTCCGACGACGCCGACGTCCTCGCCGACGCCAAGGCCGCCGGTGACAAGAACGTCACCCTGATGGTCGCCACCTCGCCCGGGAAGACCGAGCAGGTCGCCGACGAACTGGACGCGGTCAAGGGCGGTTCCGTCGGCCGGTCCTACGACAAGCTCGGCTACGTCCGCGCCACCGTCCCGACCGCCAAGGCGGACGCGGCCATCGCCGCCGCGGCCGAGCTGTCCTCGGTGCACGCGATCGACCTGCGGCAGGAGATCGCCCTCGACGACCCGACGCCGAGCGCCGACACCGCGAAGGGAGCGGGCGCCACCGCGAGCGCGAAGACGTATCCCGCGCCCGGCAGGAAGACCCCGGCCGAGAACCCGTACAACCCGTCCTTCGAGACGGGCGCCGTCGACTTCGTGGACGACCACCCGAAGGCGGACGGCCGCGGCGTCACCATCGGCGTGCTGGACTCCGGCGTGGACCTCGGGCACCCCGCGCTCCAGAAGACCACCACCGGTGAGCGCAAGATCGTCGACTGGGTCACCGCGACCGACCCGATCGTCGACAGCGACGGCACCTGGCGCCGGATGACCAACCCCGTCAGCGGCCCGGCCTTCACCTACGGCGGCGTGTCCTGGAAGGCGCCCGAGGGCAGCTACCAGGTCAACCTGTTCCGCGAGTCGGTCACCGCCGGCGGCGACGCCAAGGGCGACGCCAACCGGGACGGCGACACCACCGACGTCTGGGGCCTGCTCTACGACCCGGCCGCCGGCACCGTCCGCGTCGACCTGAACAACAACTTCGACTTCACCGACGACGCGCCGATGAAGCCGTACAAGGACGGGTACCAGGTCGGCTACTTCGGTACCGACAACCCGGCCACCGACGTCGTCGAGCGGCAGCCGTTCGTCGTCGAGATCCGCAAGGACGTGCCCACCGACCCGTACGGCGGCGACTGGGTCGGCAAGAAGGCCGACTTCGTCAACGTCGGCGTCATCGAGTCCGAGCACGGCACCCACGTCGCCGGCATCACCGCGGCCAACGGCCTGTTCGGCGGGAAGATGAACGGCGCCGCCCCCGGCGCCAAGGTCGTCTCCTCCCGCGCCTGCTCCTGGAGCGGCGGCTGCACCAACGTCGCGCTCACCGAGGGCATGATCGACCTGGTCGTGAACCGCGGCGTCGACATCGTCAACATGTCCATCGGCGGCCTCCCGGCGCTGAACGACGGCAACAACGCGCGCGCCGAGCTGTACACGCGCCTCATCGACACCTACGGCGTCCAGCTCGTCATCTCGGCGGGCAACGAGGGCCCCGGCGCCAACACGATCGGCGACCCCGGCCTGGCCGACAAGGTCATCTCGGTCGGCGCGGCCATCTCCAAGCAGACCTGGGCCGCCAACTACGGCTCGCAGGTGACGAAGAAGTACGCGCTGCTGCCGTTCTCCTCGCGCGGCCCGCGTGAGGACGGCGGCTTCACGCCGACCCTCGTCGCGCCGGGCGCCGCCATCAACACCATCCAGACCTGGCTGCCGGGCGCCCCGGTCGCCGAGTCCGGATACACGCTGCCGGCCGGCTACGCGATGCTCCAGGGCACCTCGATGGCCTCCCCGCAGGCCGCCGGCGCCTCCGCGCTGCTGCTGAGCGCCGCGAAGCAGAAGGGCATCGAGCTGACGCCCGCCACCCTGCGCACGGCGCTGACCTCGACCGCCGACCACATCAAGGGCCTCCAGGCCTACGAGGAGGGCGCGGGCGCCATCAACATCGTGGACGCCTGGGACTCCATCAAGGACGGCGCCACCGCCCACGAGTACGCGGTCAAGGCCCCGGTCGACACCGCGATCGACTTCGCCCTGAAGACGCCCGGCTTCGGCACCGGCATCTACGACCGCGAGGGCGGTCTGAAGGCCGGTCAGAAGAAGACGTACGACGTCACCATCACCCGTACGACCGGCGCCGACAAGGCGATCCGCCACGAGCTGCACCTCGAGAACAACGCGGCCGGCACCTTCCGGATCGTCGGTTCGGACGAGGTGAAGCTGCCGCTGAACAAGCCGGTGACCGTCAAGGTCCAGGCCGCTCCGAAGTCCGCCGGCATCAAGAGCGCGATCCTCGAGGTCGACGACCCGCGGACCGAGGGCATCGACAAGCAGGTCCTGAACACGGTCGTCGTCTCGACGCCGGTGGCGCACACGTTCTCCGCGCAGAACACCGTGCAGCGCAACAGCTCGCAGCACTACTTCCTGACCGTGCCCGAGGGCGCGACGTCGCTGGAGGTCGCGATGAGCGGGCTGAAAGACAAGAGCCAGACCCGGTTCATCTCGATCCACCCCTACGGTGTCGCCGTCGAGGACAGCGCCACCGTCTACTGCTACAACAACTACCTCGACGGCAACGGCTGCAAGCCGGACGTGCGTTCCTACGCCGACCCGCAGCCCGGCGTCTGGGAGATCGAGGTCGAGTCGCGCCGCACGTCGCCGCTGCTCGACAACCCGTACAAGCTGGACGTCACCGTGTACGGCGCGGCCTTCGACCCGGCGACCGTGACCGTGTCCGAGGCGAAGGTCGGCACCCCGGCCGCCGTCTCCTGGAAGGTGACGAACAACTTCGCCGCCATCGACGGCAAGCTGACGGGGGGCCCGCTCGGCTCGTCCAAGGCGGCCCGCCCGACCATCGCGGACCACGAGAACCAGACGACCACGGTCGAGGTGCCCGCGGGTGCCAAGTCCCTGGACGTCTCCATCGGCGGTGTCTCCGACGCCTCCGCCGACCTCGACCTGACCGTGTACGACGCGGCCGGCAACCAGGTCGCGCAGCAGGCCGACGGCGACTCCGAGGAGGCCGTGTCCATCCCGTCGCCCGCCGCCGGGACGTACACCATCGAGGTCGCGGGCTACTCGGTGCCGGCCGGCACCACCGCGTACGACTACCTGGACGTGTTCTACTCGTCCGCGCTCGGCACGGTCGGTGTCGACGAGTCGACGCCGGTGAAGCTGGCCACGGGCGCCTCGGCGACGGTCTCCGCGACCGTCACCGCCGCGGCCCCCGCGCCGGCGGGCCGGTCCTTCTTCGGCCAGGTCCAGCTGGTGAACGCGCGCGGCACCGTCGCGGGCCTCGGCAGCGTGGTCATCGAGAAGGTCACGCAGTAACGCAGTAACGCGGTACCTCAGGGGCTCGGGAGCGCGGTGAGCGACTGAGCCGCTGAACGAAGGGGGCGGGCGTCCGGTCGGGCGCCCGCCCCCCGCTCATTCGCAGGGCGTGCCGTCCGCCTCGGGCAGCGCGCGGGCCAGCGCCGAGCGTCCGGCGGCGATGTCGGCCTCGCCGACGGCCCACACGTCGGGGGAGGCGGCCCCCCGCGAGAAGCCGGCCAGGACGTGATCGCCCTCGGCGGCCGGCGGGTCCACGCCCCGCTCCCTCACGAAGTCGACCTCCTCCCGGGCCGCGGCCGCGGGCTTGTAGGAGCGGGTCACGCGCAGGGTGACCCGCTCGCGGGAGGTGCCGCGCACCGGGACGACGTCCGTCACGTCGCCCTCGACCACCAGCCGGGCGCAGGCGAGGTAGCCGGGGTCGCCGAGCGGACCGTGGGCGCCGGACGCGGCGGCCTTCTCGTCGGCGGCCGGCTTGTCGGCGCCGGAGGAGGCGATGCCGTCCGCTCCCCCGTTCACCTGGACGAGCAGCCACCCGCTCCCGGCGACCAGCGCGCCGGCCGCCGCCAGCCCGACCGTCCGCAGGACCGGGGGGAGGCGCCGGCGGACCGGCCGGAGCGGGGCGGGGGCCGGCCGCCGCACGGGCTCCGCCACCGGCGGCCGGGTGAGGGCCTCGGCGAGGACGCCGAGCTGCTCACGCAGGAGCGCCACGTCGGCCGCCGCGGCGCGGTGTCCGGCCACGAGGGCGGGATCGGTCCGCGCGTCCCCGGACAGCGGCACGTCCAGGATGGCCGCCATCAGCGGGTCCGTGCCGTCCGGGCCGCCGCGCGAGCCGTCGCCGTACCGGCCGCCGGGGTCCTCGCGGCCGTCGTCGTGGGTGTCGTCGTGGGTGTCGGGTTCGTGTCCGGCGGTCATGTCACACCACCTCGTCCTCGTGCAGGCGGGCGCGCAGGGCCCGGACCGCCGTGTGCAGGCGGCTCTTGACCGTGCCCTCCGGGACGCCCAGCTCATCGGCTATCGAGCGCACCGGCAGATCGGCGTAGAAACGCAGGACGACCACCTGGCGCTGGGCGTCGGGCAGGTCGTCCAGGCCCTGCGCGACGGCGAGGGAGAGCACGCTGGTGTCCTCGCCGGAGGGCTGCTCGTGCGGGCGCAGGGACGCCAGCCGCTCCCCGAGGCGCTCCTGGCGGCGCTTGGCCCGGTGCCAGTCCATGGCGAGGTTGGAGGCGACGACGGCCGCCCACGCCGAGACGTCCCGCGGGGCGTCGTACCCCTTGGCGGCCCGCTCCAGCAGCCGCAGGCGGACCTGCTGCACCCCGTCCGGCAGGTCCGCCTGCGGTACCCCGCCCAGCGCGAGCACCGCCCGCACCCGGCGTTCCTGCGCCGCGTCCAGCGGGTCACCGTGCCCGGCGTCCTCCCCCGGTCCGCGGCGGGCCGTTCTGCGCAGCACGGACACCCCTCCCCTCCCCGTGTCCCCCCTACGACGCCGTGGCGCGCGGAAACGTTCGGCGCGGCGCCGGGAAATCGTTCGGAGGCGTACGTCACACCGCCGCGCGCGGCAGCACAGCTTGCGGCGGGAAGCCCGGACGGAGCGAATTCCTCCAGCTCAGCGGGGGTACGGACGGGAGTTCCGGAGCCGTGCGGGGGTGCGGGGCGTCCCAGTCCTCGGGCATGGCGGTCAAAGGATTGGACAGGCGGGCCCGTGTCGGCCGCATCATGGAAAAGCCTCGGCCAGGCACCATGCACGCAGAAGCACAGACAGAGGGAGTCGCCGTGAGGGTCGGAATCGTCGGAGCCACCGGTCAGGTCGGCACGGTCATGCGCAGGATCCTCAAGGAGCGTGACTTCCCGGTCACGGAGCTGCGGCTGTTCGCCTCGGCCCGTTCCGCGGGGACCGAGCTGGACGGTGTGACGGTCGAGGACGCGGCGACCGCCGACTACTCCGGTCTCGACATCGTGCTGTTCTCCGCCGGTGGCGCGACCTCGAAGGCGCTGGCCGAGAAGGTCGCCTCGCAGGGCGCGGTCGTGATCGACAACTCCTCCGCCTGGCGCCGCGACCCCGACGTGCCGCTGGTCGTCTCCGAGGTGAACCCGCACGCGATCGCGAACCGCCCCAAGGGCATCATCGCCAACCCGAACTGCACCACGATGGCCGCGATGCCGGTCCTCAAGCCGCTGCACGCCGAGGCGGGCCTGGAGGCGCTGGTCGTCGCCACCTACCAGGCGGTGTCCGGCTCCGGTGTCGCGGGCGTCGCGGAGCTCCACGGCCAGGCGCAGAAGGTCGTCGCCGACGCCGACCGGCTCACCCACGACGGCGAGGCCGTCGACTTCCCGCAGCCGCAGGTCTACCGGCGGCCCATCGCCTTCAACGTCGTCCCGCTGGCCGGCTCGATCGTGGACGACGGCCTGAACGAGACGGACGAGGAGCAGAAGCTCCGCAACGAGTCCCGCAAGATCCTGGAGATCCCCGAGCTGAAGGTGTCCGGCACCTGCGTGCGCGTCCCGGTGTTCTCCGGCCACTCCCTCCAGGTCAACGCCCGTTTCGCGCGCCCGATCAGCGCCGAGCGCGCCACCGAGCTGCTCGCGGACGCCGAGGGCGTCGTCCTCACCGACATCCCGACCCCGCTCCAGGCGGCCGGCAAGGACCCGTCGTACGTGGGCCGCATCCGCCGGGACGAGACCGTGGACAACGGCCTCGCCCTGTTCGTCTCCAACGACAACCTCCGCAAGGGCGCGGCCCTGAACGCGGTGCAGATCGCGGAGCTGGTGGCCGAGGAGCTGAAGGGCTAGGGACTTTCGTTCGGATCACCGTGCGGACCGGAGAAGGATGCCTGCGACGTGGAGTCCGGCCAGGTGGATCGTGGCTGTCTTGTCGTAGCGGGTGGCGATGCCCCGCCATCGCTTGAGGCGGTTGACGCACCGTTCGACGGTGTTGCGGTGCTTGCAGGTCTCACGGTCGAAGGCGGGCGGTCTGCCGCCCTGACTGCCGCATCGCAGGCGGTGTGCCCGCTGGGCGGCGGGGACGGGGACGACCGCACGGATTCCGCGCCTGCGCAGGTGGGTGCGGATGGCACGCGAGGAGCAGGCCTTGCCGGCCAGGACGACGTCCGGAGTGGTGCGAGGCCGGCCGCGCCGCCGGGGCACCCGCAGGCGGGCCATGACCTTCTCGAAGGCGGGTGCGTCACCGGCTTGTCCCGCGGTCAGTCACCGGCTTGTCCCGCGGTCAGGACGAACGCCAGGGGGCCGGCATCGGCCGTCGGCCACCAGGTGGATCTTCGTGGTCGGTCCGCCGCGGGACCGGCCGATGGCGTGATCGTCCGGTTCGCCGGCCGGGGCCCCTTCTTGCGGGCCCCGGCCGCGTGCCGGTGAGCGGGCACGATGGTGGAGTCCACCGGGACAGCCCGGTTCAGGTCCTCGTCGGCATCGGCCTGGGCCATCAGCGCGGTGAACACCCGCTCCCAGGTGCCGTCGACGGCCCACATCCGCAGCCGGCTGCGGACGCCTCGCCCGTTGCCGTGTTTCTCGGGCAGGTGGACCCACTGGGTTCCGGTCCGGGACTTGAAGGCAATCGTGTCGATCACCTCGTGGTGATCCCGCCACCGGCCATCCCGCCTCCGCGTTCGGTCCGGGGGTAACGGCTCGATCCGCGCCCACTGCGCGTCAGTCAACGACACACCCAGACCAACGATCAGATGATCCGAACGAAAGGGCCCAGATCACTCGGTGCTCTGCGAGGCAGCGATGAAGTGGGACGTCGTGGCGTTCGGAGTGCCATCGGGACCCGAGCCCGCGGCTCCGGTGACGGGCGTCGTCACGAAGTCCGTGGCGGCCAGGTGGTAGCCGGCCTGGAGGGGGGCGATCGTCGTACCGGGGCGCAGCCGGTGGGCGCCGTACCTTCGCGATCCGGCTCTCGACGAGTCCCACGACGTGGTGGACAAGTGGGCAGCGGCGTTGCCCGCGCGGCTGCCCGCCGGTATCGAAGCTCCGCGGGCCCGCCCGGCCCGGCCAGGGACGTGGCTTCCCGTGCCCGTACAGGCAGGGAACGCTGCCCCATGGCCTATGACCGGCGCTTGGTGTGTCCGCGTAGCGTCGCCGCGTGATCCTGTGGACTTCCCTGGAACCCGCCTCCGCAACCGTGGACCCGGGCGACACCACCACCGTGCGGCTGCGGCTGCGCAACACCGGCGACGTCGTCGACGAGTACCGCTTCGAGGCGGTCGGCGACATCGCACCGTGGACCACCGTGGAACCGGCCGTGCTCCGGCTCTATCCAGGGACCACGGGGACGGTGGAACTGACGTTCGCGCCGCCGCGCACACCCGACGCGGCAGCGGGCCCCCACCCGTATGCCGTACGCGTCATTCCGACCGAGTATCCCGAGGCGGTCACCGTCCCCGAGGGCAACCTCACCATCACCCCGTTCAGCGAGGTCCGCGCCGAACTGGTGCCGGCCACCGTCAAGAGCCGCTTCCGCGGCCGGCCGCGGCTCGCCGTCGACAACCTCGGCAACACCACCCTGACGGCGTCCGTCAGCGGCAGCGACAACGGTGACGAACTGTCGTACGACATTGTTCCGGGCAGCGTGCAGATCGAGCCGGGCCGTGCCGCGTTCGTGCGGGCGACGCTCAAGCCGCGCCAGATCATCTGGTTCGGCTCGAAGCAGCGGCGCCCCTACACGCTGACCGTGCAACGGTCGGGGACGACGCCGCTGGAGGTCGACGGCACCTATGTCCAGCGAGGGTTCCTGCCCGGCTGGCTCGCCGCCTCCTTGGGCGTCGCCCTGGCACTGGCCATCACCTTCGTGATGCTCTGGATCGCGTACGAACCGCAGGTTCGCACCGCGGCCGTGGAGCAGCTCCGGCAAGCCGGCGGCAGCGCCCTGCCGCCGCCCGACGCCGAGGAGACCGGCGTGGCCGACAAGCCTTCGCCGCCCGGCTCGGAGCCGGCCGCCGAAGCGCCGTCGGAGGAGGCTCCCGAAGATTCTCCGCAGAGCAGCGGAGGCGGCGGCAAGGAAGGCGGGGGAAGCGGCGGAGGCGGAGCCACCTCCCCGACGGCCGAGAAGGAGACCGGCCGGCGGACCGTGGACAACGTCCTGCTCAGACTCAGGTCGGTCAAGCGGTGCGCGGACGTCCCGGGCGTGGCCGAGGCCGAGCGGGGCGATCTGGTCACGGTGAACACCTGCGATCCGGGCTCCGGGGAGAACGAACGCTGGAACGTCGAGGTGGTGGAACCGAAGGGCGGTCCCGGAGACACCGCCCTCTTCCAGATACGCCAGGTCAAGGGCGGGCTCTGCATGGACCTCAACGGGTCGGGGGCCAAGCCCGCGGCCAGCGCGGTGTTCACGTACGGCTGCAATGGAACCACCGAGGACAACCAGCTGTGGTGGCTCGACCAGCAGGACGAGGACACCTACTGGATCCGCAACTTCGCCAGCCACGGTGCCTGCCTGGACATGGGTGGCACCAGTGTGGCGGGGAACTCCGACAGGCTCCTCATCAGGGATTGCGTCGAGGGCGAGGCCCAGAGGTGGCAGATCGTCGACCCGACCGTCCCGAACTGGACGATCGTCCACCCCTGAGATCCGCCTCCGGTACCAGGCGGCCTCGCCCAGGCACCAGGGGGCCGCCTTGCGACACTCGCGGCGGGCCCCTCCAGCAGGTCGGCCGTGGTGACTGGTTCACCGCGGCCGATGCGGCGCAGGCCGCGGTGACGACGGCGCGGCGGATCAACCCGCCGGCCAGCTCGAGGTCACGGGCGCGGCCGACCACCCGGCCCCGGCCCCCGCCGAGCGGCGCGGCACCTCCAGGACCGGTGGAGCGGCGTCTTCGGGCGGCCACGCATCGTCGCCCTCGCGGTCAGATGAGACCCTCCCGCACGGCATAGGCCACGGCATGTGCCCGGTTGCGCAGGTGAAAACGGGTGGTCAGCCCGTACAGAACGTTCTTGACGGTGCGTTCGGAGTACGCGAGCTTGGCAGCGATCTGCGGGTTGTCCAGTCCCTCGGCGACCAGTCGCAGAACGTCCGCCTCGCGTGCCGTCAGCCTCGTCACGGGGGCGCCGGTGTCTTCCGCGGCGCCGCGCCGGAGCGTTCCCACCTGACTCATCAGCCGGCCGAGCAGATCGGCGGGCAGGTCGCCGTCGCCCCGCGATGCCGCGATGACGGCCTGCGACAGCCGCGATGCGGTCGCCTCGTGGCGCCAGACGACGGCTCCGACACCGCAATCGATGACCGTGAGGAGTTCACTCTCCCGAAGCGCGCTCACCACAAGGACGGTGTGCGCGCCCTCTCCGCGCACGAGTCGGCGCAGCCGCGCGAAGGTCGTCTCGTCCGGTGTCTCCTCGACCAGCACTGCCACGGTCCCGGCCCCGGGCCGGGCCTCGTCACGGAGGTCGATCACCGGATGTTGCCGCAGCTGACTGACCACCCCCACCTTGGAGATGGGGTCCCGCGCGTGGACCACGACACCGATCCGGTACCCGGAACCGTCCGGTTCCCTGCCCGTGGTCCCGACCGAACCGATGTCCGAGGTGCCCGACATACCGCTCACTTGGCCCCTATGTTCCTCTGTGGCTTGCCTTACACATCCATGAGTGACGAACGGAGTTCACATTTCTGTATCTGCCGCGCACGGACAATCGTGGAGAACCACGAGGCGCGCGATGCGTCCACCACGGCACGTCCACGACAGCAGGAGGCAGTCATGCCGGCAGCGGAGCCCCTTCTCGAGCGCGAGGCGGGCCTGGCGACAGTGGCCGCGGAGGCAACGCGTGCCTGCTCCGGCTCAGGGCGCCTGGTGCTGCTGAAGGGCGCAACCGGCACCGGCCGTAGCGCGCTCCTCGAAGCGGCGGCCCGGCACGCCGCCGCCCAGGGCATGCAGGTGTTGCGGGTCCGCTGCTCGACCGAGCCGCTCGCCCCGCTGACCGCGGTGTGTCAACTGCTCAGCGATCGGCCGGAGTTGGCGTACCCCGTTCTGGATACCGCGGACGCCGGCGATGCCGACCCTGCCGCGCACCGGGAACGGGCCGCACGGCTGTGGCGTGCCCTGCTCACCTGGACGGAGGAGGCACCGCTGTTCATGGCCATCGACGATGTCCACCTGGCCGACAGCACATCGCGCGGCTGGCTCGTCGAAGCAGCCAGGCTGGTGGAGCGCCTGCCGGTGCTGCTGGTGGCGACCGAGCGCAGCCAGTACGACGTCGGGCCGCCCGTCCCCGGCCTGGATCGCGCACTCTCGTCCGGCGTCGTCCGCACCCACACCCTGGCCCCGCTCCGCGCGAGCGCGTCGGCGCGGCTGGTCCGTGCGGCCGTCGGCACCGAGGTTCCCGATGCCTGGGTGGACGACATGGTGAGGGCCGGCGCGGGCAGCCCGCTGTTCCTGCGGGCCTTGCTGGACGACCTGCGCGGGCAGGACCCGAGTGCGGCAGGTATCCCGGAGTCGTGTGCCGCCCTGTATTCAGGCGCCTTCCCCGCGGCCGTCTCCTGGTGGCTGGAGTGCGCCGGCGCCGAATCCGCGGAGGTCGCGCGGGCGCTCGCCGTCGTGAACGGTCCCGACGGCGGTCACGAGGACGGCGACGGCGGCCTGCTCGCCGCCATGACGGACTCGGATCCCTCCAGGGTCCGCGGCTGGCTCACCGCCATGACCCACCTGGGGCTGTTGCGTCCCGATTCAAAGGGCCGCCCCCGCTACGCCCACCCCCTGCTGCGTGACGCGGTACTGAGCGGCTGGTCCGGCGACCTGCGAGGCGCGTCCCACGCCAGGGCGGCCGAAGCGATGCTGCGCCACGGCGCGAGTACCGAGGCCGTGGCGGGACAGCTGCTGTCGGCGCCCGCGCCCGTCGGCGCCTGGGCCGCCGATGTCCTGCTGGACGCCGCGGCGCGTGCGGTCGGCGAAGGCCGTACCGCCGACGCCGTCGTCCTCCTGCGCCGCGCGCTGAGCGAGGCACTGCCGCCGGCCCGGCAGGCTACCGTCCTCACCCAGCTGGGGTCCCTCGAATTCGCCGCTTTCCCGGCGGCCGGCATACCCCGGCTCACCGAGGCCACCCGGCTGTCCCACGAGCCCCGCGACCGGGCTCGCTCGGCGATCGCACTCGGCACAGCACTGGCCGGACGGGGAGAGGTACGGGCGGCTCTGACCGCGCTGGCCTCCGCGGAGGAGGGTCTGGCGGCCGAGCCGGGGCTGGCAGCCGCGGTGCGGAGCGCGTCCATGCTGGTGTCCGACCGGGACCAGGCCCTACGGCGCGAGATGTACGGCCGGTTGCGTGCGGAGGCCGGGCGCGCGCCCGAGTCGGCGGATCCGGTCGGGCGGGCGCTGGCGACGCAGTACGAGTCGACCGCCGGGCTGCTCTCGGCCGAGACCGCACTGGCCCGGGTCCGGGACCTGCTGCGGGAGCCCGTCGATCCCCTGGCCGAGTCCGTTCTGGTCGCGGCGGCCGCGTTCGTCGCCCTGTGGGCCGACGAACTGGACGAGGCGGAGCGCCTGGTCCGGCGTGGCCTGGCCGAGCAGCGTGCCTCGCTCCTGCATCCCGCGCACTCCACCCTCCTGAACATCCGGGCGGAGATCTTCGCCGCACGTGGCGACTACCCGGGCCTCCTGGCCGAGCTCGATTCGCGCCGGGCCGCGGGAGCCGGCGCCCCGGGAAGGCCCGGGCACACGGAGGTTCTCGCCATCGTCGCCCTGGCCGAGACGGGATGTCCGGAGGAGGCCGCCGCGCTCGCGGACCGCTGCGATCCGAGGGACGCATCCGACTCGTGGGAACGGCCCGTCCTCCACTTCGCGCGGGGGCGCCTGCGCGCGGCGTGCGACGCCCCCGTCGGCGCGCTCGAAGACTTCCTGGAGTGCGGGCGGCGCCAGTCGGCCCGGGACGTGGTGAGCCCGATCGTCACCCCTTGGCGAACCGCCGCGGCCGAATGCCTGCTGACCCTGGGCAGAACTGACGAGGCCGTCGCGCTCGCCCAGGAGGAGATGGGCTTTGCCGAGGTCTGGAACACGCCCCGCAGGCTGGGCCGCTGCCTGCGCGTTCTGGGCACCGCCACCGGGGGCCGGTACGGCCTCGAACTGACTGACCGGGCGGTGCGGTTGCTACGGGACACCCCGGCCGAGACGGACCTGATTCAGGCACTGATCGCCCAGGGCCGTCAACTGACCGCCGCCGGAGAACGGACCCGGGCCCGCGACCCGCTGCGCGAAGCGGCCGACCGAGCCGGACGCATCGGCGCGGTCCGCCTACGTGCCCTGGCCGAGAACGCCCTGCGCGAGTGCGGCGCCCGCCACCGCGCCACGCCGCCCGGCGGGCAGGCCGCCCTGACCGACAGCGAACGCCGCATCGCCGAACTCGCCGCGGCAGGCCGCACGAACGCCGAGATCGGCGAGCTCCTGCACCTGGCCCGGCGCACCGTCGAAACCCATCTGACAAGCGCCTACCGCAAACTCGGCATCCGACGACGCACGGAACTACCCCGTGCACTTGACCAGTTGCTGGTGGATACCGGCATGGAAGTCGGGTTGCGGGCCGTTCGGTGAGGGAAGCGGCGGGGATACCGGCCCCGCCGCCTCACAGTGGTGCCATTCGGCGGCTGAGCCTGAGGACGTTCTCGACGGCCCGTGGGTCTTCGGCGCCGCGTGGCACGGGAACCGGCACGGTCTCGGGCCCGATGAGTATCCCGGTCTGCCCGTCGAGGGAGGCGTCGGTGGCGGCGAAGACGGACGACCGGGCGGCCACGGAGGCAGGCGCGGTCGTGGAGCGTTCGAACTTCCGGCGCACCAGTGGCCACAGAAGGCGCAGCGGCGGGGAGACGATCTTCGGTGAGGTCATGGTGCCGTTCGTCATGGCGGTCGCCGCGCCGCCGGGGTCCGCGGCGAAGACCGCCACTTGGGTGCCGCGAAGGCGCTCTGCCAGGTACAGGGTGTAGACCAGGTGGGCGAGCTTGGCCCGACCGTACCAGTGGAACCCGTAGTAGCCGCCCGGCGGTTCCACGGAGTCGAAGGTGCGCTTGGCGAGGCCGACCGCACCGGAGGTGACGTTGACGATCCGGCTCGGTGCGCCCGCCCGCAACTGTTCCAGAAGCAGTTCGGTCAGCAAGTAGGGCGAGAGATGGTTGACGGCGAAGGACGCCTCGACACCGTCGACGCTCTGGCGGCGCCGGTCGAACATCGCGCCGACGTTGTTCACGAGCACCCGCAAGGGGCCCTCGGCGGCCAGCTGCGCGGCCAAGGCCCGTACCTCTTCCAGTGAGGCGAGGTCGGCCGCCACGAAGCGTGGCGCCGCTCCGGTCGCGACCGACGCCACTTCCTCGACGGCGCGCGCACCGCGCTCGGCGTTTCGGCCGACGACGGTGACGGCATACCCGCGCTCCGCAAGCCCTTTCGCCGTCTCCAGGCCGATGCCTCCGGTACCCGCCGTCACCACTGCTCGCGCGCTCATGGATCTGCTCCCTACATGCCCGCAAAGAATCGGATAGCTATCCGTTTTTTCGTGGGCATGCTACAGCAACCGGATGGGTATCCGTTTATTCGTGAGGCCGCCCGGGCCGACTGCAGCCGTGTCAGCGCGGCGGGCGGAGCCCTTCCAGCAGAACCCCGAGATACAGCTCGCGGGGTTCCCCGTCCCCGGAACGCACCGCGTGCTCCACACCGCACAGCAGGCGGCGCACATCGTCCGCCTCGACACCGCTCCGAATCACGCCCGCCAGCCGGGCCCGGTCGAGCAGAACGCCTACCGCTTCATCGAGCTCGGCCTTCATCTCCGAGGTCTGGGCGCGCGCATCGCCCGCAGACGACAGCACCGCCGCGAAGTCGGGATCGTCCAGCGCGAGGTCGAGCGTGAACCGCAGCAGCCCGCGCAGCCCCTCCAGCGTGTCCTCGGCCGAGGACGCTGCCCGAGCCTGCTCCACCAGTTCCCGGAAGCGTTCCACCGAGAGCGCCTCGATCAGAGCGTGGCGGTCGGGGAAGTGCCGGTAAACCGTGCCGACGCCCACCCCGGCGAGCCGGGCGATGAGGTTCAGCTGCAGCGAGTTGTCACCGCCGGCAACCCGCTCACGGGCGACCTGCAGAATCCGGGCCCGATTGCGCGCGGCGTCGGGCCGCAGCCCCGCCTCTTGCCCCGATCTCGCCGCCACGTCCCCAGCATAGGCGGGCACCCCGCCATCAGGGTCATCCGGGCCTCCGCCGGCGCATCCTCCGTACGTGGGAGGCCTCGGACAGCCCGCCTGCCCGCAGGAGGGGTGTGACCCGGATACGCGCCAAAGGGGCAATGCGTCGATCTTGAAGCGCTGAGCGCCCGGCCCGTCACCCGTTCGGCTCAGCATCGTCGGTGGTGACGTTGACCATCGTCTCGGGGCCCGGGGCGGGTTGCGACCTTGATCGAGCGAACCGCACATCCGCGCTTCAGGCGGCCGATCACCGCACATGAACTCTGTCTGTCCCACTCGCCGACTCGGGAGGAGCCGGACTGGGCGGCCGGGGCGACGGACGGGGACGAGCAGCTCCCGGCCGAACAAGGTCGAGGCGTTCAGAGGAGGCTGTGGCGCGTTCGCCGGGCGCCGTGTTCCGGCTGTCGCGCGGGTGCCGGGGGACGGGGAACAGCCAGGCAGTCCTGTCCTGCCCTCCACGCCGCCCTCTTCGCCCTTACCGCAGCAATGGCGCCCCGGCAGCATCAGGGTCTGATCCGTACGTGTCCACAAAGAACAAGGAGACAGCCGTGCACGCCGACCGGCAGCGACCCGTCGCAGATCCCGATCGCGGCCAGGGGCTTCCTCGGCGTGCAGTCCGGTTCCCGGCGACCGCAGGCCCTCAGCAGGCCGCCCGGCACGCGGGGGGGCCTGTCGCCCGCCGCCGCACTGTCCCTCCAGCGGACGATCGGCAACGCCGCGGCCGCCCGGCTGGTGGAGTCGCAGCGCCATCAGCACAGTGCGGACTGCGGTCATGGCGCGACCGTGCAACGAAGCGCCCCTGACCAGACCGTGCAGCGAGAAGCCCTGGACCGGGTGGATGCCGTGACGCGGACCTCGGGCAGTCCCTTGCAGACGGACGTCAGGCGCCGGATGGAGAGCGACTACGACGGTGAGGACTTCAGTGACGTCCGGATCCACGTCGACCGCAGTTCGGCCGAGGCCGTCGGTGCCAAGGCATACACCACGAAAACCCATCACATCGTCTTCCGCAGCGCGGCCGACATGGACGACCACACCATGCGCCACGAACTGCAGCACGTCCGCCAGCAACGAGCGGGGGGGGGCGTTCCCCCGGGAATCAGCGACCCCACCGACGCCTGGGAGCGCCCACGGCGTCATGACCCAAGATTGCGAATTCACACCGGAGCACCAGAAGGTGTCCGGCATCGCGAGACCTCAAGGTCCCGACAAGGGCTGGAGCAGGGTCCTTGAGATGTGACTCCCTGTCATGTCCGAGAAAGCACAATGAATCGAGGGAAACCGATGACTGTCAGCTCCAAGCTGAAGACCGCTCGAGCGGCTTGCGTTGTGGGGGCTGTTGCAGCTGCTGTCGGCGGGACCGTCGCGCCTGCTCGGGCGGCCACTCCGCACTACTACACAATTTGCAACAATACGACCAGTTTCTCCGTGCAGACGGAGTTCGTCGCCTATCCCGGAGAGGGGGCGATTTTCACTGACTGGCTCAATCCGGGCCGATGCTCGATATGGCTTCCCGATGAGGATCGGGTGGTGAGGATCTGGGTGAAGAGCGGCAGCGCCAAGCCCACCCTGGCGAGGCAGTTCGAGTACAAGAACGCCACGGGTGTCGATGTCAACGTCAGGAATTCCAACGACTTCGTGGTCGTCGCCCGCAGTTGATCCCGATCTTCGGCGGAGCGAGCCCGGCCCACCCGTCCTTGCGGAGGAGGGTGGCTACGCGACGCGTGACGGGGACGGGCGGCGCATCATGGAGACCGCCCACGACCTCCCGGGACAGAACACCTGGTCAGCGCCCGGTGACCTCTCGGGTCACCTCCGCGGTCACCTCATAGAGGAAGCAGCCGTACTCGACGGCCCGGACGTGGACGAACGCCACGGCCGGGTCGTCGAACGCTTCCCGCAGGGCCCGCGCGAACGCCTGCGGCGACGGGTCCGCGACGAGCCGGCCGCCGAGGATGCGGCCCTCGGCGGAGTAGCGGCGGACCGTGCGGTGCGCGTTCGTGAAGGGCAGGGCCCCGCCGTCCCGGTCCGTGCCCGGGCCCGGACACGGGTCGGCGTGGACGAAGACGGGGCCCTGTTCGTCGTAGGCCCCGGGGTCGGTGCCCGTCTCGGCGGCCCGGCGGCGCAGGGGCGCGTAGGAGACGAGGGCGATCCGCTCCCCCGGCGTGCTGTGGCGCAGGCAGCAGCGCAGCGGGGCGCCGCCCTCGTCGTCGGTGAACGCCGTCGTGGGGCGTCCGGCGTCGTCGCTGACGCGGAGTTCCGCCAGCGCGCCGGGGGTGATGGGGCGTGCCGTGAAGGTCTGGGCCGTGGTGGTCATGCCTCCCAGGTTCACGCGCCGCCGGCCCTTCCACCGGCGGATTCCGGACGTCGCGCCGACGACGCGGTACGCGACATCGCACACTGCCGCGGCACCGCACGCCCCCGCTGTACGGCGAAGGGCGCCCGGCCGGACACCGGACGCCCTTCTGCGAGCCGTACGAGCCGTACGGTCCGTACGGGCCCGCGAACGGCACGCTGTTACCGCGCGTCGGCCGCCTGGGCCTTCAGGGCGCGCTCGACGCCCGAGCGGGCCTCGGAGACGAGGCGGCGCAGGGCCGCGTTCGGCTCGGCCGAGGTCAGCCAGGCGTCGGTCTTGCGCAGGGTCTCCTCGCTGACCTGGACGGCCGGGTAGAGGCCGGTCGCGATCTGCTGGGCGATCTCGTGCGAACGCGAGCCCCAGACGTCCTTGACGGCGTCGAAGTACCGGTCCGTGTACGGCGCCAGCAGCTCGCGCTGGTCGGTCTGCACGAAGCCGCCGATGACGGCCTCCTGGACGGCGTTGGGCAGCTTGTCGGACTCGACGACCGACGCCCACGCCTCCGCCTTGGCCTCCGCCGTGGGGCGGGCGGCACGGGCGGTCGCCGCGTGCCGCTCGCCGGCCGCGGTGCGGTCGCGCTCGTACTCGCCGGCGATCTCCGCCTCGTCGAACCGGCCGACCGCCGCGAGGCGCTCCACGAACGTCCAGCGCAGCTCGGTGTCGACGGCGAGGCCCTCGATCGTCTGCGTGCCCTCCAGCAGCGCCTCCAGGAGGTCCAGCTGCTCCGGCGTGCGGGCGGTGGCCGCGAACGCGCGCGCCCACGCCAGCTGGTGGTCGCCGCCCGCCTCGGCGGTCCGCAGGTGCGCCAGCGTGGCGTCGGTCCAGCGGGTCAGCAGCGCCTCGCGGGCGGCCGGGTCGGCGTACAGGTCGAGGGCGAGCTTGACCTGGCGGTGCAGGGACTGCACGACACCGATGTCGGACTCCTTGCCGATGCCGGACAGCACCAGGGACAGGTAGTCGCGGGTCGGCAGTTCGGCGTCGCGCGTCATGTCCCAGGCGGACGCCCAGCACAGGGCGCGCGGCAGGGACGCCTCGAAGTCGCCGAGGTGCTCGGTGACGAACGCGAGGGACTGCTCGTCGAGGCGGACCTTGGCGTACGACAGGTCGTCGTCGTTGAGCAGCACGACGTCCGGCCTGCGCGTGCCGGCCAGCTGCGGTACGGCGGTCAGCTCGCCGTCCACGTCGAGTTCCACGCGCTCGCCGCGCACCAGCTTGCCGCTCGCCTCGTCGAGGTCGTACAGGCCGACGGCGATGCGGTGCGGCCGCAGGGTCGGCTCGCCCTTGGCGCCGGCGGGCAGGGCGGGGGCCTCCTGACGGATGGCGAAGGAGGTGATGACGCCGTCGGCGTCGGTCTCGATCTCGGGGCGCAGGATGTTGATGCCGGCGGTCTGCAGCCACTTCTGCGACCAGGTGCCCAGGTCGCGGCCGGAGGTCTCCTCCAGCGCGCCCAGCAGGTCGGACAGCCGGGTGTTGCCGAACGCGTGCCGCTTGAAGTAGGCCTGCACGCCCGCGAAGAACGCGTCCGTGCCGACGTAGGCCACGAGCTGCTTCAGGACGCTGGCGCCCTTGGCGTAGGTGATGCCGTCGAAGTTGACGAGGACGTCGTCCAGGTCGCGGATCTCGGCCATGATCGGGTGGGTCGACGGCAGCTGGTCCTGCCGGTACGCCCAGGTCTTCATGGAGTTGGCGAACGTCGTCCAGGAGTGCGGCCACCGGCTGTCCGGGGCGTACGCCTGGCAGGCGATGGAGGTGTAGGTGGCGAACGACTCGTTCAGCCACAGGTCGTTCCACCACTCCATGGTGACGAGGTCGCCGAACCACATGTGGGCCAGCTCGTGCAGGATCGTCTCGGCCCGCACCTCGTACGCCGCGTCGGTCACCTTGGACCGGAAGACGTACTGGTCGCGGATGGTCACCGCGCCCGCGTTCTCCATCGCGCCCGCGTTGAACTCCGGCACGAAGAGCTGGTCGTACTTCTTGAACGGGTACGCGTAGTCGAACTTCTCCTGGAACCAGTCGAAGCCCTGCCGGGTGACCTCGAAGATCGCGTCCGAGTCGAGGAACTCGGCGAGCGAGGGACGGCAGTAGATGCCGAGGGGCACGCTCTGGCCGTCCTTCTCGTACACGCTGTGCACGGAGTGGTACGGGCCGACGATCAGCGCGGTGATGTACGTGGAGATCCGCGGGGTCGGCTCGAACACCCAGACGTCGTCCTTGGGTTCCGGCGTCGGCGAGTTGGAGATGACGGTCCAGCCGGCCGGCGCCTTCACCGTGAACTGGAAGGTCGCCTTGAGGTCGGGCTGCTCGAACGAGGCGAAGACGCGGCGGGCGTCCGGCACCTCGAACTGCGTGTAGAGGTAGGCCTGCTCGTCGACCGGGTCGACGAACCGGTGCAGTCCCTCACCGGTGTTGGTGTAGGCGCAGTCGGCGACGACGCGCAGGATGTTGCGGCCGGCCGGCAGGCCGGGCAGGGCGATCCTGGAGTCGGCGAACACCTCGGCCGGGTCGAGCCGGTCCCCGTTGAGCGTCACCTCGTGGACGGTCGGCGCCACCAGGTCGATGAAGGACTCAGCGCCCTTCTCCGCGACGTCGAAGCGCACCGTGGTCACGGACCGGTAGGTCCCGCCCTCCTGCGCACCGGACAGGTCGAGATCGATCTCGTACGAGTCAACGGTGAGCAGCTTCGCCCGCTGCTGCGCCTCTTCGCGAGTCAGGTTTGTGCCAGGCACGCGGTCATCTCCTCGTGATGTGTCGGTTGCGTCATCCTTCCACGGCGGCACCGCGTCGGGCGACGACCTTCCCGGGCGCCTGCGGGGGACCTTCCGGACGGACCGCGCTGACGGCGGAGGCGGGGGTGGTGGCGGGGGTGGTGGCGGTGACAGCGGCCGCGAAGGCGGGGGGCGCGGGCTTGGGGGCGGCGGTGAGGGCCGTGGGCGCGGTGGCGGTCGTGGGGGCGGTCGCGGCGGTCGCGGTACGGCGCGGCCCGAGCTGTCCGGCCACCGTCGCGCCGAACGCCAGCGCCATGCCGGTCAGTTGCAGGGCCGTCAGCGCCTCCCCGAGGACCGCCCAGCCGACCACGGCCGCGGTCAGCGGGGAGAGCGGCGCGAGGAAGGTGACCTGGGTGGTGCTGAGCCGGCCGATCCCGCGGAACCACAGCCAGTACGCGACCGCCGTGCCCGCCAGCGCCAGGTAGAGGTAGCCGCCGACGGCCGCCGCGTCCAGGGCGGGCGGGGCGCCCTCGACGAGGAGGGCGAGGGGCGCGACGAGCAGGCCGCCGAGGGTCAGCTGCCAGCCGGCGAGCGCCAGCGGGCCGGCCCCCTCGGGGCTGCCCCACCTCTTGGCCAGGACGAGACCGGCGGACATCGAGGCCGTGGAGGCGACCGCCGCCGACAGCCCGATCGCGTCCAGTCCGCCGGTCGCCTTCAGCACGACCAGGCTGACCCCGAACGCGGCCACGACCCCGGTCAGCAGGGTGCGGGCGGCGGGCCGCTGCCCGAGCAGCAGCGCCGAGAAACCGATGACGAACAGCGGTCCGGCCGAGCCGACGACGGCGGCCATGCCGCCCGGCATCCGGTACGCGGCGAGGAACAGGAGCGGGAAGAACGCGCCGATGTTCAGGACGCCGAGCGCCGTCGCCCGGCCCCACCAGGCGCCGTGGGGCAGCACCCGGACGAGGGCGAGCAGCAGCAGACCCGCGGGCAGGGCGCGCACGAGGGAGGTGAACAGCGGGCGGTCGGCCGGCAGGAACTCGGTGGTGACGGCGTAGGTGGTGCCCCAGGACACGGGGGCGAGGGCGGTGAGCAGGACGGTCGCGGCCCGGTTCATGACCGGCACCCCTCTCGGAGAAAGCGGCTTGGCGGTAATTAGCTTAGCGCTAAGCAACTTGCCGTCAAGCCACTTTCTTGCGGCCGACCGGAAGCGGGCGGATACTCCCCGCATGAGTGCACAGCCCAAGGACGCGGCACAGCCCGAGGACGCGGCGCAGACCGAGGACCCGGCGCGGCCCAAGAACGCGGCGCAGACCAAGGACCCGGCGCGGCGCGAGCGTCCGGCGCGGCGCAGGGACCCGGTCGACGCGATCGTCGAGCAGTGGGCGGCCGAACGGCCCGACCTCGACACCACCGCCATGGAGATCTTCGGCCGCGTCTACCGGCTCGCCCGCGCGATGGGCGACCGCATGGAGAAGGCCTACGCGGGCCTCGGGATCTCGCGCGGCGAGTTCGACGTGCTGGCCACCCTGCGCCGCTCCGGCGAGCCGTACACCCTCTCGCCCCGCCAGCTGTCGGCGACGCTGATGCTCACCACCGGCGGCATGACCGGCCGCCTCGACAAGCTGGAAGGGGCCGGACTCCTGCGCCGCTCCCCCGACCCGCACGACCGCCGGGGCCTGCGGGTCACCCTCACCGAACAGGGCCTGGCGCTGGTCGAGGAGGCGGTGGGCGCGGGTCTGGCCGTCCAGACGGAGGCCCTGACGACGGCCCTGGACGCCGGACAGGCCGGCCAGCTGACCGACCTGCTGAGGGAACTGCTGCTCGCGACGGAGCGGTAGGCGCCCGCCCGCCACGTGCCGCGCTTCCCGCCCGCCGTGGCGCTGCCTCGGCAGGAGGCCGCGGCCTGGCCGGCGCCGACCGCGCAGCGGTACCTCACCGCGCCGCACCCGTGGAGGGCCGGGCGCCCCGGGCGGTCGAGGCGGTCGGCGCGCGGTGGCCGTACGACGCGCGAGGGCGCCGTCTCCGGCGTCGTACGGCGGTGTGCGCGTACGGACGGCGGGGACGGCGCCCTCGAGAGGTGTGCCGGGGAAGGGTCAGCCGGCCTTGGCGGCCTTGGCGGCGTCGCCCTTCACGGTGATGTTGGAGCTGGTGGTGTCGCCACGGTCCTTCGACCGGTCCAGCACCCACACCAGGCCGGTGATGGCCGCGAACAGGGCGAGCGGAGCCAGCACGTAGAGGCCGAGCGTCTCGACGACGCTGAGGCCCTGACCGGGGTCGTCGCCGTCGTCGCGGGTCAGCGCGAGCGCGGGGGACGACATGAGCAGCATCATCAGCGTCGTACCGGCAGCCAGGGCGCCGGCGCGCAGGGCGTTCTTCTTGTCCACGGTGCCAAGTTAGCGAACGGGGTTCGGGCACGCGCGTCCGGGGTGCCGTATGAGGTGGCGCACGAGGCACGGACATCCCCGCATGTCCGGCCCGCGTGCCCGCCCCGTGCGTCCGCTCCGCGCGTCCCGGCTGCCCCGCACGGCGCCCTCACCCGCCACCATCACGCGTCACCATCACTCGGCGGCCTCACGCGTCGCGCTCACGCGGCGGCCTCACGCGGCGGCCTCACCCTCCCGCCCTCATCCGTCGGCCTCCTCCCGCAGCACCTCCGTCAGCGCGTGCAGTCGCGGGGACGCCGACAGTTCCTCCAGCGTGGCCGGCCGGCCGTCGGCGTCCGCGATCGGCAGGCGCCAGTTCGGGTACTGGTCCCAGGTGCCGGGAAGGTTCTGCGGGCGGCGGTCACCGACGGCGTCCGGGAGCCAGACGCCGATCATGCGGGCCGGGGTGCGCAGCAGGAACCGGTGGACGGCCTGGATCTCGGCCTCCTCCGAGGAGGTGTCGCCGCCTCCGCCGGTGCCCTGGAGCAGGTCGAGCCGGGACAGCAGATCGAGCCACTCGCCGGTGTCGGCCGCGGCCTCCGCACGCTCCTCCTCCAGGGGGCGGGTCAGCAGGTCGAGCCGGTGGCGGAGTTCGACGTGCTCGCCGCTGAGGCGGGCGGCGGTGGAGGGCAGGTCGTGGGTGGTGGCGGTGGCGAGGCAGTCGGCGCGCCAGCGGTCGGGGGGCAGCGGGCGGCCGTCGCCCTCCCAGTCGCGTTCGAACCACAGGACGGAGGTGCCGAGCACCCCGCGTTCGCGCAGGGCCTCGCGCACGCCGGGCTCCACGGTGCCGAGGTCCTCGCCGATCACCACCGCGCCGGCCCGGGACGCCTCCAGGACCAGCACGGCGAGCATGGCCTCGGCGTCGTAGCGGACGTAGGTGCCCTCGGTGGGCGGCTCGCCCTGGGGGACCCACCAGAGCCGGAACAGCCCCATCACGTGGTCGATGCGCAGGGCGCCGGCGTAGCGGAAGAGGGCGCTCAGGAGGCGGCGGTACGGGGCGTAGCCGGACTCGGCGAGGCGGTCGGGACGCCACGGGGGCAGGCCCCAGTCCTGGCCGCGGGCGTTGAAGGCGTCCGGGGGCGCGCCGACCGACATGCCGGCCGCGAGGTGGTCCTGCTGGGCCCAGGCGTCGGCGCCGCCGGGGTGCACGCCGACCGCGAGGTCGTGCACGATCCCGAGGGACATGCCGGCCTCCCGCGCGGCGCGCTGGGCGGCGGTGAGCTGGGCGTCGGTGAGCCAGGCGAGACGGGAGTGGAAGTCGACACGGTCCATCAGGTCCAGCCGGGCCCGGGCGGTCTCGGCGGAGCGCGGGTCGCGCAGCCCCTGCGGCCACCGGTGCCAGTCGGAGCCGTGCACCTCGGCCAGCGCGCACCAGGTGGCGTGGTCCTCCAGGGACTGTCCCTCACGGGCGAGGAAGTCGCAGTAGGCGGCCCGCCGGCCCGGCCCGAGCGGCACGGCGGCGATCAGCTCCAGCGCCTCCCGCTTCAGCTCCCACACGGCGTCCCGGTCGATCAGCGCCCCCTTGTCGAGGACGGTCTCCCGCAGCCGCGCGGCGCTCTCCCGCAGTCCTCGCAGCCTCCGCAGCCGCTCGGGGCCGGTGGCGTACGCGAACTCGGGGACGTCCTCGATCCGCAGGTGCACCGGGTCGGGGAAGCGGCGTGAGGAGGGCCGGTACGGGGAGGGATCGGTGGGGGTGCCGGGGACGGCCGCGTGCAGCGGGTTGATCTGCACGAATCCGGCACCGAGCGCCCGCCCGGCCCAGCCGGCCAGCTCGGCGAGGTCCCCGAGGTCGCCCATGCCCCAGGAGCGGTCGGACAGCAGGGAGTAGAGCTGGACGAGGAGACCGTACGAGCGTCCGGCGGGCGTGGGCAGCCGGGGCGGGGCCACGACCAGGTGGGCGCGGGCGGTACGGCCGTCGGGCGCGGTCGCGGTCACCGTGTGGACGCCCGGCGGGAGTCGGTCGAGACAGGCGCGGGTCTCGCCCTGCTCGGTCTCGACCAGCAGGCGGGTGCCTTCGGGAAGGGCGGCGAGGGCGTCCGGCTCGGCGCCGTCGCTCCAGCGGACCATGGTCGGCGGCAGCAGCCGTTCGGCCAGTTCGCGTTCCCGGTCGGCCAGCGCGGCACGGGTCGCCTGCGGGGTGCCCGCGTCCACGCCGAGGGCGGCCAGGGCGCGGGTGACGGCGGCGGCGGAGGCGGTGACCGTGCGGTCCGGGGAGGGCCGGTAGGAGACGGCGACGCCGTGCAGCGCGGCGAGCCGGGTGAGGTCCTCTCCGAGGGGTGCGGTCATCTACGGCCTCGTGAAGTCGGAGTCCGCGGCGGCGAGCGGCGGTTCACTGGTGAGGGGCTCGGCGTCGGGCAGCGGGGGTTCGCTGGTCAGCGGGGCCTCGGTGCGGGCGCCCTCCGCGCTGCACGCGTACAGGTGGGGTTCCTCGGTGTAGGCGGACGGCGCCGCCGGGCGTTTGGAACGGTCCGGGAGCAGTTGGTGTGCCGGTGCGACCACGGTGGCCTCCTCGTTCGGGACGGCGCCGTCGTACGGGGTGCGCGGCGTCGTCGTACGGCGCTCGACAGCGTCGGACGGTGTCTGGCGGTGCCCGACGGTGTCCGGCGGTGTCCGCGGGTTACCGCAAAAGCCCTACCCAGCGGGCGCGGTGGCAGACGTCCCCGTATCGGACGACACGCATCTCGTCACATTCCTCACCCTGACATTCTCCCCAATGCGGGGCGATTGCGGCAGACCGCGCGCCGTCCGGGTTCCGGCGTGAACCGTCGGCGCCGGGCCGGCCGACAGACAGGATGTGAGACTGTTCCGCCCCATGAGGGGCCACGGTGAGGGCGGCACGGACGCGGCGCTGCTGCGGTCCGTCGCCGACGGGGACGCCCGCGCCCTGGCCACCCTGTACGACCGGCACGCCGGCTGGCTGCACGCGCGGCTCACCCGGCGCTGCGCCGATCCCGAGGTGGTGCGGGAGGTGGTGCAGGACACGTTCGTGACCGTGTGGCGGTCGGCGGCCGGACACGGCGGCGGGGAGGCCGGCGGCTGGCTGTGGACCATCGCCGCCCGGCGGCTGGTCGACGCGCGGCGGGCGCAGGAGCGCTCCGCGCGGATCGAGACGGCGCCGATGGACACCGAGCGGGTGGAGCGGGCACCGGCGGCGGCCCTGCCGTCCGCGGAGGAGCGGGTGCTGGCGGGGCTGGAGTTCGGCGACGTCGGCACCGCCCTCGACCGGATCCCGCCCGAGCTGCGGGAGGTGCTGCGCGCGACCGTCGTCGACGGGCTCACCACCCGCGAGGCCGCCCGGCTGCTCGGCATCCCCGAGGGCACCGTCAAGTCCCGCGCCATGCGCGCCCGTGCCGAACTGCGCGTGGCGCTCGCCCAGTTGCACCCGGCTCCGGCGGGAGGCCCGGCATGAACCCCACCCGACGGCACGCGACCGACGCCCTGGCCGCCCGCTACGCCGACGGCACCCTCCCGGAGTCCGACGCCTGGTCCCTGGAGAGACACCTGGAGCACTGCACAGCCTGCGCGACCCGCGTGTCCCGCGCGGTACGGGATGGCGCCGCGGGGGCCGTTCTGGAACAGGTACGGGGGGCGGTGCTCCGAGAGGCCTCGAACCCGGCAGTGGCAGTGGCACCCGCACCGGCACCCGCATCGGCACCGGCACCGGCACCGGCGAGCGGGGCCACGTCACCGCCGCCCGCTCCCGCGCGGCCCGTCCCCGCCGTCCCCGCCGTCCCCTTCCCCCGCGCCCGCCTCCGGTCGTCGCGCACCGTCGGCCGCTTCACCGCGCGCCGCTCCACCGGGCGCCGCATCGGCCGCTTCTCCCACCGGGCGACGGGCACCGGACCCGCGCCGGTCCGCGTACCCCGCCTCGCCCGCGTCCTGTGGGCGGCAGGCCCCGCCGTGCGGGGGGCCTGGTCCGTCGCCGTGCTGGTCGTGGCGCTGGGGGCGGTCGCGTTGGCGTACGGGGCCGGGGTGACCGGGGCGCGGCCGTTGCTGCTGGCCCTCGCGCCGGTCGTGCCGGTCCTCGGGGTGGCCCTGTCGTACGGGCCGCATGCCGACCCGGTGCACGAGATCGCCGCGGCCTCACCCGCCGGCGGGCTGAGGCTGCTGCTGACCCGGACGGCGGCCGTACTGCTGGTCTGCCTGCCGGTGCTGACACTGGCCGGGCTGCTGCTGCCCGGCCCGGGTGCGCCGGGCGCGGCGGCCTGGCTGCTGCCGGGGCTCGCGCTGACGCTGGCCTCGCTGGCCCTGGCCGGGTACGTCGGTTCACGGCCCGGCGCGGCGGTGACCGGCGGGGGCTGGTTGTGCGCGGTGCTCGCACCGGCGCTGGCCTCGCCGTCCGGCGCCCCGCTGGTCCGGCTGGCCGAACAGCTCACCGTCGTCCTCGACGGCCCCCTCGCCCAGGGCGCATGGGCAGCCGCGGCGGTGCTCTCCGCCGCCGCGCTGGCCGCCCGCCGTTCCGTCTACGACCGGACGCCCTGACGCACCTCCGCTCACGGACCGGCCGCCCCGACGCACATCCGGTCACCGACCGGCCAGCCGGCACACACCCCCACCCGCCGACCGGCCACCCCCGCCCCAGCCCCAGCCCCCGCCCACCGACCGGCACACCTCTGCCCGTCCGTCCCACGGAGATCCCTTGAGCACGATACGAGTGGCCGGACTGCGTGTCCGGCACCGCCGAACCGTCGCCCTCGACGGGGTGGACCTCACCCTGGGCCGGGGGGTGCACGGCCTGCTCGGGCCGAACGGTGCCGGGAAGACCTCGCTGGTCCGGGTGCTGGCCACGGTCGCGCCGCCCGTCGAGGGACGGGTGGAGATCCTCGGCGAGGACGTCGGCGAGGCCGGGCGGCGCGGCCCGGTCCGCCGCCGGCTGGGCTACCTCCCGCAGGAGTTCGGGTACTACCCGGATTTCACGGTCCGCGAGTTCGTCGCGTACGTGGCCTGGCTGAAGGAGTTGCCCGCCGCCGACGCCCCGGCCGCCGTCGAGAGGGCCGTCGAACGGGTCGGTCTCGGCGACCGCGTCGACACGAAGATGCGGACGTTGTCCGGTGGCATGGTCCGCCGGGCCGGCATCGCGCAGGCCCTCGTCAACGACCCCGACGTGCTGCTCCTGGACGAGCCCACCGCGGGCCTGGACCCCGAGCAGCGGGTGGAGCTGCGGGCGCTGCTGCGCGCACTGGGCGCCTGCGCCACGGTGGTCGTCTCGACGCACCTGGTGGAGGACGTGGCCGCCGCCTGCACGGAGGTCACCCTGCTCGACGCGGGCCGGGTCGCCTACCGCGGCTCCCCCGGGTCGCTGAGCGCGCTGGGCGAGGACGGCACCGGCGACGGGGTCGGCGACACCCCGGTCGAGCGCGGCTACACGGCGGCGCTGCGGGCCCACCGCGCCGGCCTCGCGCCCCGGGAAGGGGCGGCGCGATGAGCCGCACGGTCACGACACCGGGACGCGCGCCGGTCCGCGTGCACCCGTTGCGCGCCGAGGCGCTGCGCGGGTTCGCCCCCTGGTCGGGACTGGTGGTCCTCGTGACGGTCGCCGGGCTGCTGGCCGCGGGGGCGGACCGCTGGCAGGGCGGCTGGGCCGAGACCCGCGCCGAACTGCACGGTGTCCTGCTGGTCGTTCTGCCGCTGGCCGCGGCGGCGGGCTGCCGGCAGGGCGGGCGGGAGCGCCGGCGCCGTACGGAGGAGCTGTGGGGGACGGCCGCGCGCGGGCCGCTGGCGCGGTTCCTCGCGTCGGCGCTGCCGGTGGCCGGGTGGACGACGGCCGGGTACGTGACGGCGGCGGCCGGGGCACTGCTGGCGACCTGGCCGTATGCCCGGGGGGACGGGCCGGGTCCGGAGCTGCTGCCGGCGGACGCGGTGGCAGTGGCGGCCGCCGCGGTGGCCGGCCAGGTGGTGGGGCGGCTGGTCCCCCGGCGGCCGGCGGCACCGCTGCTGGCGGTGGGCGGGTATGTCGCGCTGGGCCTGGCGCCGCGGGCGGACGCCGGCGCCGGCCGCCGGCTGAACCCGGCGCTCCCCGTCCCGGAGAGCCTGGTTCCGGTGGTGTGGCAGCCCGTGGCCGCGGCGGTGTGGGCGGCCGGCCTCGCGGCGGCCGCCGTACTGGCGTACGCGGCGCGGCGCCGGTACACGGCCCTGCTGCCGCTCGCGGCGGCGACGGCGGCGGGCGCGCTGCTGGTGCAGGGCGGTGCCGGGCTGTGGCACACCGATCCGGTCGGCGACCGCCAGGTCTGTGACACCTCGACCACCCCGCAGATCTGTGTGAACGCCCGCTACGGAGATCTGCTGCCGCAGGTCAGGGCCGCCCTCTCGGGTGTCACCAGCCGGCTGGAAGGCGTACGGAACCTACCGGTCCGGTTCGAGGACCGGCCCGGAGCGCCCCGCCCCGAGGAGGCGGAGCTGCCCGTGCTGACGCCGATGGGCCGGTCTTTCGTACGGGGCGGGCTGACCGATCCGGAGCAGTACGCGTGGGAGGCCGTGGCGGCGCTCCAGGACCGTGGCGGCTGCGAGGGGCCGTCGGACCCGCGGGTGATCCGCGCGGACGACGCCGTGGAGAACCTCCTCGCGCCGAAGCCCGCCCAGGAGCACTTCGACGCACTGGACGCCCACGGCGACGAGGCCGCCCGCGCCGGGCTGCGCGAGCGGCGGGCTGCCCGTGCGCGCCTCGCGTCGATGGCCGCGGACGAGCGCCGTGCCTGGCTGACGGAGTACTTCGCCACGGCGGGCGACTGCGATCCGGACGAGGTGCCCGCGCTGTGACCGGAGCCCTGCTGTACGCCCGATCCCGCAGCCTGTCCCGGACACCGGCCGCGCTCGCCGGGGCGGTCGCCCTCGCCGGGTGGGCGGCGCTGCGGACGGGCACCGCCGCCCCCGATCCGGCCCGGGTGAGGGCCCTGGCCGCCGTGGTCCCGGTGCTGGCCGCCGCGGTGATCGGCGTGAGCCTTTCCACCCCCTTCGACGAGCTGGACCGGACGGCGGTACGCCCCTGGTGGCCCCGCCGGCCGGCCCACCTGCTCGGCCCGACCGCGCTCGCGGGCGCGCTGTCGGCACTCGCCGTCCTCGACGCCGGCCCGGCCCTCGGCCCCGCTCCCCTGCTCCGCAATCTGCTGGGCTGCACGGGCATCACGGCCGCCGCGGCGGTCGTGATGGGCGCCCGCCTGAGCTGGCTGCCGGTCCTCGGCTACGTCGGCACGGTGATCCAGGCGTCGGCCGGCGTGGCCGGCCGGGCGGTCACGGTGTGGGCCTGGCCGGTGCAGCCGGGCGACCGGCCGTGGTCGTGGGCGGCGGCCGGCACGGCGTTCGCGCTGGGCACGGCCCTGTTCGCGGCGCGCGGCGCCCGCCGGGAAGCCGCACCGCGCTGACCGGCGCGGTGCCCGGCCCGGAGGGCCCCGTGGCGTGTCGGTGCCACGGGGCATGCAAAGGCCCGGATCGGTCAGGCGGAGATGCCGTCGATCCGGGCCAGGGCGTCGTCCGCGCCGTACGGTTGCAGGTACGGCAGCCAGCGCGGGTCCCGATGGCCGGTCCCGATGATGCGCCAGGCCAGACCGGTGGGCGGGGCGGGTTTGTGCCGCAGCCGCCAGCCGATCTCGACGAGGTGGCGGTCGGCCTTGACGTGGTTGCAGCGCCGGCAGGACGCCACGACGTTGTCCCAGACGTGCTTGCCCCCGCGGCTGCGCGGGATGACGTGGTCGACGCTGGTTGCGACGCCACCGCAGTACATGCACCGGCCCCCGTCGCGGGCGAAGAGCGCCCGTCGGGTGAGCGGAACGGGCCCCCGGTAGGGAACCCGGACGAATCGCTTGAGCCGGACCACGCTGGGTGCGGGGACTGTGACGGTCGCACTGTGCAGGAAGGCGCCGGACTCCTCCAGGGAGACAGCCTTGTTCTCCAGGACGAGGACGAGCGCGCGGCGGAGCGGTACGACGCCGAGCGGCTCGTACGACGCGTTCAGGACCAGGACATGCGGCACGGATGCCTCCTTGGGCGTCGGCGGCGCGTGGCTCGCGCCGGGACGATCTGAGGTCAGTCTCTCCTCTTGCCTGGTGGACGCGCCACCATGTCCCGGTAACGGGCCGGGAGTGTTTTCGACCACACCCGAAATACATCCCCCGCACCCCGACCTGTTCAAGCGCGGGCGGACCGCGGACGAACACGGTCCCTCCTTCGGACATCCCGCCGAGGCACACACAATGCCCCGTTAGTGTGGTGCTCCTGCCCCTGCGGTGACCTTTTCGTGACCTGGACCACCTTGACCGCCGCGCCGGAGGGAGCAGCGCCGCACCTGGAGGTACCTGCCGTGTCCTTGTCCGCCGTCCTCAGGGCCGCCGGTTCGTCGCCGTCGCCGACCCCCTCGGAGTCGCCGACCTCCGTGATCGTCCCGACCCTGCAGGACGCCCAGGAGGGCGCGACGAACGCCGCCAGCTGGGTCGAGGAGAACTGGTCGACCTGGCTCGCGATCGGCCTGCGGGTCCTGCTGATCCTGGTGATCGCCGCGGTGCTGCGCATGGTGGTGCGGCGGGCCATCACCAAGTTCATCGACCGGATGAACCGCACGGTCCAGGCGGGCGACGGCACGGGGCTGGGCGGTCTGCTGGTCAACGTCGAGCGGCGCCGGCAGCGGTCGCAGGCGATCGGCTCGGTGCTGCGGTCGGTGGCGAGCTTCCTCATCCTCGGCACCGCCGCCCTGATGGTCCTCGGCGCCTTCGAGATCAACCTGGCCCCGCTGCTGGCGTCCGCCGGTGTCGCGGGTGTCGCGATCGGTTTCGGCGCCCGCAACCTGGTCACGGACTTCCTGTCCGGCGTGTTCATGATCCTCGAGGACCAGTACGGCGTCGGCGACCAGATCGACGCGGGCGTCGCCTCCGGCGAGGTCATCGAGGTCGGCCTGCGCGTGACCAAGCTGCGCGGCGACAACGGCGAGATCTGGTACGTCCGCAACGGCGAGGTCAAGCGGATCGGCAACCTCTCGCAGGGCTGGGCGACGGCCGGGGTGGACGTCACGGTCAAGGCGTCCGAGGACCTGGACCGCGTCAGGGCCACCCTCGTCGAGGTCGCCGAGAAGATGAACAAGGAGGAGCCCTGGAACGAGCTCCTGTGGAGCCCGATCGAGGTGCTCGGCCTGGACAGCGTCCTGATCGACTCGATGGTGGTCCGCGTCTCCGCGAAGACGATGCCCGGCAAGTCCCTGACCGTCGAGCGCGAGCTGCGCTGGCGGATCAAGCGCGCGTTCGACGCGGCGGACATCCGCATCGTCGGCGGCGCAACGGTCCCGCCGGAGCAGGACCCGGACAACGACCCGACGGCCTCCGTCGCCGCCCCGTCGGTGTACTCCAACCCGGCTTCCCCGCAGGCGGCGGCAGCCTCCCCGCTGACGCCCCTGGCGCCGCCGGGAGCGCCGAAGTAGCGGGGACGGGCTCCGGCCCGCTCGCGCCGGGGAAGGGGCGGGGCGTTCCGGCGCCCCGTCACCGCCCTGTCACTGCCCGGACACGGCGCCCTGCCCCGGGGGCGGAAGCGTCCGTATCAGCCGTACCAGCTGGCACAGGGCGACGAAGCTGCTGCCGACGGGCAGGCGGTAGCCGTTCCGGCCCGGCTTCCCGCGGTCCCTGCCCCTCTGTTCCCCGCCGCCGCGGATGTCCACCCGCACCTCGCCGGTGTCCTCGTCGCCGGACACGGTGGCGTGCACGGACCGCCAGGAGTGGAGCGGGCGCCACTCGAAGCGGAGTTCGCCGGCGGTCTCCGTCACGCCCGAGGTCCGGCCGGCCGCGAGCAGTGCCGCCCTGAAGCGGTCGCGGTCCTCCGGCCGCCAGGCCACCGGGAGGTTCACCGTCTGGGCGTCCTCCAGGGCCGCCCAGGTCACCGGGAGGCCGGTGCCGCGGGCCCGGCGGACCAGGTCGACGTGCTCCCCGGCGGCGATGAACAGGGCCAGCAGAGCTGCCAGAGCCGCCGCGCCGGGCACCACGACGAGCGAATCGGCCGCGTTGCGCCAGCTGAATCCGTCCCTCCAGACGAGGAGCAGGCACAGCACCACCAGGGGCGGCCCGGTGTCCGCCAGGGCGGCACGCCAGCGCACGAACAGAAGTCTTCGGTCCACGATCCGCATCCAAGGGCACTTTCCTGTGCCCCGCGCCCCTTTTCGCGCTTCCGCCTTCCCCTCTCGCGCTTCCGCCTCCCTCTCTCACGCCTCCGCCTCCCTCTTGACGCCTTCCGGACGCCGGGCTTACCTTCCCTGCACCGGACAGGAAACTTTCCTAACAGTGGTCGGGTGCGAGGGGCGCCGGTCCCTCGGCGGGCCTCCCTCCGGGATCACCGAGAAGCCGGGCGGTCGAGAGAGGCAGGTGCGGACCCCATGGCAGGAACCGCCGGCACGCCGGGCACACCGCGCGTCCTGCGTGCCATGAACGACCGTGCCGCCCTGGACCTGCTGCTGGCCCACGGCCCGCTGTCCCGCACCCGGATCGGCAGGCTCACCGGCCTGTCCAAGCCGACCGCCTCCCAGCTCCTGGCCCGTCTGGAGGCGGCGGGGCTGGTCCTGGCCACCGGCACCACGGAGGGACGGCCGGGACCGGGCGCCCAGCTGTACGGGGTGAACCCGGCCGCCGGTCACGCCGCCGGCCTCGACGTCACCCCCGAGCGCGTCCTGGCCGCCGTCGCCGACATCACCGGCCGCACGGTGGGCACGTACGAGGTGCCCACGCCGGGCAGAAGGGGCGCGGGGGCCGTCGCGGGGCAGGTCACCGAGGCGCTGGACGGCGCGGTGAAGGCCGCCGGGCTCGTCCGGGACGACGTGCGGCGGCTGGTCGTCGCCACGCCGGGGGCCTTCGACCCCACCACCGGCCGGCTGCGCTACGCCTCCCACCTGCCGGGCTGGCACTCGCCCACGCTGCTCGACGAGCTCGCGGCGGCCCTGCCGATGCCGGTGGAGTACGAGAACGACGTCAACCTGGTGGCCGTGGCCGAACAGCGGCTGGGCGCGGCCCGCGGGCACGAGGACTTCGTGCTGCTGTGGAACGAGGGGGGCCTCGGCGCCGCCCTCGTCCTCGGCGGCCGGCTGCACCGCGGCTGGACCGGCGGCGCGGGCGAGGTCGGCTTCCTGCCCGTGCCGGGCGCACCCCTGGTCCGGCAGGTCACCCGGGCCAACAGCGGCGGCTACCAGGAACTCGCCGGTTCCCAGGTCCTGCCGGAGCTGGCCCGCGAACTGGGCGTCACCGGCATCCCCACGGGCCCGTACGCCGAGACCGCCGCCGCCCTCGTCGCACGGGCCGCCGCCGAGGAGGAGGACGGCCCGCTGCGGGAACTGCTGAGCACCTACGCGACCCGGCTCGCGACCGGTCTCGCCTCCCTCGTCTCCGTCCTCGACCCCGAACTCGTCGTCCTCGGCGGCGCCTGCCTGACCGCCGGCGGCGAGGCGCTGCGCGCCCTCGTCCAGGCCGAACTGGAGGAGCTGGCCGCGTCCCGGCCGAAGCTCGTCGTCGGCGGTGTCACCGAACGGCCGGTGCTGCGCGGCGCGCTGGAGAGCGCGCTGGCGGCCACCCGCGACGAAGTGTTCGACACCTCGCGCTGACCGGCCCCGTACCCCCTCCTCGCCACCCCGCCATCCCCGTCGCCCCCGTCGTCCTCGTCGCCACACCCGTCCCCGGGAGGCCCCGCCATGCCCGCACGCAGCCCCGAAACGACCCGGAAAGCGCCCCGGGAAGCGCCCCGGGAAGTGACTTCCGCCCTGACCTCCGCGTTCGCCGGGGGCGTCACCCCGAGCGGAACGAACGGTTAGCCCGGACATGAAACTCACCGTGGTCGGCGGAGGCTCGACCTACACGCCCGAACTGATCGACGGCTTCGCCCGCCTGCGGGGCACCCTGCCGATCGAGGAGCTGGTCCTCGTCGACCCGGCGGCCGAGCGGCTGGAGCCGGTCGGCGGACTCGCCCGGCGCATCTTCGCCCGGCAGGGCCACCCGGGCCGCATCGTCACCACCGCCGACCTGGAGGCGGGCGTCGACGGCGCCGACGCGGTCCTGCTGCAGCTCCGCGTCGGCGGTCAGGCCGCCCGCGAACAGGACGAGACCTGGCCCCTGGAGTGCGGCTGCGTCGGCCAGGAGACGACCGGCGCCGGCGGCCTGGCCAAGGCGCTGCGCACGGTCCCCGTGGTGCTCGACATCGCCGACCGGGTCCGCCGGGCCAACCCCCGTGCCTGGATCATCGACTTCACCAACCCGGTCGGCATCGTCACCCGCGCCCTGCTGCAGGCCGGGCACCGGGCGGTCGGGCTGTGCAACGTGGCCATCGGCCTCCAGCGCAGGTTCGCCGGCCTGCTGGGGGTCGCCGCGTCCGAGGTCCACCTCGACCACGTGGGCCTCAACCACCTCACCTGGGAGACGGGGGTGCGCCTCGGCGGCCCCGGGGGCGAGGACGTCCTGCCCGCGCTGCTGACCGGCCACGGCGACGCGATCGCCGCCGACCTGCACCTGCCGCGCCCCCTGCTGGACCGGCTCGGCGTGGTCCCGTCGTACTACCTGCGCTACTACTACGCCCACGACGAGGTCGTGCGCGAACTGCGCACCAAGCCCCCGCGGGCCGCGGAAGTGGCGGCCATGGAGCGGGAGCTGCTGGAGATGTACGGCGATCCGGCGCTGGACGGGAAGCCGGCGCTGCTCGCGAAGCGGGGCGGCGCCCACTACTCCGAGGCGGCCGTGGACCTGGCGGCCGCGCTGCTCACCGGCTCCGGCAGCCCCCACCAGGTGGTGAACACCCGCAACGACGGCACGCTGCCCTTCCTGCCCGACGACGCGGTGATCGAGGTCCAGGCGGCGGTCGGCCCCGAGGGCGCCTCCCCGCTGCCGGTGACGCCGGTGGACCCGCTGTACGCGGGTCTGACGGCGAACGTCACCGCCTACGAGGACCTCGCCCTGGACGCGGCGCTGCGCGGCGGCCGCGACCGCGTCTTCCGGGCCCTCCTCGCCCATCCCCTGATCGGCCAGTACGCGTACGCCGAGACGCTGACCGACGAACTCCTCGCACACAACCGGGAGCACCTCGCGTGGGCCTGACCGCAGGTGTCCTCGCCATCGACGCGGGCAACAGCAAGACCGACGTGGCGGTCGTGGCGGCCGACGGGGAGGTGCTCGCCACGGCCCGCGGCGGCGGCTTCCGGCCGCCCGCGGTGGGGGTGGGGCCCGCCGTGGACACCCTCGCGGACGCCGTCACGCGCGCGTACGCCGCCGCGGGCGTCACCTCGGTGACCCATGTCTCGGCCTGCCTCGCGGGCGCCGACCTGCCCGTCGAGGAGGAGCGGTTGGCGGCGGCGCTGCGCGAGCGGGCCTGGGGCGCGACCGTCGAGGTCCGCAACGACACCTTCGCGATCCTGCGGGCGGGCGTCGACGGGCCGCGGGGCGTGGCCGTCGTCTGCGGCGCCGGCATCAACTGCGTCGGCCTGCGCCCCGACGGCCGCACCGCCCGCTTCCCGGCGCTCGGCCGGATCTCCGGTGACTGGGGCGGCGGGTGGGCCCTCGCGGAGGAGGCCCTGTGGCACGCGGCCCGGGCCGAGGACGGCAGGGGTCCCGCCACCGCCCTGGCGCACACCCTCCCGGCCCACTTCGGCCTCCCCACGATGTACGCCCTCATCGAGTCCCTCCACCTGGAACGCGTCCCCGCGTCCCGCCGCCACGAGCTGACCCCGGTCCTCTTCGCGACGGCCTCCGGCGGCGACGCGGTGGCCCGCGCGGTCGTCGACCGCCTGGCGGCGGAGGTCGTCGGCATGGCCGCGGTCGCCCTGGCCCGCCTGGACCTCCTGGCGGAGGAGACCCCGGTGCTCCTGGGCGGCGGAGTCCTCACCGCGGGCCACCGCCGGCTCGACGACGGCATCGGCGAACTGCTGGCCGCCAGAGCGCCCAAGGCGGTCCCGAGGGTGGTACGGCAACGCCCGGTACTGGGAGCCGCGCTGCTGGGCCTGGACAGACTGGAAGCGGGCCCCGCCGCACAGGCGAGGCTCCGCGCGCACTTCGAGGACTGACAGTGAGGATGTGACGTGGCTTCTCCGGCGGGTCTGACTCACGGACTGACCGGTGCGGGGGCCCCGCGGCCCCGGCCGGCCCGCGTGCCCGCGGCAGACGGACCCGGCCCTCCCCGCACACGTGACCGCCGCCGTCCGGGAGCGCGGGGACCGCGCGACCCGCCACGAACGACCCGCACCCGCACACGCACCCGCACCCGCACCCGGCCCCGGCCCCCGATCCCTGGTTCCTGGTTCCTGGTCTCCGCCCCGCACCCGCCCACGGCCCCCGGTCTCCGCCCCGGAACCGAACACACACCCAGGACGTGTTCACCGGCAGGGGTGAGCCGCGGTCCGGTCAGGATCCGGCGGAGCCCGGTGCGCCGCACCGCGCCGAGCGGCGATACTGGCGCGGACAGTTGACCATGGGGGAGGTCAGGAAACGTGGCAAACCCGCCGACAACCGGCACGGCGGCACCGCCCGGCCGCCGGACGGCATTCGCCGAGGGTGCCGACCGGTTGCGCTCCGCAGCAACCACCGAGCCGGGCAGGCTCCGTGTCATCGGCGCCGTCCTCGCCCTCCTCGTCGTCGCCTTCGGCGCCGTCACCGCCTGGCAGACGAGCGACCGCGCGGCCGCCGCCGACGACGTGCTGCACAAGAGCCAGCCGCTCAGTTCGGCCGCGGCGGACATCTACCGTTCGCTCGCCGACGCCAACACGGCCGCGGCCGGCGGCTTCCTGGCGGGCGGCCAGGAGACCGCCGAGTCGCGCGAGCGCTACGAGGACGACATCGACACGGCCGCCGCGAAGCTCGTCACCGCGGCGAACAACTCCGACGCCAATTCCCCCTCCACCGCGGCGATCACGAAGCTCAACACCCTGCTCCCGGAGTACAAGGGCCTCGTCGAGCGCGCCCGCACCTACAACCGGCAGGGCTTCCCGGTGGGCGGCGCGTACCTGCGCTACGCCAACCAGAAGATGCAGGACGAGATGCTCCCGGCCGCCGAGGACCTCTACCAGAGGGAGAACCAGCGCCTCCAGGACGACTACGCGGCGGCGAAGCCGTACCCGTGGGCGGCGATCGCCCTCGGCGTCCTCGCGCTGGCCGCCCTCGCCTGGGCGCAGCACCGCAACTACCGCCGTACGAACCGGGTGCTCAACCACGGCCTGGTCGCGGCGTCCGCGGCCTCCGCCGTCGTGCTGCTGTGGCTGGTCGTCGGTCACAGCGTGGCCCGCGCGGGGCTGAACGACTCCTACGACCACGGCGTCCGCTCCCTCGACGTCCTGCACGACGCCCGTATCGCCTCGCTGAAGGCGCGCGGCAACGAGAACCTCACCCTGGTGGCCCGCGGCGCCGAGACCGTGAAGGCCGGCGACACGACGGTCGACGCCTACGACCACGACTTCACCGAGGAGATGGCCGCCCTCGGCAAGGGCCTCGCGGCGGCGGCGAAGCTCGCCGACGACCAGGCCGGCGAGAAGCCGGTCGCGACGGCGGAGGGCAACATGGCGGAGTGGAAGAAGCGCCACGCCGCGGCCCGCGCCCAGGACGACAACGGCAACTACGAGCAGGCACTGGCCCTGGTGATCGGCGCGAAGGGCGCGACCGGCGCGTGCTTCGACGGCGTCGACGCCAGCCTGGCGACCGCGCTCGACCACGAGCGGCACGAGTTCAGGCAGGCGGCCGGCGACGGCCTGGACGCGATGGGCGGGCTGCCGCTGGGCGCGGCCGTCCTCGCCGTCCTGGGGGCGGCGGGCGCGGTCCTCGGCATCGGCCGCAGGCTGTCGGAGTACCGGTGAGAGGGGGCGTGACGATGCGTGCTCGACGGATACGGGCCGGTCTGCGGGGCTGGGGCGGGGTGGGCGCGATGGCGGTCGTCTGCGTCCTCGCCCTGGCGTTCGTGCTGCTGCTGCCCTGGACCCAGTCGAAGGGCGACGGCAGCACCGGCACCGGCGGCCCCGGCGTCGCCGAGGGCAGCCCGGCGGCGGACTCGACGTGCCGGGCGCCCGAGACGCAGACGCTGGCCCCGTCGACCGCGGACGGTCCGACGATCGCCGCGATCAAGGCCCGTACGGGCGAGAAGCGCAAGCTGGTCGTCGGCGTCGACCAGAACAGCTACCGCTGGGGCTACCGCGACCCCAACACCGCGGGCGCCGCGCTGGAGGGTTTCGACATCGACCTGGTGCGGCGGATCGCCGAGGACATCCTGGGCGACCGCAACGCCGTCCAGTTCAAGGCGATACCGACCAACCAGCGCATCACGGCCGTCCAGGAGGGCCGGGTCGACATGGTGGTCCGCACGATGACGATCACCTGCGACCGGATCGAGGACGTCGCGTTCTCCGCGCCGTACTTCAGGACGGGCCAGCAGGTGCTCGCCCCCAAGGCGTCGACCGTCACGGGCTACGACGGCACGCTGGCGAAGAAGCGGATCTGCACGGCGGCCGGTTCGACCGCCAGCGCCCGGCTGACCGACGACGTGAAGGCCGGGAAGCTGCCCGCGACCGCCGACATCTCCACCACCGTCCCCAACCAGCTGGACTGCCTGGTGCGGCTGCAGCTCGGCGAGGTCGACGCCGTCGTCACCGACGGGGCCCTGGCGGCGAGCCAGGCCGCGCAGGACCCGACGGTGGAACTCAAGGGTGCCGCGTTCACGACCGAGTACTACGGCGTGGCGATGAACAAGGACGCGGACGACCTGGTGCGCCGCGTCAACCAGATCCTGGTGGCGTACCGGGCGGACGGCTGGCAGCGGTCGTACGCCGACTGGCTGTCGGCGACACTGGGTACCGATTCGTCGACGTCGATGCCGCCCGCGCCGCAGTACCTGCGCACGAGTTGACGGGACGTCCGGCGGGCGGCGGACCGAGCAGGAGACGGACACAGCGACGAGAGGTGATCGATGGGCGTCACGGGACCTCCCGGGCCGGTGATGGACCGGGACGAGGTCGACCGTGCGCTGGCGCGGCTCGGCTCGGAGCACGAGGCGATCGAGACCTCGCTCCTCGCCCTCCAGGACCACGCGGGCCGCAGACTCCTCGAGGGCGCCGCGCTGACCGGCGTCACCGAGGAGCGCTGGGCGTCCGCGGAGGCGTCGATCACGCTGCTGTGGACGTACTTCGACGCGTACACCGACGCGTTGCGCTCCGCGCGGGACATCCGCTCGCGGCGCCGCTGGTCCAGCCGTGAGGACCTGGTGGAGCTGACGGAGCTGCTGCGCGGCGAGTCCGTCACGGTCGCCGGCCCGGCCGCCGCCGCGGCGAACGCCCCCACCCCGACCGGCGGCGGCAGGCTCAGCGAGAGCTTCTCGCTGGCCACCCTCGTCGACCGGATGAACGAGCTGTACGCGTCCTCTTTGGACATGGTCGTCGCCGCCGACGCGGTGTGGTCCGCGCTGCCCGCCCGGATCGATCTGCTCGCCGCGGAACTCCAGCGCACCCGGCAGCTCGCGCACTCCGTGGGCGTGCGCCCCGGCGAGCATCCGGCGGGCGACGACCTGGAGCGCATCACCCGCACCCTGACCTCGCTGCGCGAGCGGGTGATCTCCGACCCGCTGGCGTTCTGGGTTCCCGCGCAGGGCAGTTCGGCGCCGGGCGGCGGCCGCCCCGACACCACGGTGTACGACCGCGAGGCGCGTGCCCTGGAGGACGTGCGCCGGGAGATCGACGCCGTACTGACGGTCCGTCAGGACGCCGAGCAGCGGCTGGTGCGGCTGCGGGACGTGCTCAGCCGCGCGGACCGGACGCTCGCCGAGGCGCGCACCGCGCGCGGCGAGGTGCTCGCGAAGATCGCCGCCACCGAGGTGCCGGTCGTCAGCGGCCCGCCGACCGTGCTCCAGGAGCAGTTGGCGACGGCGGCCGAGTACCGCCGGCACGCCCAGTGGCACCGCCTGTCCCCGCTCCTGGAGTCCCTGGAGCGCAAGGCGGAGGACGAACTGCTGCGTGCTCGCGAGTCGTTGACCGCGGTCACCGCGCCGCTCGCGGTCCGGGCGGAACTGCGCGGCCGGCTCGACGCGTACAAGGCGAAGGTCGCCCGGCACGGGCTCGCCGAGGACCCGTTCCTCATCGAGCGCTACGACGCGGCCCGGCGGATGCTGTGGAGCGCGCCCTGCGATCTGCGCGTCGCCGAACAGGCCGTCCTGCGCTACCAGCAGGCGGCAGCCGAACTGCTGGCCGCGCCGCGCGTGCCCGAGCAGGGCGGCCCCGAGGACCGCAGGGGGGAGCAGAGGTCATGAGCCAGGCAGGGCAGACGTGCCAGCGACCGGGCTGCGAGGGCTCGTACGAGGACGTGGGCGGGGGCGAGCTGTACTGCGACACCTGCGGTCTGGCCCCCGTCGTCGCGTCCGGAGGTCCCCCCTCCGGGGGAGGCCTGGTCGGTTCACCCCCGACCGGCGTGACCCGCAGCGGCAGGGGCTCGACGGGCAAAGGCGGTTCAGGCTCCAGTTCCCGCAGCAGTTCGCGCAGTGCGCGCACCTCCTCGCAGTCGTCGAAGTCGCGCCGCTCGGTGTCCGGGCGGCTCTCGCGGTCGCTGTCGGGCGCGGCCGGCGGCCGCTCGGTGTCGGTGCGCAGCTCCGGTTCCACGTCCGGTTCGTCCGGGCGGGCCCGCCTCGGGGCGGGTCTGGTCGCGGTGCCGCAGGTGCCGCGCCCCGACCCGCGCGCGATGGTCCTCGACAACCCGGAGGTGCCCGAGCGCAAGCGGTTCTGCTCGCGCGCCGACTGCGGCGCGCCGGTGGGCCGGGCGCGCGGTGAGCGGGAGGGCCGCACGGAGGGCTTCTGCACCAAGTGCGGCCACCCGTACTCCTTCGTCCCCAAGCTGGCGGCCGGCGACGTCGTGCACGGCCAGTACGAGGTCGCGGGCTGTCTGGCGCACGGTGGCCTCGGCTGGGTCTACCTCGCCGTCGACCGGGCGGTCTCCGACCGCTGGGTGGTCCTCAAGGGCCTGCTGGACACCGGCGACCAGGACGCGATGGCGGCGGCGATCTCCGAGCGCCGCTTCCTCGCCGAGATCGAGCACGCCAACATCGTGCGGATCTACAACTTCGTCGAACACCTCGACCAGCGGACCGGATCGCTGGACGGGTACATCGTCATGGAGTACGTCGGCGGCAAGTCCCTCAAGGAGATCGCCAACGCCCGCCGCACCCCGGACGGCAGGCGCGACCCGCTGCCGGTGGAGCAGGCCTGCGCCTTCGGCATCGAGGCCCTGGAAGCCCTCGGCCACCTGCACAGCCGCAACCTGCTGTACTGCGACTTCAAGGTCGACAACGCCATCCAGACCGAGGACCAGCTCAAGCTCATCGACATGGGCGCCGTGCGCAGGACGGACGACGACGAGTCGGCCATCTACGGCACGGTCGGCTACCAGGCCCCGGAGGTGGCGGAGGCCGGCCCGTCGGTGGCGAGCGACCTCTACACGGTCGGCCGCACCCTGGCGGTGCTCACCTTCGACTTCCAGGGCTACACCACGGCCTTCGTGGACTCCCTGCCCGACCCCGACTCCATCGAGGTCTTCCACCGGTACGAGTCCTTCTACCGGTTCCTGGTCCGCGCCACCGACCCCGACCCGGCCCGCCGGTTCGCCTCCGCCCAGGAGATGGCCGAGCAGCTGACCGGTGTGCTGCGCGAGGTCGTCTCGCTCCAGTCGGGGCGGGCTCGGCCCGCGCTGTCCACCCTGTTCGGGCCCGAAGTGCGGGTCACGGACACGGAGTTGTTCCCGAAGCTGGACGCGGAGGTGTCACGGCTGGGGTCCCGGGCCGTCGCGTCACGGCGGAGCCCGCGCCGGACGGGCGGCACGGGCGGCACGGGCGGCACGGGCGGCACGGGCGGCACGGGCGGCACGGGCGGCACGCCGGCGAGCGGGACCGGTGCGGCCGGGCTCGTGCCTTCGCCCCGCGTGCCCGGCGCCGCTCCGGCAGGCCCCGCCCCGGCAGGCGCCGGCGGTGCCGCGGCGGGGCTGGTCAGGCCCGTCCCCGCGCCCGCCGCCGGACTCGCCCTGCCGGTCCCGCACGTCGACCCCGCCGACCCCAACGCCGGTTTCCTCACCGGCCTGCTGGCCTCCGCGCCCGCCGAGCTGATCACCGCCCTCGCGGCCGCACCGGCCCCGTCGGTGGAGAGCCGGCTGCGGGAGATCCGCGCCCGGCTGGAGAACGGCGACTTCGAGGCCGCCCTGAGGTCGCTGGCCGAGCTGGAGGGCGAACGGCCCGACGACTGGCGGGTCGTCTGGTACCGGGGCGTGGCCTCGCTGGTCACCGGCGACCGGGCGGGCGCCGCGCTCGCCTTCGACGCGGTCTACGACGCCTTCCCCGGCGAGCCGGCGCCGAAGCTGGCGCTCGGCCTGTGCGCGGAGGTGCTGGGCCAGCTGGACAACGCCGCCGAGTACTACCGCCTCGTGTGGTCGACCGACCCGGGCTTCGTGAGCGCCGCGTTCGGCCTGGCACGCGTCCAGCTCGCGGCGGGCGACCGCCGAAGCGCCGTACGGACGCTGGAGTCGGTGCCGGAGTCCTCCATCCACTACACCGCCGCCCGCGTCGCGGCCGTCCGCGCCCGGCTGCGGCAGCGGACGTCGGCGGCCGCCGCCGACGTACCCTTCCAGGAGGACCTCGCCGCCGCGGCGGCGCAGGTCGAGGCACTGGACGCCTACGGACTGGATCCGACGCGCCGGGAGCAGCTGTCCACCGAAGTCCTCGGCTGCGCGCTGGACTGGGTACTCTCCGGTGGCCGGGGCAGCACCGGCCCCGGCGACCGGCGGGCGCTGCTCGGCAGCGACCTGGACGAGCGGGGGCTGCGCTTCGGACTGGAGCGTTCGTACCGCATGCTGGCCCGGCTGGCGACCGGCGCCGAGGAGAGGATCGACCTGGTGGAACGTGCCAATCGTTACCGCCCCCGGACGTGGGTGTAGTTGATGTCCCAGATCCCCCGGCAGGCCTCCCTGCCCACGTGTCCGAGCTGCGCGGAGCCGATCGACGCGGGTGACCGTTTCTGCGGTGCGTGCGGATACGGCCTGTCCGCCGTACCGGCACGCCCGCAGGACACCCCGACGCTCACCATGAACGCGGCGGAGGGACCGGCCGCGCGGGGCGCCGACGGTCCACCGCCGGGTACGGCAGGTGCGCCGCCGCTCCCGGCCGGTGCGCCGCCGTCGGCGGTACCGCAGCCACCGCCCGCGGCCCCGCAGCCACCGGCCGCCCCGCCCGCAGCCCCGCCCCCACCCGTCGCGGCGCCCGTCGCCGCGCCCGTCGCGGCGGCTCGGGTGCCGGCGGGCGGGCCGGTGGCGCCGACCGCCGCCGGCCCCGGCGTTCCCGCACCCGGGGTGCGGTTCGACCGGCCCTCCGAGCCGGAGGAGTACCCCCTCCAGGCGCCGGACCCGCGGCTGGCCGTCGCCAAGGTGTGCGTGGCCTGCCGGGCGGGCCGGGTGGACGACGACGGGTACTGCGAGAACTGCGGGCACGCCCAGCCGCGTGAACGCGACCACATGGAGCAGGAGTCGGGCCCGGTCGCCGCCGTCAGCGACCGCGGCCTGCGCCACCACCGCAACGAGGACTCCTTCGCGGTCGGCCGCACGGCGCTGCCCGACGGCGGCTCCGCGCTGGTGGCGATCGTCTGCGACGGCGTCTCCTCCGCGACCCGCCCCGACGACGCCTCGCACGCCGCGGCACAGGCCGCCGGACGGACCCTGCTGGCGGCCCTGCCGCAGGGCACGCACCCGCAACAGGCCATGCACGAGGCGATCGTGGCCGCCTCGCACGCGGTCAACGCGCTCGCCGAGGAGCCGGCCACGGCCCGCGAGCACGCCCCGCACCAGAACGCCCCCGCCTGCACCCTCGTCGGCGCGGTCGTCACAGCGGGCCTGCTGGTCGTCGGCTGGGTCGGCGACAGCCGCGTCTACTGGGTTCCGCAGGACCGCGGTGCACCGCCCGCCCGGCTCACCGAGGACGACTCCTGGGCAGCCCAGATGGTCTCCGCGGGCCTGATGAACGAGGCCGAGGCCTACGCCGACGAGCGCGCCCACGCGATCACCGGCTGGCTCGGCGCCGACGCCTACGAACTGGAGCCGCACACCGCCGCGTTCAAGCCCGACCGGCCGGGCGTGGTGATCGTGTGCACCGACGGCCTGTGGAACTACGCGGAAGGGGCCGGGGAGATGGCCGAGGCGCTCCCCCGGGACGCCGCCGCCCGCCCGCTGCACGCCGCCCGGGTGCTCGTCGGTCACGCCCTGGACGGCGGGGGCCACGACAACGTAACAGTGGCCGTCGTGCCGTTCCCCGCCCCCGCGCAGGGGGCAGGATCGGCCTGAGGCCGCGCACGGACAGAGCACCGGCCGGCCCGTACGCACGGGCAGGCCGGTGCGCGGGGAAGCAGCGGCGGACCGGAGGGGACCGGTCCGTCCGTGTCGTCGCCGCACACGCCGTGGGAGTTTCCGAGGGGGAGGGAAAAGGCATGGCCAATTTCTCGAAGTCGAACGTGCCGCAGTTCGCGGTGGACGTCTACCAGAACGCCTACCTGCCGGAGGGCGGCCGTGAGGTCAACGCGATCGTGACGGTGACCGCCACCGGCGGCGGCACCGTCGGCACCGGGGTCGCGGCACCGCACCTGTACGCGCCGGGCGGGGGCCCGTCCGCCGCCGTGGCGATCATGGTCGACTGCTCCGGTTCGATGGACTACCCGCCGACCAAGATGCGCAACGCGCGCGACGCGACGGCCGCCGCCATCGACACGCTCCGCGACGGCGTGCACTTCTCGGTGATCGGCGGCACGCACGTGGCCACGGAGGTCTATCCGGGCGGCGGACGCCTCGCGGTGGCCGACTCCGCCACCCGCGAGCAGGCCAAGCAGGCCCTGCGCCGGCTCGGCGCGGGCGGCGGCACGGCCATCGGCACCTGGCTGCGGCTGGCCGACCGGCTGCTGTCCACCGCCGACGTCGCCATCCGGCACGGCATCCTGCTCACCGACGGCCGCAACGAACACGAGTCGCCCGAGGACCTCAAGGCCGCGCTGGACTCCTGCGCGGGCCGGTTCACCTGTGACGCGCGCGGTGTGGGCACCGACTGGGAAGTGAAAGAAGTCACAGGGATCGCCTCTGCCCTGCTCGGCACCGCCGACATCGTCGCCGACCCGGCCGGGCTCGCCGCCGACTTCACGCGGATGATGGAGACGGCCATGGGCAAGGAGGTCGCGGACGTCGCCCTGCGGCTGTGGACCCCGGCCGGGGCGGCCGTCCGGTTCGTCAAGCAGGTCGCGCCGACGGTCGCGGAACTGACCGGCCGGCGCACCGAGTCGGGCCCGCGTTCCGGCGACTACCCCACCGGTTCCTGGGGCGACGAGTCCCGCGACTACCACGTGTGCGTCGAGGTCCCGGCGGCGGCCATCGGCCAGGAGATGCTGGCCGCGCGCGTCTCCCTGGTGATCCCGGAGCCCGGGGGCACGGTGCGGAACCTGGGCGCGCAGGGCCTCGTACGGGCCGTGTGGACCGACGACATGACGGCCTCGACCTCGATCAACCCGCAGGTCGCCCACTACACCGGGCAGGCCGAACTGGCCCAGGCCATCCAGCAGGGGCTGGATCTTCGCAAAGCGGGCGATATGGATGGAGCAACGGCCAAACTGGGCCGGGCCGTTCAGCTCGCGAGCGCGTCCGGGAACGCGGATACTGCGAAACTGCTTGCGAAGGTGGTGGACGTGGTCGACGCGCCGACAGGTACTGTGCGATTGAAGGCGAAGGTCGCGGAGGCCGACGAGATGACCCTCGAGACCAGGTCCACAAAGACTGTTCGTGTAAAGAAGTGACCTCGGCGGCCTGGCGGACGCCGGAGGAACACCGAAGGAAAGGGGGACGCGCCGACATGCCGACCTGCCCGAACGGACACCAGTCGGGTTCCGACGACTGGTGCGAGGTCTGCGGTCACCGCATGGCCGGTGCCGTACCTCCGCCCCCTCCCCCACCGCCCCCGGCCGGCGGGGGCTACGGCTTCCCGCCGCCCCCGCCGGGCGCCGGCGGCCGTCCCGACAACCGGCACCTGTCCGCGGTGCCGAACGCCGAGCCGGAGCTGTGCCCGCAGTGCCGCACGCCCCGTGAGGGCGGCGCGCCGTTCTGCGAGGAGTGCCGGTGGAACTTCCTGACCAACACGGCGACCTCGTACACGCCCGCCGCCCCGCGCACGCCGGGGCCCGGTGGGCCCGGCCCTGGCGGTCCCGGTGGACCGGGCAGACCCGGCGGTCCCGGAGCGGGTCCGGACGCGCGGTTCCAGCCGCCGCCCCCGTCCTTCGGCGGGAGCGACGCGTTCGACTACCAGAGCTCCCGTCCGTCCCAGGTGAACCGGCCCGCCGAGCCGATCCCGCCGGGCCCGCCGTTCGGCGGCGACCCCTCGCGGCCTCCGGGCCAGGGGGGCGGCCGGCCCTTCGGTCATGAGCAGGGCGGCCAGGGCGGTCCCGGTGGACAGGGTGGTCCCGGCGGCCCCGGCGGCGGTCGGCCGTTCGGCGGTCCGCCCGGCGGGCCTCAGGGGCAGGGGCAGGGTCCCGGCGGCACGCCGGGTGGCCCGGCCAACGGCCCCGGTGGCGGGTCGCCCGCGGGTGCCTACGGGCGTGAGCCGTCGGGTGCCCCCGGCGACCCCTTCGGACGCCGTCCCGGCCCCGCGAACCCGTCCTCCGACCCCTTCGCACGCGACCCCTCCGGCCCCGGCGGCCAGGGCGGCGGCTACGGCGGTCCGCCGCAGCCCGGCGGCCCGGGTGGCCACGGGGGTCCCGGCGGTCCCGGTGGCCCCGGGGGACGCGCCCCGCAGGCTTTCCAGCCGTCCGGCGGCCCCCAGGCCCCGTCCGGTTACCCGCAGGGGACCGGTCGGCCGCAGCAGCCGTCCGGCCCGTCCTTCGGCGGCGGTGACGACGACTGGGTGCTCTCCCCGCCGTCCCACACCGGTCCCGGCGGCAACCAGGGCGGCGGCTACGGCTACCCCCAGCCCGGCGGCAACCAGGCCCCGCCCGGCCAGGCCTTCCCGCAGCAGCCGGAGACCTGGACTGCGACGATAGGCCCGGACCGCGAGTACTTCATGGCGATGATGCACCGCTCGGGACCGGAGGCCGCGGGCCTGAACCTGCCCGCCTACTCCCCCGAGCAGCAGCGCGCGCTCGAGGGCAACCAGATCACCATCGGCCGCCGCCGGCACTCCACCGGTGAGACCCCCGACATCGACCTGTCGGTGCCGCCGGAGGACCCGGGTGTCTCGCATCAGCACGCGGTGCTGGTGCAGCAGCCCGACGGCAGCTGGGCCGTCGTCGACCAGAACTCGACGAACGGCACGACGGTCAACGGTTCCGACGAGCCGATCCAGCCCTTCGTGCCCGTCCCCCTCCAGGACGGCGACCGCGTCCATGTCGGCGCGTGGACGACGATCACGATCCGTCGGGGCTGAGTCCCCCGGGGCCGATTCCCGGCGAGGCCGGCCCCGAGGGCCAGGTCTCGACGAGGCGGGGGCCCGACGACCCCGGGAGGGGCCAGGCGTACGGTCCCTCCGGGTCGTCCAGCCACGCCCACATCTGCTCGCCGCCCACGGTGACGCCGTACCGGTGCCGTCCGGGCCTGCCCTCGCGCTCCCACAGCGCGTACGCCTCCTGGGGGTCGAGGGTCTCCCGGGTGAGGGCCAGCAGGAAGCGGAACAGCTCGTCCTCCCTGGCCCCCGGCGGCACCCCGCCGAGGGCGACCGGCTCCGGCGCGGGCCGCTCGGTGCCGCGCAGCGGGACGAAGCAGGCGGGGGTGTGCAGGAAGTTCCCCTCGGCCTGCCCGATCCCTCCCACCGTCAGCGCGAGCAGCCCGGTCGCCAGGGGGGCCAGGATGCGACCGCCGGGACGGCACTGGGCGACCCAGGCCCGTGGGACCGACGCCAGCTCGCAGGTCGCGACGATCCGGTCGAAGGGCGCGCGTTCGGGAACCCCGCGGGCGCCGTCGCCGGTGACGACGGTCGGCCGGTAGCCGGCCTCGGCGAGATGCCGCCGGGCGGACTCGGTGATCTCCGGATCGAGGTCCACGGTGGTGACCCGCTCGTCCCCGAGCCGGTACGACAGCAGCGCCGCGTTGTATCCCGTGCCGGCGCCGATCTCCAGCACCCGGTCCCCCTCCCGCACGCGCAGCTCGGCCAGCATCTCGGCCATCAGCGAGGGCTGGCTGCTCGAGGAGACCAGCTCGCCGTCCCGCAGCCGGGTGGCCAGCGGCACGTCCTCGTACGCGCCGCGCACCCACCGCTCGCGGGCCCGTGGATCGGCGCTCTCACCCCAGCGCCGCTCGTACCCGCCCGCGCCGCCGGCGTAGTAGTACGGCACGAAGAGATGGCGGGGTACGACGGCGAAGGCCTTCCGCCAGGCCGGATCGGCGGCGAAGGCCCCGCTCGCCTCGATCTCCCGCACCAACGCCGCCCGCTCGGAGGCGGCGAGCTCCTCCAGCTCCTTGCCGAGCACATGCGCTGCCATACGTCCACTGTGCGGCGCGGGAGCCCACGGGGCGAGTGCCCGCGCTCGCCGGCCCGCAGGCGCGGTGGGCAAAGGCCCCGTGCCGGAAGGTCCTGGGCCTGGAGTACTCGGTCACCGGGTCTGAGACCATGGGGGACGTGAAAGAGATTCGGCGCGGCACGCTTCAGGAGCAGACCTTCTACGAGCAGGTCGGCGGGGAGGACACCTTCCGCCGGCTGGTCCACCGTTTCTACGTGGGAGTGGCCGAGGACCCGCTCCTGCGGCCCATGTACCCCGAGGAGGACCTGGGTCCGGCCGAGGAGCGGCTCACGCTGTTCCTGATCCAGTACTGGGGCGGCCCCACGACGTACAGCGAGAACCGCGGCCACCCCCGGCTGCGGATGCGGCACGCGCCCTTCACCGTGGACCGGGCCGCGCACGACGCCTGGCTCAGGCACATGCGGGACGCGGTGGACGAGCTGGGGCTGTCCGAGGAGCACGAGCAGACGCTGTGGAACTACCTGACGTACGCGGCGGCGTCGATGGTGAACACCGCGGGCTGACGCCCGAGTGCGACCGCACTCGGGCGGACGGTGCAAGGACCGGACCGCAGAGGATCGGACCGCACGGGGCCGGACGGCACAGGGCCGGACCGCACAGGGCCGGACCGCATAGGGCCGGACCGCACAGGGCCGGACCGCACGGGTCCGGACCGCACGGGTCCGGACGGCGCTGAGCGCGGGTTGATCGCATTTCGCAACAGAGCAGAAATATGGCGGGGGTATTGACGCACCATGCCCTCGCTGTCATGGTTACCCACATCCGGACATCAGACGTCTGACGTCATACGTCCGACTCCCCGATGTGGTCACCGAGGTCGAGCCGTACGGTGACTCCGAGCCGCACCCGCCCGACGGAGGTCCCACGATGTCGCTCTCCGAAGAACTCGCCGAGCGCCTGCTCAGCGCGATCATCGACGGCACCTACCCGCCGGACGCCGCCCTCCCCCCCGAGGGCGACCTCGCGGAGCAGTCCTCGATGAGCCGGCTGACCGTACGCGAGGCGATCAAGCAGCTGCGGGCGCAGAACGTCGTACGCGTCGTCCGCGGCCGCGGCACCTACGTGAACGCCCCGGACCGCTGGACGGCCCTGGCCCCGGTGATCCGTGCGGCATCCCACTCCTCCCACACCTCCCTCTCCGAGCGCCTGATCGAGGCGCGGCGCCTCATCGAGAACGGTGCGACCGAACTGGCCGCACTGCGCCGCGACGAGACCCACCTCGCGGAGCTGCGCGAGCACCTCGCCACCATGCGGGAGGCCGCCGACGAGGGCGACACGGAGAAGTTCGTCCAGGCGGACATCGACTTCCACGCCACGGTGATGCGGGGGACGGGCAACCTCTTCGTCCCCCTCCTCTTCGAGCCCTTCGGCGCCCTCCTCGCCGAGGGCCGCCGCGAGACCTCCGCCATCCCCCAGATCCGCGTCAACGCGATCGCCCACCACGAAAAGGTCCTGCGGGCCCTCGAAGCCGGCGACCCGGACCAGGCCCGTGAGGCGATGAACGCCCACATGCACCAGACCGCGACGGATTACCGCACCCACGTGCTGAAGTCCGGCGAGTAGAAGAAGCACCGCGACCAGCCGCACACGGCCCGCCGGACGCCCTGCCGTCCCGGACCGGAGCGGCTCCCGGACCGAAGCGGCTCCCGGACCGGAACAGCTCACCGTCCGGAGCAGCTCCTAAACCGGAGCTGCTCCCCGTCCGGAGCGTGGCACCACCACCGCGGGCGGCGGACGCAGCCGCCCAGCACCCTCAACGCCCCATCGCCCCACCCGGCACCCGCACACCCCATCCCCAGGAACCGACATGTCCCTACCCCGCCATGCCCTCCCCGAGCCCGAGGTTCTCGCCGGCCTCCCTCCCGTCAGGGAAGTCCTCCCCGCCGCAGTAGCCGCCCGCATGGCAAGGGCCCCCCGCCTCGCCGTCCTGGACGACGACCCCACCGGCACCCAGACCGTCAAGGACCTCCCCGTCCTCACGACCTGGACGGTCGAAGACCTCCGCTGGGCCCTGCGCCAGGACAGCCCGGCGTTCTTCGTCCTCACCAACACCCGCAGCCTCTCCCCCCAGGACGCCGCCACCCGCAACCGCGACATCGCCCGCGCCCTGCACCGGGCCTCCCAGGCGGAGAACGTCCCGTACGTCATCGCCTCCCGCGGCGACTCCACGCTCCGCGGCCACTTCCCCCTCGAGACCGACGTCCTCGCCGAGGAGCTGACAGCCACGGGCGCCGCCCCGGACGGCGTCGTCCTCGTCCCCGCCTACATCGAGGCCGGCCGCCTCACCGTCGACTCGGCACACTGGATGCGCACCCCGGAAGGTCTGCTGCCGGTGGGCGAGAGCGAGTTCGCGCGCGACGCCACCTTCGGCTACACCTCCTCCTCGCTCCCCGGCTGGGTGGAGGAGAAGACGAAGGGCCGCACTCCCGCCGACAAGGTCCTGCGCATCACCCTCACCGACCTGCGCACCGGCGGCCCGCAGCACGTCGCCGACCGCCTCCGCACGCTGCACGACGGCGCCCCCGCGGTCGTCGACGCCGTCTGCGACGACGACCTCCGCGTGCTGGCCCTCGCCCTGGCCGAGGCGGAGGAGACTGGCACCCGGCTCCTCTACCGGGTCGGCCCGTCCTTCGTCCGCGCCCGGGCGGGCCAGCCCGCCCACCCCCCGCTCAGCGCCGCCGAACTCGCCCCGCTGCGGGCCCCGTCCGCCCACGGCCTCGTCGTCGTCGGCTCCCACGTCTCCCTGACCACCCGCCAGCTGAACCGCCTGCGCGAACGAGCGGGCGACCTCACCACGTACGAACTCGACGTGGCCCGTCTCCTCGACCCCGCCCGCCGGGACGCGCACATCCGCGAGACCGCCGCCTCCGCGGCGACCTCGCTGGAAACGGCGGACACGGTCGTCGGCACCACCCGCACGGTGGTCACCGCCGCCGACCCCGACGAGAGCCTCGCCATCTCCCGTACCGTCTCCGCCGCCCTCGTCGAGACGGTCCGCCTGATCACCGCCGCCCGTCGTCCCGCCTTCGTGATCGCCAAGGGCGGCATCACCTCCAGCGACACCGCCACCCACGGCCTGGAGATCCGCCGTGCCTGGGCCCGCGGCACCCTGCTGCCCGGCATCGTCTCGCTGTGGCAGCCCGTCGACGGCCCTGCCGCCGGGATCCCCTACATCGTGTTCGCCGGGAACGTCGGCGGCGACGACGCCCTCGCCGACGCCCTCGCCCTGCTGAGGAGCGCCGCCTGATGCTGCTGACCGGACCCGAGGGCCTGAAGGCCCTGACCACCGCGTACGAGACGAACCGCGCCCTGCCCGGTTTCGTGGCGTACAACCTGGAGACCGTGCAGGGCATAGCCGCGGCGGCGGAGGCCCACCCCGGCCACCCGGTGCTGATCCAGGCGGGCTCGAGCCCCTTCAAGCACGCCGGCCGCGCGCCCCTGATGCGCCTGGCGCTCGACATGGCCGCCGCTTCCCCCGCCACACTCGGCGTCCATCTCGACCACAGCCGCGACCTCGACGAGATCACCGCATGCCTCGAGGCCGGCTACACCTCCGTCATGATCGACGGCTCCCACCTCCCCTTCGGCGAGAACATCGCCCTGACCCGCGAGGCAGTCCGCCGGGCCCGCGACCACGGCGCCTGGGTGGAGGCCGAACTGGGCGCCCTCCCGGGCGACGAGGACGTCTCGACGAACGCGGCGGCGAACCCGGCCGCGATGACGGACCCGGCCCAGGCGGCCGAGTTCGTGGCCGAGACCGGTGTGGACGCGCTGGCGGTGGCGGTCGGCAACGTGCACGGTCTCACCACCGAGCCGGTACGCCTGGACCTCGACCGCCTGTCCGCCATCCACTCCGCGACCCGGGTTCCCCTGGTCCTCCACGGCGCCAGCGGCCTCCCCGGGAACCAGCTCCGCGCCGCACTGACCCGAGGCGTGGCGAAGATCAACGTCAACGCGGAACTGCGCCGCGCCTACCTCCGGGCGGTGAGCGCCCGACTCCCTGCGGCACTGCCCGGTTCGGACGTGGTGAGCGTCTGGGCCGCGGGCCGCGACGCGGTGACCGAGGCAGCCTGCCGGATCATCGCGCAACTGACGTAGCGGCGGTCCGCCCCGCCGCCACCGCACCCGCTCCCCACTCCCCACGTCCCGCTCCCCACCCACTCCCCACTCCCCGCTCCCCGCTCCCCGCTCCCGGAAAGGCACCGAAACCAATGGTCTCCCGTCCCCACACCGCGGTGATCGGCCTGGGCGCCATGGGCCTGCCCATGGCCGTCCGTCTCGCCGCCCACCTCCCCGTCACGGCCTACGACATATCGGAACCCCGTCTCGCCCAGCTCACCGCGGCCGGCGGAACAGCCGCCCGCACCCCCGCCGACGCGGCCGGTGACGCGGACGTCGTTCTCCTCGCCGTACGCGACCAGCAACAGGTCGACAACGCCCTCTTCGGCGAGCACGGCGCGGCCGAAACCCTCCGGCCCGGCACCACGGTCGTCCTCACCAGCACGGTCGGCCCGGAGGCGGCCCGCACCACGGCCGGCCGCCTCGCCGAACAGGGTGTCCTGACGGTCGACGCCCCTGTCAGCGGCGGCCCGGTCCGAGCAGGCGACGGCGATCTCCTCATCGTCGTCGGCGCCGAGGACAAGGCCCTCGGTCTCGCCCGCCCGGTCCTCGACCTGCTCGCCTCCACCCTCACCGTCGTCGGCTCCCGGCCCGGTGACGGTCAGGCCCTCAAGGCCATCAACCAGCTCCTGGCCGGCGTCCACATCGCCGCCGCGGCGGAGGCGGTCGCGCTGGCCCGCGGCCTCGGCCTCGACCCGGCGACCGTCGTGGAGAGCCTGCGGCACGGCGCCGCCGGTTCGTTCATGTTCGCCGACCGCGGGCCCCGCATGGTCGAGACGTACGAGAGCGAGTCCGCGCCCGAGGTGAAGTCGCGCCTGGACATCTTCGTGAAGGACATGGGTATCGTCACCGGCATCGCGAAGGACGCCCACGTCCCGGTCCCGCTCGCCTCCGCCGCCCAGCAGCTCTACCTGCTCGGCGAACGCGCCGGCCTCGCCGCCCACGACGACTCCTCCGTCGTCACCGTCCTCTCCCCCAGGTCCGCCGCCTCCCCCGCCCGGAAAGGAGAGGGCCGATGAGCCACACCACCCTCCTCCTCATCGCCGCCGCCGGCGTCGCCACCCTCCTCCTGCTGATCCTGCGCGCCAAGGTCCAGCCCTTCGTCGCCCTGGTCGTCGTGTCCGTGGGCGTCGCCCTGTCCGCCGGTGTTCCGGCCGCCGACCTGGTGAAGACCATCGAGGAGGGCATGGGCTCCACGCTCGGTCACATCGCCACGATCATCGCCCTGGGCGCGATGATCGGCCGGATCATCGAGCTCTCCGGCGGTGCCGCGGCCTTCGCGCACTCCCTGATCGACCGCTTCGGCTCCAAGCGCACCCCGCTCGCCCTCACTGTCGCCGGCTTCGTCCTCGGCATCCCCGTCTTCTTCGAGGTCGGCCTGATCATCCTGATGCCGATCGCGTACGGCGTCGCCCGCGCATCGCGTAAACCGCTCCTCGTGTACGCCCTCCCGATGGGCGCCGCCATGCTCACGGTGCACGCCTTCCTGCCCCCGCACCCCGGCGCGGTCGCCGTCACCCAGGCCATCGGCGCCGACCAGGGTCTGGTCCTGCTCATGGGCATCCCCGTCACCGCGGTCGTGATCCTGCTGGGCTACCTGGTGTCCCGCCGGATGACCCGCCGCGAGTACCCCATGGACCCGGCCGTGTTCGCGGAGGTCTACGGCGAGGAGACCCCTCGGACCACCGAAGGCACCGGAGACACCGGAGGCATCGGGGACGCCGGGGGCATCGGGGGTATCAGGGGCGCCGGGGGCACGGAGGGTGTCGGAGGCGCCGCCCCCGCCCTCTCCCCCACCTCCGCCGTCACTCCGGCCGACGACAGCCACGGCACCGCCGTCCTGACCAGGCCGGCCGCGACGGCCACCACCGCGGACCCGGCCCCGCGCCCGCCGTCGTTCGGCACGGTCCTCACCCTGATCGTCACCCCGATCCTGCTGATCCTCGCCGGCACCCTCGGCCAGAACCTCCTCGCCGACGGCACCGTCCTGCGCGCCGTACTCACCGTCCTCGGCGCCCCCATGGTTGCCCTGCTGATCGACGTGGCGCTGTGCGCCTACGTCCTCGGTGCCCACCGTGGCTGGGACCGCGCCCACATCGCGAGCGTCATGACGTCGGCCCTGCCACCGGTGGCGATGGTGATTCTGGTGGCGGGCGCGGGCGGTGTCTTCGGCAAGGTGCTGGTCGCGAGCGGCATCGGCGACGCGATCGCCGACGTACTGGACCGAAGCGGTCTGCCCGCGCTCGTCCTCGCCTTCCTGATGGCGCTGACCCTGCGCGCCGCCCAGGGCTCGACCACGGTCGCCCTGATCACCACGGCCGGTATCCTCGCCCCGCTTCTCGAGCGCGCCGACCTGTCCACCGGCCAGCTTTCCCTGATCGCCCTGGCGATGGGCGCGGGCGGCCTCGCCGTCTCGCACATCAACGACGCGGGTTACTGGATGTTCACCAAGCTGACCGGCCTGGACGTGGCTTCCGGCCTGCGGACCTGGACGGTGCTGACCACCACCATGGGTGTCATCGGCTTCGGTCTGACCGCGGCCCTGTGGCCTCTGGTGTAACCGCGCGACCGACCGCTCAGCGCACGCTGACGTCCAGCGCGCCGAGTCCCGCGCCCCGCACGGCGACCGATCCGTACGGCGTCCGCAGCCTGAGCCAAGCGCCCGACGAGAACAGCCCCGGCGGCTCCTCGTCGGGCGCCCGCGTGCCGCCGGTCACGGCCGGCCGCACAAAGCCCAGCGACTGAGCCGCGTGCACGGCCCGCAGCGGAAGGCGCGTGGTCCCGACGGTCCGGGACCAGATCTCCCGCCCGATCCGGTCCAGTTCACCGCGCGTACGCCGCTCGGGCGCCAACTCCTCGGCACGGGAACGGAACTCGGCGACGGATGCGGCGACCGTAGCGCGCAGTACCTCCGGCGAGGGCAGCCCGGGCTCGGGCCGCCAGCCGCCGCGGGGCGGCAGTACGCCCGCCCAGGGCGGCCCGGTCACAGCGGCGGGCACAGTGGCCGTGGCCGCCTTCTCGTCGACGCTCTCCAGCAGCTCCCCCACGGACACGGTCACGTCCAGCGTGACGTCGAGGCCGTTCTCGTACGGCTTCGCGAGCCGGACCGCCCGGATGGCGAGGACCTCGAAGGACGGCGGCCGTCCGAAGACGGCCAGCGCGGTACCGGCCGCCTGGAGCCGGACCGCCGCCGCGCGGTCGTAGTGGAGCAGCCGGGAGAGGAAGGCAGCGAGATCCGCCGCCTCCCCCGCGTCGGCGAGGTGGAGCACCGTCATGCGGCGACGGCCTCCTTGTCGTCGTCCCGGTACTCCTCGAGGAACTCACGCTCCTCGTCGGTGATCCGGCGAGGCCGCTGCGCCGCGAAGTCGAACGGCACGATCACCGTCGACGCGCTGACGTAGACCTGGTCGCCGTCCTTCACCTCGTAGGCGATGGTGAAGGACGCCGCGCGTATCTGTGTGATCCACAGCTCGATGTCCACGGGCCGGTGCCGGTGGACGAGCTGCCGCTTGTAGTCGATCTCGTGGCGCGCCACCACGGACCCCTGCTGGAAGTCCTTCTCCGGGCGGAACAGGAAGTCGATACGGGCTTCCTCCAGGTAACGGAGAAACACCACGTTGTTGACGTGGCCGTACGCGTCCATGTCCGCCCAGCGCAGCGGGCAGCGGTAGATGTGCCGCAAGAAGGATCAGCCCCGGGTCAGCTTCTTGTAGGTGGCGCGGTGCGGACGGGCCGCGTCCGGACCGAGCCGCTCGATCTTGTTCTTCTCGTACGACTCGTAGTTGCCCTCGAACCAGAACCACTTGGAGTCACCCTCGTAGGCGAGGATGTGCGTGGCGACCCGGTCCAGGAACCACCGGTCGTGGGAGACGACCACGGCGCAGCCCGGGAACTCGAGCAGGGCGTTCTCCAGCGAGGAGAGCGTCTCGACGTCCAGGTCGTTGGTCGGCTCGTCGAGGAGCAGCAGGTTGCCGCCCTGCTTGAGGGTGAGCGCGAGGTTCAGGCGGTTGCGCTCACCGCCGGAGAGGACGCCGGCCGGCTTCTGCTGGTCGGGGCCCTTGAAGCCGAAGGCGGAGACGTAGGCCCGCGAGGGCATCTCGACCTGGCCGACGTTGATGTAGTCCAGCTCGTCGGAGACGACGGCCCACAACGTCTTCTTCGGGTCGATGTTCTCGCGGCTCTGGTCCACGTACGAGATCTTGACGGTCTCGCCGACCTTGATCGAACCGGAGTCCGGCTCCTCCAGGCCCTGGATCATCTTGAACAGCGTCGTCTTGCCGGCGCCGTTCGGGCCGATGACACCGACGATGCCGTTGCGCGGCAGCGTGAAGGAGAGGTCGTCGATGAGGACCTTCTCGCCGAAGGCCTTGCTGAGGTTGTTGACCTCGACGACGATGCTGCCCAGGCGGGGGCCCGGCGGGATCTGGATCTCCTCGAAGTCCAGCTTCCGCATCTTGTCGGCCTCGGCCGCCATCTCCTCGTAACGGGCGAGACGGGCCTTGGACTTGGCCTGACGCCCCTTGGCGTTGGACCGCACCCACTCCAGCTCTTCCTTGAGCCGCTTGGCGCGCTTGGCGTCCTTCTGGCCCTCGACCTTCAGGCGGGTCGCCTTGGTGTCGAGGTAGGTGGAGTAGTTGCCCTCGTAGGGGTGGGCGCGACCGCGGTCGAGCTCCAGGATCCACTCGGCCACGTTGTCGAGGAAGTACCGGTCGTGGGTGACGGCGACGACGGTGCCCGCGTACTTGGCGAGGTGCTGCTCCAGCCACTGCACGGACTCGGCGTCCAGGTGGTTGGTGGGCTCGTCGAGCAGCAGCAGGTCAGGGGCCTCCAGCAGCAGCTTGCAGAGCGCGACGCGGCGGCGCTCACCACCGGAGAGGTTGGTGACCGGCCAGTCGCCGGGCGGGCAGCCCAGGGCGTCCATGGCCTGCTCCAGCTGGGTGTCCAGGTCCCACGCGTTGGCGTGGTCCAGGTCGTCCTGGAGCTTGCCCATCTCCTCCATGAGCGCGTCCGAGTAGTCGGTCGCCATCAGCTCGGCGACCTCGTTGAAGCGCTTGAGCTTGCCCATGATCTCGGCGGCGCCGTCCTGCACGTTCTCCAGGACCGTCTTGGACTCGTCGAGCGGCGGCTCCTGGAGGAGCATCCCGACGGAGTAGCCGGGCGACAGGAACGCGTCGCCGTTGGACGGCTGCTCCAGCCCGGCCATGATCTTGAGAACGGTGGATTTACCGGCACCGTTCGGACCGACCACACCGATCTTCGCGCCGGGCAGGAAGCTCAGCGTCACGTCGTCAAGGATGACCTTGTCGCCGTGCGCCTTGCGCGTCTTGCGCATGGTGTAGATGTACTCAGCCAAGAGAAACCGTCCGGCAGCTTGAATTCTGGCAGTGGGCAGATACACCCCATCTTGCCGGACGGCTACCCCTGGGGGGAAACCCGATCCGGCGGGAGGCTCTGACCTGGGGTTTCGCCGCAGACAGTGGTGTCTGCTCCGTCCCGGCCGACCGCCGTCCCCCTCCCGGCCGGCCGTCGCCGGGTGGCTTTGGGGCACGCCGGAGGGCCCAGGGACGGCCCGGAACGCGTCATCACGGGTCAGCTGGAACCTCGTCCGCCGGCAGGGACAGGAATCCGCACCAGCAGGCCCTCTGGGAGACCGTGCGTGTCGCGGTGGGTGTCGGTCAGCCCCGCGCGTCGTTCTCCTTGCGGCCCACGAGGACCAGGACCGTGCCGCCGATGACGACCAGGCCGATCGCGGTGCCCGCGATCAGGGGGGTGACGTCGGAGCCGCCCGTCTGGGCGAGGTCGGTGCCCGAGGAGGCGGTGCCGCCCACCGTGGCCGGACTCGGTTCGGCGAGCGTCTGGGTGGCCAGGCCGGACTCGGCGGCTCTGGTGCGGCAGTCGAGGACGCCGGTGAAGCGGTTCTGGGTGCCCTGCGGGCCCGTGATGGTGAAGTCGTAGGCCTGATCCTCCTGGAGGGGGATCGTCACCGTCCGGGACGTACCGGCGGGGATGCTGTGCTGCACACCCATCAGTTCGAAGGTGAAGGCCTGGTCGCCCTGGTTGGCCGCGGTGAGATCGACGCCGTCCTTCGTGCAGTTCTTCGCCGCGGAGAGGGCCGGTACGGCGCCCGTCTCGGCCCAGGTCGCGGATGCCGTCGCGGAGACGGTCGACTCGCTGGAGCCGGCCAGGATCTGGGTCTGGCTGCGGCTCTCGGAGGTGAAGGCGCGGCCGACGGGGACGGTGGTGGAGGCCTGGACGGTCAGCTCCGCGGCGCCGGCCGCGGTGTCGGCGGGCACGTCGAAGAACAGCTCGCTGCCGTCCTGTGCGGAGGTGACGGGCTTGCCGTCCTTGCCGACGATCCGGACGCCGGTGGTGGCCGAGTTCAGCGGCGGTGACACCGTCACGGCGCTCGCGCCGGTCCGAACGGTGACCGGGCCGAGCAGTTCGCCGGGATGTCCGGAGACCGCGGCACCGTCAAGGGTCAGTGAGGCCTGGGGTTCCGCCACGGCACGGGCGGCTTTCTGGAGGTGGTCCGCGAGCCGTTCGGCCTGCGGGTCGACGGCCTCGACGTCCGCTCCGTCCGAGTAGCGCCAGATCGCCACCTGGGTGCCGGCCGCCGCGTCCTGCTCGGTGAGGCCCCCGGCGATACCGGCCTTCTTGGCCAGCGCCGCCAGGTTGTTGACCTGGGGGTAGGAGTTCTGCAGGATCCAGCGGATGCGGCCGGCGTCCTTGTTGACGCCCAGTGAGGTGCCGCTCCAGGGAGTCTCCTGGTACTTGGCGTCCTTCTGCGTGGGGTTGTGGAGGTCGACGCAGTAGGTCTGGAGGGTGCCGCCGCCCTCGACGGACATCTCGAACAGGCCGGCCGAGACCTCCTGGTCCCCGCTCTCGTCGTGCAGTACGGCGGCTCCGTACGTCTTGAGGCCGCCTATCGTCGCCGTCGCTCCGCCCTGGGTCTGCGCCGCGGTCTCGGCGGCGGCCGGGCTCGCGGCGGCAATGACACCGGCGGCGACCAGTCCGGACACGAGCGTCCCCGCCGCGAGGCGCACCGCGCCCCGTCCGCGCCCGAACAGCGCGGAGAACGAAGAAATCACGTAATTTCCCTTCCAGCAGGACCCGTTGACGTGGGGGGACGGGTCCCACCAGCAGAATCAGAAGCCCCGAGAGCCACGTTCGGCATCCTAGAGAGGCGGGCGTACCGGCCTTCCCGGTCAGGTCGTCCGATGGGTGATCCGACTCGGAATCGTTATCCCCAAGATCACGGCAGAGCAGGGCTTATCGACAAATCAACCCGTCATTTACGGCTGCATACGCCGATAAGCCGCCGATCGGCCGGACCGGCACGCTCCCTGACGTCAGGTCACGGCTGCCGGCTCGCGTCGCCGCGGTGATTCCGGCTCCGCCGCGGACTGTCCCACCGGGGCCTGCCAGTCGGGTTCCGGCCGGTCGGGTGCGCCGGCCGCGGCGACCGCGACGGCCGGCTCGAGCCTGGCGGCGCGGCGGAAGGCCGAGGTGCCGCGGGCGAGGTCGTGGCCGATCGCCACGGCGTCGATGTCGGCCGACGTCCGGTTCTGTCCCTCGCGTGCTTCCGCGCGCACCTTCAGCCGGCCCTGCACGATCACCGCTTCACCCACGTTCAGCGACGCGACCACGTTCGTCGCCAGCTGCCGGTTGGCCCACACCGTGAAGAAGTTGGTGTGGCCGTCGGCCCAGGTGTTCTTCTCCCGGTCCCAGTAGCGCGAGGTCACCGCCAGCCGGAACCGCGCCGACGGCCCCGCCGACAGCTCCCGGTACACCGGCTGCGTCGCCACGTTCCCCACCGCGCAGACCATCGTCTCGTTCATCGAGGACCCCTCCCTCACCCGGGCGTCGACGCCGGGCGGATACGCGTACGGGCCCGTCCCGTACGGCTGCGTCTGCCGGGACGGCGGCGGCCGCGAGGCACACGCCCCGAGCCGCTCACCGCCACCGTCGTCACGACCGCTTCACCGCGATCGCCGCGAAACCAGACTGCCTCCGCCGGGACGGGCCCGCCGAGCGCTGTGGATCACCACCCGCCTGTGGAAAAAGCCGTCACCCGGACGGGGGATCCGCGGCGCACCGCCCCCGGACCAACCACCGGCCAGCGCCCGCACGTCCCCTTATCTCACCTGGCCAGCGCCTGTGCGCCCATCACCCTGCCGTACTGCTCCCGTACCTCCCGGTACCGCAGCAGCTCGGCGGCCACGGGGTCCAGCACCCTCGCTCTGCCGCACCCGGCGGCGGCCTCCCGCAGGCAGCGTTCCGCCTCTTGGCCGTATCTGCGTGCGGGACCGCGGGCCGCGATCCGGCAGCTCCACTCCACCAGCGGGCCGCCGATGATGCCGGCCACCATCAGCAGCACCGGCACTCCCAGGTTCGGCGACATGAACCCGGCGATCTGGCCGACCAGCCACAGTCCGCCGAGAACCTGCAGGACCGTCATCGATGCCTGCGCCAGCACGGCAACCGGCCACCAGCCCGGCCGCGGCGGGCGCCCCTCCGGCACCCCGGCCCGCGCGGTCAGCTCGTCCAGCGCCTCGGACAGCCCCTGCGCACCGCGCACGGCGGCCTCCCGTACCGCCTGCGCCCACGGCGCGGGCAGCCCCGCCGAGGCCCGCTCCGACACCGTGCGCACCGCCTGCTCCACGCGCTGCCGCGCGGTGGCCTCCTCGTCGGCCTGCGAGCGGACCCGGACGCTGCCGGTGGGAGGATCGCCGCGGTCCTGGTACCACCGCCACAGCCTCAGCCACGGCGTCCCGCACGCGCGGTTGGCGTTGCGCAGCCAGGCGCGTTCGGCGGCCTCGCCCGCGGCCCTGGCGCCCACCGCGTCCGCGAGGCGGGCGGCGAAGTCGTCCCGCGCCTCCTCGCTCAGGCCGGTGCGCCGCGTCGTCGCGTAGACGGGCCGCAACTGCCAGCCGGCGGCGTCGACATCGGCCGAGATGCGCCGCGCCGCGGCACCGCGCTCCGCGACGAACTGACCCAGCAGTTCCCGCAGTTCTCCGATGCCGTCACCGGTCAGCGCGGACAGTGCGAGGACGGTCGCGCCCGGTTCGCCGTACTCGCCGAGGGCGACGCCGTCCTCGTCCAGCAGCCGCCGCAGGTCGTCGAGGACCATCTCGGCGGCCTCGCCCGGCAGTCGGTCGACCTGGTTCAGGACGACGAACATGACCTCGGCGTGCCCCGCCATGGGCCGCAGGTAGCGCTCGTGGAGCACGGCGTCGGCGTACTTCTCCGGGTCGACGACCCAGATGACGGCGTCCACGAGGGCCAGGACCCGGTCGACCTGCTCACGGTGCTGCACGGCGGCCGAGTCGTGGTCGGGCAGGTCCACCAGGACGAGTCCGCGCAGCTGGGCCTCCGCGTCCGCGCTCTGCACCGGGCGGCGGCGCAGCCGGCCCGGGATGCCGAGCCGGTCGATCAGGGTCGCCGCGCCGTCGCTCCAACTGCACGCGATGGGGGCGGCGGTGGTGGGCCGCCGTACGCCCGTCTCCGAGATGGTCACCCCGGCGAGGGCGTTGAACAACTGGGACTTGCCGCTGCCGGTGGCCCCGGCGATGGCGACCACGGTGTGCTGTCCGGAGAGCCTGCGCCGGGCGGCCGCCTCGTCGAGAACCCGGCCCGCTTCGGAGAGCGTCCTGTTGTCGAGACGCGCGCGGGAGAGCCCCACCAGTTCCCGCAGCGCGTCGAGCCGCGAACGCAGGTGACCGTCGTAGGCCAGGGGGGCCGGGGCGGCCTGGGAGTTGCCGGACCTGACCTCCAGGGCGGCGGCGGCCTGCTCTGCGGCGGTGGCCTCGTTCACGCGACGCGCGATGAGACCGTCGCCCCAGGGTTCACCGGAACCTGGGTCCCCCTGCGGGTGGTGGGCGCCACGCTCCCTTGCCCGGATGTCCTGGCCGCGCGCGGGAGCCTCGGTCTCCGACGGGTGCGCGGGACGGTCGGTGCCGGGCGAGCGCCGGGAGCGTTCGCCGTCCGGCACGCGCGCGGGGTCGTCCTCGCCCCCACGCGCGGGACCGGCCTTGCCCCGCGACCTGTCCCGCACGCGCGTGTGCGGGACGGCTTCGGGCTTGGACCGGCCGTGCGAGGACTCGGCCTCGGCACTGGACCGGCCGCGTGAGGAGTCGTCGCCCTTCCGCGCGGGCGCGGGACGGCCCTTGTCCCGCCCCCGCGGGGGAGAGCCGTCGTCTTCTCCCGCGCCCGGGGACGACTCGGCCTCGGACTCGGACTCGGACTCGGTCCCGGACCGGCCGCCCGCGGCCTCGTCGGTCTCGTGCGCCCGCGCCGGACGGTCGTCCGCGTCGACGGGTGTCGAGGAGCCGCCCTCCACCGCCTTCGAGAAAGCGCCGCCTTCGCTCCCGTCCTCGGACGCGGCTCCCTCGGCCGCACCGGCGGAGGGAGCCTCTCCCGCCGCCTCGGCGAAGCGCTCCCCCTCTGCCTCTGCCGTGCCCGGGGCAGGCCGCCCTTCGATCCCACCCGGCGGATGTACGGCGTCGGGCGCGTGAGCGGATCGTTCGGCGTCGGCCCCGCTCGCGGAACCGCCGGCGTCGGTCACCCGCGCCCAGCGTTCCCGCTCGCCCGCCTGCGCGTCCTGGGCGCCCTGGGGGTCCCGGGAGTCCTCCCGACCGCCCGAGGACGGGACACCGTCTCCCTCACCCCGCTCAGGCTGCCGATCCCGCTCCCGCGTCTCTCCCCCTCCGCCGGCTTGCGACGGGCCCCCGTTCCCCTCACATCCCGCCTGCATCGACCGCCCCTCGCGCTCAGCGAGTTCCACACGATCCGTGTGATCCGTGTGATCCGTGCGGCCCGCGTGGTCGGTGTGGTCGGTGTGGTCCTGGTTCGTGACGGCGGTCACCGGTCACCTTTCCTTCTGTAGTACGGACAGCGCGGCAATGAGTTCGGCCTGGGGTTCGGCGTGGACGTCGAGTCCGTCGAGCGGGGCGAGCCGGCGCTCGCGTTCGTTGTGCATGACACGGTCGAGGTGTTCGGTGAGCAGCCGCCCGCCCCGGTCGCGCAGCCGAAGCGCGCCGTGGGCACCGATCCGCTCGGCGAGCCCCTCGCCCGCCGAACGGGCCCTGCGGCCGCCCAGCAGGACGGTGGCGACGAGGGCCGCGACGAATTCGGGGTCGGTTGCGGCGCCGCGTTCGAGGTGGCGCACCTCGTCCTCGGCGTACTCCTCCAACTCGCGCCGCCAGCGCCGTACGGCCATGCCGATGCGGTGTTCGGCGGTCTCCAGGGAGGTGTCGCGGTCGAGCAGTTCCGGGGCGCCCGCGGCCGGTTCTCGGCGCCAGGCCTCGTCGACCCGCTCGTCGGCCGCGGTGACGGCGCACAGCAGGAGCGCGGCCAGGCTCTCCACGAGGGCGTCGAGCAGCTCCCCGGCGGTGCAGTCCAGCGGGAAGGCCCGCCAGCGCTTGAGGGCGTCACCCGCGAGCACGGCGCCGCTCTGCAACCGGCCCCGCACACGGGCGTATTCGCTGTCGTACGCCCCGTCGACGGCCGAGGTGAGCCGCAGTGCGGCCGCGTACTGCGCGGCCGCGGCGCCGGCCAGTTCGGGCATCCGGGAATTGAGCGAGTCGAGGACGCCGTACGCCGTGCGGGCCATCACGTCGTGGCGGGCGGCCCGGTCCTGTGCGTGATGGATGAGCCAGGTGCGCAACGGTGCCACCGCTGTGGCCGGAAGCAGTCCTCCGCCCCAGGCCGACTCGGGCAGTTCGGGCACGGTGAAGCGCGGTACGTGACCCAGGCCGGCCTTGGTGAGCAGGGCGCCGTACTGGCGGGACACCTCGGAGACGACCTGGTGGGGTACGCGGTCGAGGACGCTCACGAGCGTCGCGTTGTACTCCTTGGCGGTGCGCAGGAGATGCCAGGGCACGGCGTCGGCGTACCGTGCGGCCGTGGTGACCATGACCCAGATGTCGGCGGCGCAGATGAGTTCGGCTGCCAGGACCCGGTTGTCGGCGACCAGGGAGTCGACGTCGGGCGCGTCCAGCAGGGCGAGGCCGGGCGGAAGGGTCTCCGCGGTCTCGATGCGCAGCAGGCGTCTGCCGTTCTCGCCGGGCAGCAACAGGTCCTCCGCGGGCTCCTGATGGGGCACCCACACGCGCGTGAGGTCGGGCAGCACCCGCATGCCGCTGAACCAGTGATGGTCCTCCGGGTGGCACACCAGCACCGGCGTCCGGGTCGTCGGCCGCAGCACTCCCGCCTCGCTGACCCGCCGCCCCACCAGGGAGTTGACGAGGGTCGACTTGCCGGCGCCGGTCGATCCGCCCACGACGGCCAGCAAGGGCGCCTCGGGCTGTCTCAGCCGGGGCACCAGATAGTCGTCGAGCTGGGCGAGGAGTTCGTCGCGGTTGGCACGCGCGCGTGGCGCCCCCGCCAGGGGCAGCGGGAAGCGTGCGGCGGCGACACGTTCGCGCAGGGCGGAGAGTGCGTTGAGCAGCTGAGGCCGTACGTCCAAGGTCACCACATGCGAAGAATGCCTAATTTCGGGGGATTTATGAAGCACATAGACATGCCTGCGCGCCGATGGGACACAAGGGACGGAAGGTGCGACCGGGACAGAGGCACAGCGCAGGCATAACGAGTGCACAACACCCGGCGCTCCAGGCGCCAAAAGCGGTGCACGATTCGTACCTGCCTGCGATTATCAGGACCGCTTCACTGAACCTCCACATCGAGCCACGGAGGCGAAGCACGCAGGACAAGGAACCGGGAGCCCTATCCTTGTCCCCGGCAACGTCACGGATCGGCCCGCACCCGGGCACCGGGTACGAGGCCACCACGACCGGCCCCCGTAGCTCAGTGGATAGAGCAGGCGCCTTCTAAGCGCTTGGCCGCAGGTTCGAGTCCTGCCGGGGGCGCAAGTCTCCGCCCTCCCCATGGGAGGGCATTTTTGCTGGTCAGAGCACGTTTCACGCGACATGACGGAGCCCCGGACACTCCCCCGACGATCAAGGGGAGGTTCCGGGGCCGTCCGGCTGTCACCGGGTTTTCGCGGGTGGCTGTGTCGAATACGTGTCGAAGTTTTCGGCGGAGCTCTCGGTGCGGAGCCTCAGCCCGCGCCGGGCGGCTCGGGGAGATCTCCCGCGGCCTCCGGGCACCGTTTCAGGTCGGGCAGCTGCACCTCGACGCACCGGGCGCAGGTGGCCGGCAGCACCGGCACGCTGTTCCCCGCCCATTCGGCCACCTGCGCGGGCGGGATCCCGTCGTTGAGCCACCTCGTGAGGCGCGTGTGCCGGTTGTCGTACACCCGCCTGCCGGTGGGCGACTAGGGCGTGTTTCGAAAGTGGCGTCGTCTGCCCGAAGGGCAGGCCCGGCGGCGTCCGGTGCGTGCGATCGCAAGGCGGAGGGTCGCCCCGATACTGGTTGTACCGGGGTGACCCCGACAACGCGGCTGGGGGTGCCCCCTCCGGGGGAGTGCGTGCCGGACGCCGCCGGGCTGGGGGCACCCCCTCTGGGGGAGGGACTTTCGAAACACGCCCTAGAAGACGTGCGGGGGCAGGACGGCCCTGCGCGCGCCGCGCCGTGCCCGGCGGATGACCGAACCCGCGAGGACGCCGCCCGTGGGCCTTGACCCTTGATCCTGAACGCACGGGACACTGGATCCTGAGGATCTGAGAACGGACATCTCGTGGTCATGAAGAACTGTCCGCCGCAGTTCGAGGCGGACGCGGTCGCGCTGTACCGGTCGCGGGCCGAGGCGACGATCCGGCAGGTCGCCGCCGATCCGGGGATCAGCCCCGAGACCCTGCGGAACTGGGTGAGGGCGGCCGGAGCGAGCCGGCCCCGCGGGCGCCGGGCGGAGGCTCCGGCCGAGCCGCCGACGCCGTGGGAGGCGGAGAACGCCGCTCTGCGGAAGAAGGTCCGCGAGCTGGAGGAAGGGCGCGAGATCCTGCGGAAGGCGGCCAAGTGTTTCGCCGGGGAGACGTGCCGGTGAACCGCTTCCAGTTCGTCGCCGGCCATCAGCGCCGTCACGGCGTGAAGCGGCTGTGCACGATCCTGGGCATCGCCCGCTCCAGCTTCTGCTACTGGCGTCGCACGGCCGCGGACCGGGCCGCGCGGCAAGACCGCCCACGCCCGCCTCGCCGCCCGGATACGGGCCGTGCACCGCGAGTCGGACGGCACCTACGGCGTCCCCGGGATCACGGCCGAGCTCCGCGAGGCGGGCGAGCGCGTCAACCACAGACGGATCGCCCGGGTGATGCGGAGCATCGGCCTGACGGGCGTGCGCTTGCGCCGCAGGCACCGCAGGCACCGCAGGCACCGCAGGCACCGCATCACTGTCGCGGACCCGGCCGCGGCGAAGGCCCCAGACCTCGCCGGCCGCGACTTCACGGCACGCGAGCCGAACACGAAGTACGTCGGCGACATCATCCGTCTCCCGCTGGACGGCGCGAAGTTCCTGCATCCGGCCACCGTCATCGACCTCGCCTCACGCCGCCTGGCCGGCCGGGCGATCGCGGACCACATGCCCACCGGCCTCGTCACCGACGCCCTGTCCGCCGCCGGACAACCCCGCGGCAGCCTCGCCGGGGCGGTCGTGCAGACCGACGCCGTCCGCGACTTCCGGTTGGTTTCCGCCGCGCTCTTCGAGATGCACGGCGAATGGATCGCCTTACCTTGCCACCACCTACCCGAAGGCGATATGGGTGATATCTACTGTAAACTCTCTTTTAGTTCCTCCGCGCCACCCAACGCACCGAAACGCAACCGCCAGTTGATCCCCAACACCATGACGAGGGACACTATCCGGCGGATGCGTGTTCCCGACCGAGTGGCACTCGCTTCGGTATCCTCCCGTGCAGGCCGTCGGAGGCCATTTACCCAAGGATTACTGGGCAGTTGACCTCAGGGTTTCGTGGTAGCGTCCTCGCTCGGAGGGACAGTGCAACCTGAAAGGGAAATCGTGAACACGGAGAAGATCGCCGCTCGCCGCCTCTCGCTGGAAGAGGTGACGAAGCTCGGCGTGAAGGACAGGATCTTCGTTTCCGCCGACACGGCAGAACTCAAGCTTCCCGACTGCTATGTCCCTGCTTTTCTCACCAAGTCCGGTGAGAATTTCGAGGGCGGCTCGATCACGGCGAGAACCGTATTCCAGGAAGAGGTCTCCTGCCTTCCCGACGACGAGAATGAAGCCGGGATCTACTTGGCCGACGAGAACGGCTCGGTGACCATCGAGGTCCTCCAGTCCGCCGGTGTCGTGCTGGACCTGGCACTTTTCGTCCCTGGTGGGGACAAGGGGGCCCTCACGGCCCTTTACGCTGCGGCCCGGCAGGCGTTCGGCGCCGACGTCGTGCAGATCTGGCGCCAGGGCCTCAAGGAGGTTCCCGACGTGAAGGTCGACATCTTCGAGGAGCAGATTCCCCGGGGGCGCAAGGGGGGCGACAGCCCCAAGCGTGACCGTCGCGCGATCGACACCTACCCCACCCGTGCGGACTTCATCGAGTTCTCCGCGGGATGGAAGCCGGTCATTGAGATTCACAGGCCGGTTGTTGACGACACCCCGACCATCTGAGACGGCGTCACCTCTCGGTCTCAGCCTGAGAGAACGCCGAGAACGCATGCGCCGGACCCGGTCGACCCCTGAGCGGCCCAGGGGGCCGTCGGAAAACAACTCACGAACGCCGAAACGCCGTTCCACTCGATGACCTCGCGAGACAGACCGCCTGACCAAGGTCAGAGTCTGAAGTTATTCTGCGACAGCCCTCAGGGCTTCGGCGTAATCGAGTGACGTCCGCCTCGTACTCGGGCGAGGCCGAGGAGCGTGAGAGGTCGACGGGCGTCACGCGCATTGCGGCGACGGCCGGAGGCGATGTCCTTCGCGCCGTTCAGTCGCACGGCCCCGACCGCGAGGTTGCGCCAGGCCGCCATGGCGCATGGTGCGCTGTCGCTCCGCCATCGCGCCGCGGTCACGAAACGGACACCCGCCGACTGCGCCGAAGCCCCGGGCCACCCGCGGTCCCAGCGGTAACCGGCATAACGCAACGGGGAGGGGAGCCGAGTCGTACTCGGGCTCCCCTCGCCCGCCGGACCTCACTGTCCGCTCAGAACTACTGGCTGCTCAGCGGCGTAGGCACGTTCTTGCCCACCATCGCACTCGTCCTGCTCCACCCCTGATGCGCGCCCGGCTCGGGCCGCCGTCGGAGGGCCGGCGTCAGAGGACGGGATCCGCCCGTACGGCCACCCGCACGCCACCCCCCGCCAGCACCGCGACGGCCGCCGTGTGCGTGCCCGCGACCGTCAGGTCCGTCAGGCTCACCTCGGGACGCCGGCCGAGCCGCCCGGGCCAGCCGAGGACGGCCGGTACGGCCTCCGGTGCGGACAACTCCAGCTCGCGCAAGGGCAAATGGAGACCCACGCCGAGCGCCTTCAGTACGGCCTCCTTGCGGGTCCAGGTGCGCAGGAAGGCAGTACGGCGCCCGGCCGGCGGGCGGGCGTACAGAGCCCTCAGTTCGCCGTCACCGAGCGCGGTGCGCGCCGCCGCGTCGACGTCGAGATCGATGCCGTCGTCCTCCACGTCGAGCCCCACGGCGGCCCCCCGGCAGACCGCGACCCCGATCACCTCCCCGCTGTGGGTGACGGAGAAGTCGACGTCCGCGTACGGCGACCGCTCCGGCACCGCCAGCCCCACCTTGCCGTGCGGCCCGCCGCAGCGCGGGCACACGCGGCGCAGGGGGACGTCGGTGGGAGGCACGCCGAGAAGCTCGCCGAGGACGACGCGGCTGAGCGCGCACCCGACCAGGAAGCGCGCCTTGTCGGCCGGCCGGACGGTGGCCTCGTGGCGGGCGCGCTCGACGGCGTCGAGCAGGCCGAGGAGCGCGGGCCGGGCGTCGCCCGTCCGGGCCCACCACACCAGCACCTCGCGCTCCGCCGCTGCCACGGCTCCTCAGTCCTTTCCGCAGATCCGCAGATCCACCTGTCCGCAGATCCGCAGGTCCATCAGTCCGCAGATCCGCCCAGGGCCCGGAGAGGGCATTCGTCCCCTCGCGGGTCCAGGTGCCGGACCCGCGCACGCTCGTCGGTGCGCAGGCGCGGGCGGAACTCCTCCGGCGGGGCTCCGAGGCGCGTACGGTGCCCGACGCACCGCACGCGATGCGCCGCACGCGATCCACCGGACCGGTTCGACGCGTTCGTCGACTCCCCCGCGGGGGGGCTGTGACGTCAGTTCGACAGGAAATCAGAACGCCGTGAAATCGATGCACGCGGAAAGGCGAAGCACCGCGGAATCGGAATCACGGCGTCACGGCGTCACGGATCGCGTCGCGCCCGGGTCAGTGCACCGCACGCAGCATGCGCGTGACATTGATCTTCGTCGGCGAAAGACCGAGTTCCACACTCTGCATCATCCGCTCGCCGTTCAGCCGGCCATAGGCCAGCAGATCGACGTTGGCCAGGCTGAATTCAGGCCAGGTGTGAATGCTCAGATGGGAGGCCGAAAGCAGCAGAATCGCGGTGACCGCACCATTGGGGAAAACGTGCGAGGACTCGCCGAGCACCTGGGCGTTTCCTTTTTCGGCGGCCGTGCGCAGCACCTTGAGGAGGCGCTCCTCGTCGGTCAGGATGCTGTGGTCGCTCACCCACACGTCTACGGCGTAGGAGCACAAATCATCGACGTTTATGCCCTCGGTGGCGAGGCTGTCGGGTTTGGTCATGGGGAACCGGGGGTCGCGATCCGCTGCCCCCGTCTCCTTTCACATAGAGGTGCGCTGGTCCGCGCGTCCGAAGGGGAAGGCGCGAGGCCGAAAACCGGCGCTCGATGAGGCCCAGCCTAGCATCCGGGCCGCTCTACGGCTCGCGCCCGCACACTGTCAAGGGCTGCGACACCCTCCTCCTCGCCACCCTCCCGATATCGGCGAAAAAATTCTTCGGGCCCCCGGAAAAGAGCTTTCCTGTTTTCCCTTTTCTTTTCCGCATAACCAGCGTCGCGACCGGGTCCGGTCGATGCCGCGCCAGCCCGTATACTCGGCAGTCCTGGATTCCATCAGCCCGCTCGGAGCAGCTTCGTGAAAAACGCGCCTCGACACCGTCGGAGCATCCCCGCCGATCGAGTGCTCACGGAAGTCGCGGACGCCGTCAGGCTTCAGGAGGGCCCGCCCGGAGTGCGCTCCGTACTGCGAGCCCTGCGCCGCCTGGCCCCCGCCTCCACGAAGGACATCAGCCGGGCCACCGGCCTGCCGGTCCCGATCGTGGCCGCGCTGGGGAACGAACTGCGCCGCCGCGATCTGCTCACCAAGGAGCGCCCCTCCCGGCTGACCCCGGCCGGCCTGGACCTGGTGGCCGAGCTGGGCATGGACCTCACGCTCGACGCGACCTGCGGCACCTGCGAGGGCCGTGAGCTGGTGATCCCGTCCGTCCTGGACGAGGCCGTACGACGGCTGCGCGCCCTGATGGAGTCCGGTCCCGCCGCCGACATGGCGATCGACCAGTCCCACTGCACGCCCGAGACCAAGGTGCGCCGCGTCCTCGCGCTGCTCGCGGCGGGCGCGCTGCCCGGCGGATCCCTGCTGCTGATCGGGGACGACGACCTCGTCTCGCTGGCGGTCGCCGTCGTCGGGGACGTCCTCGGCGCCCCGATCGTCGAGCGCGTGACCGTGGTCGACATCTCCCCCGAGATCCTCGCCTACGTCCGGAAGGTGTCCGCGGGACTGGGCACCCGCGTCGAGACGGTCGAGCACGACCTGCGCCGGCCGCTCCCCGCCGAGCTGCACGGCGGCTTCGACGTGGCGATGACCGACCCGCCGTACACGCCGGAGGGCGCCCGGTTGTTCCTGTCGCGCGCCGTGGAGGGCCTGCGCCCCGGCCCCGCGCACAGCATCTTCTTCTCCTTCGGCGGCAAGAGCCCGGACGAGATGCTCGAGGTCCAGCGCGAGATCATGGCGCTCGGCCTGGTCACCAATGGCTACATCCGCAACTTCAACGAGTACGAGGGCAGCGGCATCCTCGGCGGGGTCGGCTTCTTCCAGCACCTGCTGACCACCACCTCGACGGCCTCCCGGCAGGGCGCCTACGAGGGCCCCCTCTACACGGGCGACAAGCGGACCCGGCAGCGCGAGTACGAGTGCGTGGCCTGTGGCACGAAGCTCCGTGTCGGACCGGGTGCCCGCTGGACGTCGGTCGCCGCCCTGCGCACCGACGGCTGCCCCCGGTGCGGCAAGGGCCCCTTCCGCCCCGGCCGCCTGGTCGCAGCGGACGAACCCGAAACCACGGCCCCCACCGCGCCACCGGCACCCGCCACCGCACCGGCGCAGACGCAGACACCAGAACCGGCACCGGCACCGGCACCGGCACCGGCACCGACCCAGGCTCAGGCCCAGGCGCCCATCCCCACCCCCGCTCCCGCCCCCTCCCACCTCCGGGAACCCGGCTGGCACCGTCCCGCCCCCGCGGCCCGCGCCGCCCTCGAACAGCGGGCGCAGCCCTGCCTCACCCGTCAGGCCGACGAGGGCGACCTGCCGGCCATCGGTGAGTTCGAGGCCGAGATCGCCCGCATCTCCTTCGGTGAGGACGCCGTGGACGACCCCGCCCGGCACGCCTCCCGCGTGGGCCGTTCCATGGAGAAGTCCAGGGAGGGCATGATCGTCGCGCACCGGCCGGGCGGGGAGGTGGTCGGCTGGTGCTGGGTGAGCATCAACCAGAACCAGATGACCGGCGACCGCTACGCCAACTTCCGGTCCCTCGCGGTCGCGCCCCTGGACAACCGCGCCGACGTGGCCGAACTCCTCCTCACCGAGGGCCTGGAATTCTGCCTGGCGAACGGCATCACGGAGGTCGTCGGCCGCGTCCACGTCGGCAACGTCCCGATGCGCACGGTCTACCGCAAGTTCGGCTTCGACCCCGCCACCCTGACGATGAAGCTGCGCCTTCCGGAGGAGGACCCCCGATGACCGGTGCGCCGGGGGCGCCCGACCCGACCGGTTACGACCCCGACCGGATCAAGTGCGTCGTCTGGGACCTGGACGGCACCCTGTGGGACGAGATCGCGGTGGAGACCCCCACCGACGAACTGCCCGTCCCCCGGGCCGAGATGCTGGCCGCGATCGACGCGCTGGCGGCCCGCGGCGTGCTCAGCAGCCTCGCGAGCCGCAGCGCGCCCGCCGTCCTCGACCGGATGGACGCCGTGCCGGAAGTGAGGGAGCGCTTCCTCGCCCCGCAGGTGTCCTGGCAGGACAAGAGCGAGTCGCTGCGCCGGATCGCGAAGGATCTCGGGATCGCCGTGGAGGCACTGGTCCTGGTGGACGACTCCCCCTACGAGCGCGCGGAGGTGGAGGCGCTGCTGCCGGGCGTGCGCACCCTCGGCCCCGGTGAAGTCCCCGCGCTGCTCGCGGCCTTCGAGGACCGCGAGGTCACCCCCGAGTCGCGGGAGCGGGTGAGCCGCTACCGCACCGAGGAGACCCGCCGGGCCGAGGGCGAGCGCTTCCAGGGCACCCGCGAGGAGTTCCTGCGCTGGTGCGACATGCGCCTCACGGTGGGCCCGGCCGCCCTGGACGAGGTCCCGCGGGCGCTGGAACTCGCCGCGCGCACCCACCGTCTGAACTCCTCCGGCCTGACCCCCGACCGGCTGCGCGCGCTGGCCGCCGCGGACGGGCACGAGCTGTACACCGCCCGCATGTCCGACCGTTTCGGGGAGTACGGCGTCATCGGCGCCGCGCTCGTCGACCGGACCGCCCCCGGCTCCTGGTCGGTGCCGCTGCTGGCGCTCTCCTGCCGGGTCGCCGGCCGGGGTGCCGCCGCGGCGTTCCTGTTCTGGCTGATGGAGCGGGCGCGGGAAGCCGGTGCCGGGGAGTTCCGGGTGACGCTGCGGCCGACGGACGCCAACCTGGAGATGCGGATCCTGCTCCGCCAGGCGGGTCTGCGCCGCACCGACGACGACCTCGACGACGGGGCGGTGCTGAGCCGCTCCCTGGACGGCGGCGACCTGCCGAAACCCCCCGCCTGGCTGCATGTCTCCCTCCGAAAGGACGCCGACGCGTGACGGACGCCCACACCTCCTCCACGGACCGCGCGGCGGTGGAGCGGGAACTCCGCTCGATGATCGCGGAGGCCGCCCGCCTGGACGCCGCCCTGGTCGCCGGGCTCCCCGCCGACACCGATCTGTTCGGCCCGGAGATCGGCCTGACCTCGCTGGCCGGGGTGGCGCTGCTGGGCGCGGTCGACGCCCGGTTCGGCGTCGACGTCGCCGCGCTGGACCTCAGCCTGGACAGCCTCCAGTCCATCGCCACCCTGACCGACTTCGTGACCGCGCACCGGGGCGCCGCCTGAGGCGCGCACGCCCGCGTGTGCGCGACAAGGGTGATCCGGCGGGTGCCGCCGTGACCTGCCCGGGGAGCCGGCGTTGAACGGGGAGTGCGGTGGCGCGACCTGCTGCCGCGCGAACCGAATCACAAAGGAGAACGTGATGTCTCGCATCGCGAAGGCAGCCGCTGTCGCCGTCGGCGCCGGCGCCATGATGGTCAGCGGAGCCGGCCTGGCCATGGCGGACGCGGGCGCGCAGGGCGCGGCCGTGGGCTCGCCGGGTGTCCTGTCCGGCAACCTCGTCCAGGCCCCGATCCACGTGCCGGTCAACCTGTGCGGCAACACCGTCAACGTCGTCGGCCTGCTCAACCCGGCCTTCGGCAACGCCTGCGCCAACATCAGCGACCACGACAAGGGCGGCGACGACAAGGGCGGCGAGCACCACAGCGGCGACGAGGGCGGCTACGGCGGCTGACGTCGTCCCGCAGCACCCTGAGGGGGAGCCCCGGCACCTCGAGCGCCGGGGCTCTCCCCTGTCTCCGGACCTTTCCCGCGCCACCGGCACCACCCGTGCCACCCGCACCACCGGCACCACCCGCACCGGCAGCGCTCCCGGACTTCCCGCTTCCCGTGCCTCGGCACCCGTCCGCGGGCCGCCGGCTGCGGGCCGCGCTCAGGCGTACCGGTAGATCCGTCCCGCGTCCTCCAGCTGGTCGGGGGTGACGTCCCACGGGGGCAGCGTCTGGTGCCGGGCGACGACCCGGCGGTGCTGATCACTGCCCGGCTGCGGCGGCCGGGCGGGCAGATAGCGGTGTTCGCGGTGCCGTTGCTGCCAGCGGGTCCACAGCAGGTCGATGAAGGCGTGGTGCAGCCAGAACACCGGGTCGTTGACGGACGCCCCGCCGACCATGGCCCCGCCCACCCACCGGTGCACCCGGTTGTGGTTGAGCCAGGCGGTGCTGCCCCGGCCGGTCCCCCAGCCCTCCAGCTTGTTGCGGAAGCCGCGGGTGACCGTCGAGTCCCAGGGGGAGACGTCGTAGACCGGGTCCTTCAGAGCCCGTTCGACATCGGCCTTCGTCGGCAGTGCGATCGGGTCGCGGGCCCGGCCGAGGTCGCGGGTGAGGAACTTCGTGTCGGTGACACCCTCCCTGATCGTCCAGTTGCCCGTCGCGTGGGCGAAGGGCCCCGTCGTCACCTGACGGTCGGAGCGCCGCCCGTTGCCGCCGAGGAGATCCGCGGTCCAGGGCGCGGAGGTCGCGGTGCGGTCCCGCGTCCAGTCCCAGTACGGCACCGTCACCGAGGGATCGACCCGGCGCAGCGCGTTCTCCAGATCCAGCAGGAACCGGCGGTGCCAGGGCAGGAAGGAGGGCGCCATGTGGGCCGTCCGCAGGCCGCCCTCGCCGTCGGAGACGTAGTGGTCGATGTGCATGCGCACGAACTCGTCGTACTCGCCCCGGCGTTTCAGCTCCAGCAGGGCCCCGACGAAGCGTCGGCGCTCACCGGCGGTGAGCGTGCTGACGTCCTTACGGATGTAGGCCATGGTGTCCCCCCATGTGTGTGTGACGGCCGGTGGCCGTGGTGTCCCGCAGCATCTGTCCGGGGCCCAGTTCGTCGACGGCGGCGCGGACCGCGTCCAGCGGACTGGCGTACGAGCGGTAGTGGTCGACCATGCTCAGCCAGGTGCCGTCGGCGCGGCGCATGAGATGCAGCGGGCGGCCGTCGACGGTGATCTCCCAGCGGCCTGCGTCGGCCGCGCCGGCCGTCGGGACGAGCCGGCCGAGCAGGTGGCGTCCGAGGTAGGTCTCGTCGAAGGCGGCTTCCGCGGGCCCGGGGCCGTCCCGGCGGCGGGCGGGCCGCGAGGCGGCGACGAGCGGGGTGAGCGCGAGGGCCGCGGCGGCGGCGAGCAGTCCGCGCAGTGCGTCCCTGCGTGTCGTGCGTCTCGGCGTCTGTGCCGGGACCGTGGTCACGGTGGCGGTTCCGTCCACGCTGACGGCCATGTGTGCTCCTCGTCCGGTTCCGTTGTCCACAGCGGTAACCGTCCGGTGGGCCGCGGGGTCACCGTGCGGGCCCGGAAGGACGACGGGCCCGGAAGGACGACGGGTCCGGACGCCGGGTCCGGGCCCGGGTTCGGGCCCGGGTTCGGGTTCGGGCCCGGGCCCGGGTTCGGGTTCGGGTGCGTCGGCCGGTTACCGGCCCTGGCCGAGTCCGACGTCGGCGCCCGGTACCGCCTGCAGGACCGGGGTGAGCACACCGGCCTGCGGCAGCCGGAGGTCCGGCAGACCGAACCGGTCGGGGTCGGGGGCGGTGAGCGGGGCGTCCAGGTCCAGGCCGGGGCCGAGGGCGCGCAGGTCGGATGCGGGGACGTCGAGGCCGGCATGGTTGGACCCGTCGCCGAGGACCTCCGGCAGCGGGGTGCGCATGTCCAGTCCGGGAAGCCCGGCGGCGACCGGCAGCTGCGGGATCACCCGCTCCGGGATGAGGCGGCCCTCGGCGTACCGCGGGCCTTCGGGGGCGCCCGGCGACGGCAGCGGGATCTCGCCGCCGACCCGGGGCAGTTCCACGTGGAGGGACTTCTCGACGCCGTCCAGCGGGACGGGGACGGGGACCGTGCCGACCGCGGCGGCGGAGGTCGCGGAGGCGGCGCCGGCCGCGGCCGCCACACAGGTGAGCACGGCGGCGAGGGTTCCTCGGGTGGTCGACTTCATCTCGGTACGGGCCCTTTCGGAGTTCTGGAGGGGGCTGGCCTGCCGTACCGGGTGACGAGGCGGAAAAGCCGGCAGCGCACAATTCGCTCTACTGCCGCATTCGTACGACGGGTGAATTGTCGGACCGTCGACTCATCGGCCCGTCGGCCTCGTCAATTCATCGGCACGTTCGGAAATCGCCGGCCCTCAGCCGCGCAGGCTGCGGGCGGGCAGGACGATGTGCGCCGCGGCGGCGAGGGTCTCGTCGGCACCGGCGAACGCGGCCAGCGCCTCGGGGGCCACGGCCCGGCCGGGGGTGGCCTCGGGCCAGGCACGGGTGGTGAAGACGAGGTAGGCGTAACCGCGGCTCTTCACGGCGGCGAGCCACTCGGGCGGCGGCACGCACTGGGCCCTGAGGGGTGACAGGGTCAGGACGGCCTGACCGGCCTCCACGAGCAGGCCGACCGGCAGGCTCGGCCGCTCGGTGCCGTCGACCAGATCGCCGCCGACGGGCAGGCCGTTGTCGGTGAGCAGCCGCTCGATGGCGGCGGCCGAGGCCTCGGGACCGTCCGCGGCGTCACCGAGGGAGTACGCGAGGAGGTACGGCATGTCGTCGCCGTCGGCGGCCTCGCCGCTCCACGGCATCACGACGAGCGTGCCGAGGTCGGCAAGGCGGAAGGGGCGGGTTGCGCCGGGGGTTGAGGTCACCGCGCGACCCTACCGGCGCGATCGGGACGTTCCGGACGGCTTCTCACCCGCGCGGGGGACACGGCGGGGGTGCTCCACACGAACGAGGGACGCGCCCGACGGAGTGTCTCGAACACACCGCGGGCCCTGCACCCCACCGCGCCTCCCTCACACCGCGGGCCCCCCACCCCCACCGCGCCTCCCTCGCACCGGGGGCCGGTCGCCCGCCGCGGGACCGGCCTCCCGGAAACCGGCGTGTGGGTCTCAGCCCTGGAGGGGCAGCCCGCCGAGGAGCGGGTTGTGGGTGTTCAGGGCAGCCGTCGCACCCTTGACCGTGCTGAGCACGGAGTCCTGGTTCTCCGTGTCGAGCGCGTTCGACTGGTGCTGGAGCGGCATCAGGTCACCGGCGTCGACAGGCCCCCGGGTGAGCGTGTCCACGGCGCCGTTGAGGCTGGTGGGCGTGAGGTCGGCGGGGGTCGCGAACGCGGGCGCGGCGGCACCGGCGATCACCATGGACCCGGCAACGACGGCGGCGGCCTTCAGGGACTTCATCGGTTTCCTTTCTTCGGCGACTCGGCAACTCGAGTCCCCGGGGGGGGAAGAGATCTGACGCCGTGCACAACGATCCGCGGCAACGGCGGAAACCCCGCACCCGGGAAGTTTCCGCACCCCGGCGCAGCTCCGCCCGGACGCCGGAGTGCGGAAGGCGAGCCCCGCCCCGCCGTCAGCCGGCGGGGACCGGCGCGGGCGGCAGCTGCGGCGTCCGGGCCGGCAGCGTGACCGGCGGCTCCGGCAGCGTGACCGGCGGCTCCGGAGTCGTGGCCGGCAGGTCCGGCGTCGCCGGCGGGGCGGATACGTCCGGCAGCGGGTCCTCCAGGCCCTCCAGGTCCGGCAGGGACAGGCCGTCCACCAGGGACGTGACCAGGTCGGCCAGGCCGGCCACCAGGTTCGTGGCCGCCGGGTGGATCTGGGCGACGTCACCGGAGGTGGCCGCCGCGACCAGGGCGTCGACCTGCTTCCGTACGGCGGCGAGCGCGTCGTCCGTGGCATCGGCGGCCCGGGATCCCGTCCTGGTGCCTGCGTCGGCCGGTGTCCCGGTCGTTGCGGCGGCCTCGGTGAGAGCCTCCTCGGCGGCGGCCCCGAGCCGCTGCGCCCGGCCGGCGCCGATGCGGTCGCCGTCGGACCCGAGCGTGGCGTCGAGCAGGTCGGTGACGGGGACGAGTCCGGGCCGGAGGTCGCCCAGGCTCCCTGCCCGGGCGAGGAGCGCGTCCGCGCCGGCGAGAGGCGCGCTCGGCACCGCACGGGTTCGGGCATGCGCCGCGTCGCCGTCGGCGGCCAGTGCGGTGGGAGCGGCGATGCCGAGAGCGAGGGTGGCGCAGAGTGCGGTGAGAGCGGCAGGCCGGACGGGCAGACCACGCATGGAGGTTCCTTTCGACACGTGTCGGGACGCAACCCAGCGTGGAAGCGCACCTGAACCCCTGCAACACGGAGATCGCTCTCCGTGGGCGTCACGGACGTCGCGTCCTCCCCGACGGGACGGCACGTCGAGCCCCGCGGGCCGGGTCCCGCCCGCTCGCCTCGTTCCGGGCAACATGAACGGCCGCCCTCCTGGCGGAAGGGCGGCCGTGTGACGTCGTACGCGTCGTGACCTCGGTCGAGGTGACGTCAGTCGTTGACGCAGGTGTTGCCGAACGCCGGGTTCAGCAGGCCGATCACGTCGACGGTGTTGCCGCAGACGTTGACCGGGATGTGGACGGGCAGCTGGACGACGTTGCCCGACAGCACGCCCGGGGAGTGCGCGGCGACGCCTTCTGCGCCACTGTCGGCGGAGGCGATGCCGGAGGCGCCGGCGACGGCCGCGGCGGCAACGGAGGTCAGGACCAGGCCCTTCGCGATACGCGACATGGAGAGGTGCTCCTTGGGGTTTTGACACATACACCCGGGCGGGGATGCCCGGCGGTGTGTCAACGCGTGACACCGCCCGGGGTTTTGCCTCCGAACGGGTGAAGTGGCGCCGCGCCGGTCTTCACGGCCCCGACACAGATGACCGACTTCTCCTGATTCACAACGTTCGTGAATAGAGTGACGGCTCGTCCCCCGCACGCCTGTCGACAGGCACATCGCACCTTTCCTGAAAGGGCACGCCGGTCATGCGCCATTTCCTGGGTCCGCTGCCGCGCCGCGCGACGGCGGGAGTCGTCACCCGCGCCTCCCACCGGACCTCGGGCGGTGCCCCGGCCGCTCCCGCGCAGGCCGCCCCGGAGACCGGGTGCCTCGTGGTCGGCCACGACGGGGACCGCGGCCGTTCGGGTGATTCGTTCATGTTCTCGACCGGCTCGCGGGGTGTTCCGGCGCCGTCCGACCCGGTCGATCCATCTGACGATGTGTTGAAATCCACGATCAGCGCGCCGGGGGCGGCTCCGGCGGCGCGTGTCCCGGCGTACGCCCACACGCCCGGTCACGACTCCGATGTGTTCGATCTGCGAGCGGGTTTGCGGCGCGGCGGTGACCAGCCGGCCTTCCGGCTCGTTCCCCAGCGGGACGCGGCGTGGACCGGCGTGCTCTTCGTCGCCGTCGGCACACGGAAGCAGTAGGCGCGTTCCCGCCCGTCCCGAGCGCCACCGTGAGCGAGGAAACCGCGCGATGCACCAGCCAGAACCCGACGTCGGACCGCGGGTCCTGCACCTCACCCAACCTGTGGACGGCGGGGTCGCCCGCGTCGTGACGGACCTGGCGCGCGCCCAGCTCGCCGCCGGACTGCGCGTCGCCGTCGCCTGCCCCGCCGGCGCCCTCGCCGAGGACCTGCGGTCCCTGGGCGCGGACGTGCGGGGATGGGAGGCGTCGCGGGCGCCGGGGCCCTCGTTGCCAGGTGAGGTACGGCGGCTCGCACGGGTGCTCGACGCGGTGCGGCCCGACCTGGTGCACGCGCACAGCGCCAAGGCCGGGCTCGCCGGCCGGCTCGCCGTACGGGGGCGGATCCCGACCGTGTTCCAGCCGCACGCCTGGTCGTTCGAGGCGGTCGGCGGGACCACCGCCGCCCTGGCCCTCGGGTGGGAGCGGTTCGGGGCGCGCTGGGCCGACCGGCTGGTGTGCGTGAGCGAGGCGGAGCGGGCGACCGGAGTACGGGCCGGCGTCGCCGGGCGGTGGGCGGTCGTCCCCAACGGCATCGATCCGCGGCGCTTCCACCCGGCCCCCGTCGACACCGTGCGCGCCGCGCTCCTGCCGGGCACCGACCCGGCCGCCCCGCTCGTGGTGTGCGTGGGGCGGCTGTGCCGGCAGAAGGGGCAGGACGTGCTGCTGGACGCGTGGGACGCCGTCGCGGCCAGGGTGCCGGGGGCCCGGCTCGCCCTGGTCGGCGACGGTCCGGACCACGGCGCGCTGCGCTCCCGCGCCCCGGAGTCGGTGCTGTTCGCGGGGTCCGTCACCGACGCGGTCCCCTGGTACCAGGCCGCCGACCTGGTGGTGCTGCCCTCGCGCTGGGAAGGCATGGCGCTGGCCCCGCTGGAGGCGCTGGCCTGCGGGCGGCCGGTGGTGGTGACCGATGTGGACGGTGCCCGCGAGAGCCTGCCGGCCGCGCTCACGCCCCGTTGTCTGGTCGCCCCGCAGGACGCCGCCGCGCTGGCCCGGGCGGTCACCGATCTGCTGCTCGACCCGCTGCTGCGGGAGTCCCTCGGCCATCAGGGGCGCCGTTACGTCCTGTCCACGCACGACGTGCGGCGCACGGCCGGGCAGATCGCGGACGTGTACCGCGACCTCCTCGGCGGGCAGCCGTCCGCCGCCGGTCACCCGGCGCGGGTCGTGCCCACCGAGTGCAGGGAGTCCATCCACTCGTGACTGCGGAAAGCACCGTCCCCCCGCCCGGCACGCAGCCCGGGTTCGCCCATGTCTCGGTCATGCCGCGGCGCGAGAGCGCGGCGGGATTCCGGTTCCCGGCCCGGCGGCCCGCCACCCGGCCCGTCTCGCCGCTGCCCCTGCTGCTCGCCGACGGCCTCGCCGCGCTGGCGGGCGCCCTGGCCCTGACCGGGGCGCAACGCCGCCCGCTGCTCGTCGCCGCGCTGGTGGCGGCCACGATGCTGCTGCGTCCCCACCGCTCACGGCCGGTGGCCGGGATCCTGGACGAACTGCCCGCCGTGTGCGGGCGGATCGCGATGGCCTGGCTCACGCTGGGGGCGCTCGTGGCGGCGTACGCCCCGGCGTACGCGCTGTCCGCGCGGACTCTGGCCCTCGGATTCGCCGCGCAGGCCCTGGCCGGCTGCACCGGTCGGGCCGTCGTCCACCTGCGGCGCCGCCGGGCGCTGCTGCGCCGCCCGCGCGCCGCCCTGGTCGTCGGCCCGGTGGCCACCGCGCAGCGGGTGGCCGCCGCCGTGCTGCGCCACCCCCGCTACGGGGTACGACCGGTCGGCGTCGTCGCCGAACACCCCGGCCGTCCCGAGGGGGCCGACGGGCTCCCGGTGCTGACCACCGGTCAGGAGGTGCAGCGGGCCCTCATCCAGAACGGCGTCCGCGAGGTCCTGTGCGTCCACCCCTCGGTGCGCACCGCGCAGGGTCCGCTGCTGCGGGCGCTCGCCGAGTCGGGCTGCACCGTGTGGGAGGTCGACGCCGACATCCCGTCGTACGCGAGCCGCGAACAGCTCGCCGGGTTCCCCTGCCGACGGCTGGACATGGGCAGCGGGCACGGCGGCGGCCTCGGCAAGCGGCTGCTGGACATCACGGCGTCGGGGACGCTGCTGCTGCTGGTCAGCCCGCTGCTGCTGGTGTTCGCGGCGGTGCTGCGGCTGACCGGCGGGCCGGGCGTGGTGTTCCGGCAGGAACGCATCGGCCGGGACGGCCGCCCCTTCACCCTGCTGAAGTTCCGCACCCACCGTCCGGTGGACGAGCACGAGTCGGCGACCAGGTGGAGCGTGGCGGGAGAGGTGCGGATGAGCCCGTTCTGCCGCTTCCTGCGCGAGACCTCGCTGGACGAACTGCTCCAGCTGTGGAACGTGCTGCGGGGCGACATGAGCCTGGTCGGCCCGCGCCCCGAACGCCCTTACTTCGTAGCCCAGTTCAGCCAGAACCACCCCGGTTACGCGGCCCGGCACCGGATGCGGACCGGCATCACCGGCCTCGCCCAGATCCACGGGCTGCGCGGTGACACCTCGATCGAGGACCGGGCCCGGTTCGACAACGCCTACATCGACAACTGGTCGCTGTGGCAGGACGTGTGCATCCTGCTGCGCACCGCGGCCGCCCTCGTGCGACCGACCGGGAGCTGAAACCGTCCGATGACCCTCGCCCCGCCCCCGCCCCGTGCCCGGACGCTGTCGCCGGTGCTGCCCGTCGTCGCCGTGGTGGCCCTGCTCGCGCTGCCGGGCTCCCCCGGCGGTGAGGGCGGCGCGGGACCGGCCGACGCGTGCTCCGCGCTCGTCGTGCTGTTCTGCGCGGTCCGGCTGCTGCGGCAGCGGCGGCGCCCGCTGTCCCGTACGGCGGCCGTGGTGCTGGGGCTGCCGGTGGCCGGGCTCGCGCTCGCCGCGATGGGGGCGTCCTCGCCGGGCGCGGGGATCGGTGGCCTCGGCCGCTATCTCCAGGTGTTCGTCCTGGTCCCGGCGGCGGTGCTGCTGCTGATCCGCGACCGGTCCGACTTCCGGCTGCTGGCCTGGTCGTTCGTCGCCCTCGCGGGCTGGCAGGGCGCGGTCGGCGTGCACCAGTACGTCACCGGGACGGGCGCCTCCTACCAGGGCGAGGAGATCCGGGCGGTCGGCACCTTCGGGGCGCAGGACGTGATGGGCATGGCGACGGTCGTGTCCTTCGGGCTGGTCTGCGCGGTCGGCCTGGCCCTGGGCCGGTCCCCGGCACGGCAGCGGGCCGTCGCCACCGCCTGCGCCCTCGGGCTGCTGCTGCCGCTCGCGCTGTCCTTCAGCCGGGGCGCGTGGATCGCGACGGCGGTGACCTGCTCGGCGCAGCTGGTGCTGGCCGGACCGCGGCGGGCGCTGAAGGCCGGCGCGGTGGCGGTGGCGGCGGGCGTGGTCCTGGTCGGCGGCCTCGGCGTCGGCACGGCGATGCTCCAGGAGCGCATCAGCAGCATCACGCAGGTTGCGGACGCCCCCGACCAGTCGGTCACCGACCGGTACACGATGTGGGCGGCGGCGGCCGGCATGTGGCGCGAACACCCGCTGACCGGGGTCGGGTTGAAGGGTTTCCCCGAACACCGGGACGCGCACGCCTCGCTGGCGCTGTCCGCCGGCAGCGACACCGAGGGCGCCGGCGCCGGCTTCCGCAAGCAGCCGCTGCTGTCCCCGCACAACATGTACCTGCTGGTCCTGGGCGAGCAGGGCCTGATCGGGCTGCTCGCGCTGGCGGGCAGCTGGCTGGCCCTGCTGGTGTGCGCGCTGCGGGGGCTGATCCGGACCCGTCGCGCGGGCGGCCTCGACTGCGCCCTCGTCGCCTGCGGCCTGCTCGTCTGGCAGCTCACCGACTTCCTGTACGCCGACATCGGCGGGCCCTCGACGGTGCTGACGGCGGTGGTGCTGGGGCTCGCGGCCTGGTGGGCGCTGGCCGGGGGCGAGCAGACCCGCGGGGTCGAAGGGCCGGCCGGGCACGGGCGGCGCGCGCAGACGCTCGGGAGCGGTGGGCGCGAGGAGGCGCTCGGGCGATGACGGTGACGCCTTCCCGGTCCCCGCGGGCGGACGGCGACGCGGCCGACGGCACGGTCGTACCGCCGGCGCGGCCCGCCGCCCGGCCCGGGGGGACGGCCGGGGAGTCGCGGGAGTCGCGGGCGTCCGGTGGGTTCCTGGCCCGTGCCGCCCTGGTCACCGCCGTCCTGTCGGTGGCCGGGTCGCTGCTCGGGCTGGTCCGCGATCAGGCGCTGGCCCGGCTGTTCGGGGCGGGCCGGGACACGGACGCCTTCCTCGTGGCGTGGACGGTGCCGGAGTTCGCGGCCACGCTGCTCATCGAGGACGGGCTGGCGTTCGCGCTGATCCCGGCGTTCAGCCTGGCCCTGGCCCGGCGCGCCCAGGGGGTCGGCGGCGACCCGGTCCGCGCCCTGGTCGCCGGGACGCTCCCGCGGCTGTCGCTGGCGTTCGTGGCGGCCGGCGTCCTCGTGGCGGCGCTCGCCCCGCAGTTGGTCGGGGTCCTCGCGCCCGGCCTGCCCGACCCCGGGCTCGCCGTCGACTGCACCCGGCTCACGGCGACCTGCGTGGTGAGCTTCGGGCTCGCCGGGTACTGCAGCGCGGCCCTGCGCGCGCACCGGCGGTTCGTGGCACCGGCGGCGATCTACGTGGCGTACAACACCGGGATCGTCACGGGGATGTTCGTGCTCGGCGAACGCTGGGGGGTGCGGTCGGCGGCGGTCGGGGTCGCGGTCGGCGGCTTTCTGATGGTGGCCGTGCAACTGCCCTCACTGTGGCAGCAGTTGCGCAGACGCGGGGCACGTCCGGTGGGCGACGCCGCCGAGGAGCCGCGGCCGCTGGGCGGGGCCGTGGTGGCGACCGTGCTGCTGTTCGCGCTGTGCCGGCAGTCGCAGGTCCTGGTCGAGCGGTTCCTCGCCTCGCAGCTGCCGTCGGGGGCGATCTCGCACCTGAACTACGCCCAGAAGGTCGCGCAGATGCCGATGATCCTGTCGGTGATGGTGTGCACGGTCACCTTCCCGGTGGTCGCGCGCGCACTGGCCGAGGGCGACACCGAGCGGGCCCGCGACCGGGTGCAGCAGGACCTGGCACTGGCCGCGTGCGTGGTGCTGCTCGGCACGGCGGCGGTCGTCGCCTGCGCGCCGCAGATGATCGAACTGTTCTTCCAGCGGGGCGCGTTCACCGCGGGGGACACGGCGGCGACGGCGGGCGTGATGCGGGTGTACGCGTTCGGGCTGCTCGGTCAGACGCTGGTCGGGGTGCTGGCCCGCTCCTACTTCTCGACGGGTCGCGCCTCCTGGTACCCGGCCGGCGCGATGGCCGTCGGGATCCTCACGACCTCCGGGCTGGGCGCGCTGTGCGTGGCGCCCTGGGGGGTGTACGGGATCGCCGCCGCCAACGCGGCCGGCATCACCGTCACCGCCCTGGTGCTGCTGGCCGGCACCGCGGGCGGACCGGCCGGCTCACGCCCGCGGCGGGGCGCGCACCGCGTGCCGCGCAGCGTCCCGCTCCATGTCCCGCGCGTCGTGAACGAGTTGAGCCGGCCGGTACTGGCCGCTCTGGCCGCGGCCCCCGCCGGCGCCTTCGCCGGGGGCCGCTTCGGCGACCCCGCGGCGGGGCTGGCCGCCGGGTCGCTCGCCGTGACCGCCGTCTTCGTCCTGCTGGGCTGGGCGCTGGGCGCCCAGGGCATCGCCTCCGCACTCCGATCCGTTCGTTCCGCGACCCGAAGGCTCCCGCATGTCCGTTCCCGTTGACACCGCAACCGGCCCCGTCCCCTGGGTGGCGATGTACCACTCCGTGGGCGACTGCTCCGACGACCCGTACCGCATCACGGTCACGCCCGAGCGGCTGGACCGGCAACTGACCCTGCTGGCGCGGTGGGGCCTGCGAGGTGTCTCGCTGGCCGAGCTGCTCGCCGCCCGCGCGCGGGGCGAGGGTCGCGACCTGGCCGGCCTGACCTTCGACGACGGCTACGCCGACTTCCTCACCGGCGCCCTGCCCGTGCTGCGCCGGCACGGCTGCACCGCGACCCTCTTCGTGCTGCCCGGCCGCCTCGGCGGCGACAACGCCTGGGACCCGCTCGGCCCGCGCAGACCGCTGCTGACCGCCGACGGCATCCGCGAGGCCGCGGCCGAGGGCGTCGAGATCGGCTCGCACGGCCTGACCCACGTCGACCTCACCCGGGCGGACGACCGCACCCTGACGGCCGAGACCGCCGGCAGCCGCGCCGCGCTCGTCGAACTGCTCGGCACCGGGATCGCGGGATTCTGCTACCCGTACGGGACGGTCGACCGGCGCGCCGTGGACGCCGTACGGGACGCCGGGTACGCGTACGCCTGCGCGATCGACCCCGGTCCGCTGACCGGCCCGTACGCCCTGCCGCGCATCCACGTCGGGCAGAACGACACCGCCGCCCGGCTGTTCCTCAAGCACCGGCTGCACCGGCTGCGCCGCCGTCCCGTGGCAGGCCTGCGATGAGGGCGCTGCACGTCATCACGGGGCTCGGGGTCGGCGGTGCCGAGCAGCAACTGCGGCTGCTGCTGCGCCACCTGCCCGCCGACTGCGACGTCGTGACGCTGACCAACCCGGGGCCGGTGGCCGACGGGCTGACCGCGGACGGGGTGCGCGTCGTCCACCTCGGCATGGCCGGCAACCGCGACCTGGCCGCCCTGCCCCGCCTGGTCCGGATCGTCCGCTCCGGGCGCTACGACCTCGTCCACACCCACCTCTACCGCGCCTGCCTCTACGGCCGCCTCGCCGCCCGGCTCGCCGGGGTGCGCGCCGTCGTCGCCACCGAACACTCCCTGGGCGACTCCCAGATGGAGGGCCGTCCGCTCACCCCGGGCGTCCGCGCCCTGTACCTGGCCGGCGAGCGGCTGGGCCGCACCACGGTCGCCGTCTCCCCCACGGTCGCCGAACGCCTGCGGCGCTGGGGTGTCCGGGCCGACCGGATCGAGGTCGTCCCCAACGGCATCGATCTGGCCCGGTTCGGCTTCGACCCGGTCCGGCGCCACCGCACCCGCCGCCGTCTGGGCCTGCCCGACCACGCCCGGGTCATCGGCGGCATCGGGCGCCTGCACCCGGGCAAACGCTTCGACGTCCTGGTCACCGCCCTCGCCGCGCTCCCGGCCGACCACTACCTGCTGCTGGTCGGCGGCGGTCCCGAGGAGAGCGCGCTGCGCCGCACCGCGCACGAGGCCGGTGTCTCCGACCGCGTCCTGTTCACCGGCGAGCGGCCCTGCGTCCCGGACGGCGGCCCCGGCCCCGACCTGCCCTCGCTCGTCTGCGCGATGGACGTCCTCGTCTCCCCCTCGCCAGAGGAGGCGTTCGGCCTGGCCGTCGTCGAGGCCCTCGCCTCGGGACTGCCGGTGCTGTACGCGTCCTGCCCGGCGCTCGAGGACCTCCCCGCGCACACCGCGCCCGCCGCCCGGCGCGTCACCGGCGGCCCCGAGGCCTTCGCGCGGGCGCTCGCCGAGACCCGCGCCGCCGCCCCCGGCCCGCGCACCGTGCCCGAGGCCGCCCGGCACTACGACATCACCCGCAGCGCCGCCCGGCTCATGGACGTGTACACGGCCACGGCGGCCCGCCGGCCCCTGCCGTCCCCCTCGTCCGCCCCGTCACCTCAGGGAGTGCCTTTCTCATGACCGACAACCCCACCCGCCCGCACCGCCGAGCCGGCGTCATGGGCCGCGCCAGGACGCTCCCGCCGTGGTCCCTGCTCGCCGTCGGCGCCCTCACCGGTGGCCTCCTCGGCGGCGCCTACGGCGTCCTGAAGCCGCCCGTGTACAGCGCCACGGCGTACGTCGTCGCCGTGCCCGCCGAGAAGTCCGACCCGGCGTCCGCACTCGGCTTCGCGCAGGCCTACGGCCGGGTCGCCACCCAGCTGGCGGTGCTCGGGGACGCGCAGGTGTGGGCGGGCGTACCGGTGCGGACTCTCCAGGGCGCGGTGCGCACGGCGACCTCGCCCGACGCGCCGATGGTGTCGATCACCGCGACCTCCTCGCGCGCCGACCTGGCCGCCGACATGGCCAACGCGGTGTCGCGCGCGCTGACCCGGCACGCCGCCGCGGCGAAGGCCACCACCCACGTCGAACTCGAGCCGTTCGCCCGCGCGGTCGAGCCCGCCGAGCCGTCCTCGGCCTCCCCCGCACTGACCGCTCTGGTCGGCGCGAGCGCGGGCGGCCTGCTGGGCGGTCTGTTCCTGCTGGTGCGGCCGAGGGGGAGCAGGCCGGAGCCCGGGAGACCGGCCGCCGTACCGAGCCCGGCACTCGCCGCCGACTCCCACGGAACGCTGTGAAGCCGGCGTACCTCACCGAAGTCGTCACCGACGAGCAGGACTTCGCCGCCCTGGCCCCCGCCTGGGCGCGCCTGTACCGGCGGTGCGCGACGGCCACCCCGTTCCAGAGCCATCCCTGGCTGCACTCGTGGTGGCTGTCCTACGGCGGACGCGGCCGGCTGCGGCTGCTGGTGGTGCGCTCCGGCGACGACCTCCTCGCCGTCGCCCCGCTGATGGCCGTACGCCGCCCGCTGCCCGCCCTGGTGCCGCTCGGCGGGGCGATCTCCGACTACGGGGACGTCCTGGTCGACGACGAGCGGGGGGAGACGGCCGTCGCCGCGCTCACCGAGGCGCTCGCCGCGGCCGCCCGCACCGCGCTGATCGACTTCCGCGAGGTCCGGCCGGGCAGCGCGGTCGAGCAGGTCTACGAGCGATGGAGCGGGCCGCGGCGCCGGGTGAGCGACTCGGTGTGCCTGGAGCTGCCCGCCGTACCGATGGACGAGCTGGTGGCGCGGCTGCCGTCGGCGAAGGCGCAGCGGGTGCGCGCCAAGCTGCGCCGGCTGACCGCGCTCGGCGTGCGGCGCGAGGTGGTCCGCCCGGACGAGGTGGACTCGGCGCTGCGGCGGCTGCTGGAGCTGCACCGGTTGCAGTGGCAGGGCCGCAAGGTGACCGACGAGCATCTGCGCGACCGGTTCTGCGAGCACCTGGTGCGCTCGGTGGGCCCGATGGTGCGCTCCGGGGACGCGGTGGTCACCGAGTTCCGCCTCGACGACGACGTGGTGGCCGTCGACCTCACCCTGCTCTCGCGCCGCCTGGCCGGCGGCTACCTCTACGGCGCCCACCCACGGCTGCGCGAACACAAGGCGGACGTGGCGGTGATACTGCTCGACGCCTGCGCGGAGCACACCCGGCACGAGGCGCGCGGCACCCTGAGCCTGCTGCGCGGCAACGAGCCGTACAAGCACCACTGGCGGCCGGAACCGGTCGTCAACCAGCGGCTGCTGCTGGCCCGCCGGCGCACCGCCCCGCTGCTGTCGGCGGCGGTGTGGGACGTGGCCGCGCGACGGCGGGGCAAGGAGCTGGTGCGCCGCTGGGAGGAGCGGCGGGAACATCCGGACCGGGGCGACGAGCGGGACCGGCGGGAACGTGCCGCCGGCGGCAGGTCCTGACGTGGGCCTGCCGCCGGCGGGGGCGCTCCGCGGGGACGGTTCAGGAGCTGCGCAGCCACCAGTCCATGCGCACGCACAGCTTGCCGCCCATCCAGTACTCGGCCCAGTCGCCGAGGTCCAGCGGCGAGCAGTCCACCGTGGGCTGCGGGGCCGGCCCGGTCGTGGGCCCGGTCGAGGGCACGGGTGTCGCCGGTGCGGCCGGGGCCGTGGCCGTGGCCGTCGGTTCGGTCGCCGGTTCGTCGGTGCGGCCGGAGAGGACCGTGCGGTAGACCTCCGACGCCTCGGGGTTCTTCGAGCACTGCCACACGCCGTGCGGGCAGTAGTCGGTCACCGTGTTGTACAGCGGTTTGTGCTCGTCCATCCAGGCGAGCATGCGCCGCATGTACTCGGCGTTGTCACCGTTGCGGAAGAGACCCCATTCCGGATAGGAGATGGGCTTGCCGTGGCTTCTGGCGAAGTCCACGTGTTCCTGGAGCCCGTAGGGCTCGGTCACCTGCTCGTCGAAGGAGATCCCGGCCGGCTGGTCGTAGGAGTCCATTCCGATGATGTCGACGGTGTCGTCCCCCGGATAGCACTCGGTCCAGGGAACGGCGTCCCGGCCACGGCTCGGCGTGAAGTCGAACGTGAATCTCTGGCCCGGCACGGCCCGCATGGCGGTGACGATCCGCTTCCAGTACGTCTTCCAGGCCTGCGGGTCCGGCCCGCAGCGATGGGTGTACGTGATGCCGTTCATCTCCCAGCCGAGCACGATCACCGTGTCCGGCACGTTCGCCTTCACCAGCCGCTCGGCCAGAGCGCGGAAGTGGTGGTCGAACCGGCCCGCCGCGCCCTGCCGCAGCAGCCGTCGCACCTCGGCGTCGGAGACGCCCTCCTCGTTGCGCTCCAGCATGGGGACGTTCAGGACGAGCATCCTGTCGTCCTTCTCGGCCCGCCAGTGGGCCCACACGTCGAGGAAGCCGGGCCGGCCCTCGATGTTGCTCCACCGGTCGCCGGGCAGGTAGGTGTGGCCGACGCGCAGCTCGGCGCCGCCCAGCCAGCCGCTGAGCTGGGCCATCCGGGCAACGCCCAGCGGACCGTAGTCGAGGTAGGCGCCGAAGGCGGGGCCGGACCTGGCGGTCGGCGCCGGAGTACCGGTCGCGGTCGGAGAGGGGACCGGAGCCGGAGTCGCCGTCACGCTCGGGCTCGCGGTCGGTGCCGGGATGCCCGCGGGAGTCTTGGCCGGTGCCGGTCCGGCGGAGGTCTCCGGTCCGGCGGGGGTCTCCGGTCCGGCGGGGACGAGGACGCCCGGCGTGGGAACGGGAGGACCGGCGACCCGCGCCACCCCCACGCCCGCGGCGAATCCGGGACCGGACGCCAGCACCGCCGACGCCGCGACCGCCGCCGCGACGACGCCCAGCCGCCGGGACCGGGCGCGTCGCTGCTGTGGGGTCATGCCTGCTCCTTTCGCCGCTCTCGTGCTGTCACCCGATGCGCAAGCGCATGACTGACACGCAGTCATATGAAAGTCACAGGAAAAGGAACCACGCCACCGGCGTTACGGCTTTCGAGTGTCCCGATGGCCCGCACCGGTGAAACAACCGAAGGAAGAAGACGTGTCGCAGCTCGACACCCGCGTCCCCGCCGTACTCCTGCGCATCGACCGGAATCCCTTTCACCACGGAACCCTGGGTGCCGTGCGCTCGCTCGGCAGAGCCGGGATCGACGTCCATCTGGTCGCCGAGGTCACCGGAAGTCCCGTCCGCAGATCCCGGTTCGTCGGCCGGCTGCATCCCCCGCCACCGCCCGGCGCCGCCCTCGCCGACATCGCCGGCGCGCTGCTCCGGGTCGCCGCACGCGTCGCGCGGCCGGCCGTCCTGATCCCGATGGACGACGCGGGCGCCGTGGCGGTGAGCCGCCTGCGCGCGGAACTGGCGCCCGCCTACCTGCTGCCGCAGCAGCCCGCCGCGCTGCCCGAACGCGTCGCCGACAAGGCCGAACTGGCCGCGCTGTGCGCGGCGGCGGACATCCCGCACCCGGTCACCGTCGTCCCGGACAGCGCGTCGCAGGCCGCGTCCGCCGCCTGGCGGCTCGGCCTGCCGGTGATGGCGAAGTGGAGCCGGCCCTGGCTGCTGCCGGCCGGGTCCGGACTGCGCAGCACGGCCGTGGTGCGCTCCCCGCAGGAGGCCCGCGAGTTGTACGTGCGCAGCGAGGAGGCCGGCAGCCGGCTGCTGCTCCAGGAGTTCCTTCCGCCGGGCACCGACCGCGACTGGTTCTTCCACGGGTACGCCGACCGTGCGGGCACGCTGCGCGGCGGCGGCCCCGGCCGCAAGCTGCGCGCCCGGCCGCGCGGCGCGGGACTGACGGCGGTCGGCCAATGGGTCCCGAACCCGGAACTGCCGGCCCTCGCCGAACGCCTCACCGCGCAGCTCGGCTACCGCGGCATCCTCGACCTCGACTTCCGCCGCTGCGGCACCACCGGCCGCTACCACCTGCTCGACTTCAACCCGCGCCCCGGCGCGCAGTTCCGCCTCTTCACCGACACCGCGGGTCTCGACGTCGTGCGCGCCCAGCACCTCGACCTGACCCACCGTCCGCTGCCGGACGGCCGGGCGCTCCCCGGGCGGACCTTCGTCGTGGAGAACTACGCGCCGCTGACCGCCCTGCGCCGGGCCGCGCCCGGCGGTCGCGAACTCGCCTGGCACGCCGGGGACGACCCCGCTCCCGGCCGGGCCATGTGGGGCCTGTGGACCGCCCATGCGACCCGCCGGCTGCCGGGCCGGCTGCGCCGGATCGGCGCGGCGGGCGCGACCGGCGTCCGGCCCCGCGTGGTCCGCCAGGGCCCGCCGCCCCCGTCGTCCCTGACCGGATTGCCCGAGGTACCGCACGCACCCCACGCGTCGGCCGTTCCGGCCGTTCCGACCGCGGCCGACCCGGCCGACGACGAGAGAGCGGGCAGCCGCTGATGCACGACCCGCTGGTGGTGGGGGCCGGCCCGTACGGCCTGTCGGTCGCGTCCCCTGCCGCGGCCACCGTGCTCGGCCCGCGGGTCTTCGGCCGGCCGACGGCCTCCTGGCGCGCCCCCGTGCCCGCCGGCAGGTACCCGAAGTCCGAGTCGTGGGCGTCGGTGTTCGCCCGGTGCGGGCAGGTCTTCGTGGCCCGCGCGGTCGCTCCCTTCACGGCGGGGAGCCTCGTGCGCGGGGTGCGCCGCCCGCTGCGGGGCGGAGTGCCGGGCAGCGGCGCGGTTCCGGCGCCCGGCGGGCTGACACGACAGGGCGCGCCGGACGTCCTGCGGCTCTGAGGACCGGCACGAGCACCGGGCGCGTGCGAGGCGTCCGGCGCTCGTCGCCGTCAGCGACGGAAGGCGGCGCGGCCTCGTCGGTACAGCAGGGCGCCCGCGGTGATCAGCGCGGCGCTGACCCCCGAGGCGGCGAGCAGCGCCCCGCTGCCGGTCTGCGGCAGCTCCGGCCGGTTCCCGCCGGGCGGAGGCGGGGACGGGTGCTCACCGTGATGCGGAGGCGGGGTGGAGTGACCGCCGGGCGGGGGCGGGGTGTGGCCACCGGGGGGCGGGGTCGTGTGCCCGCCCGGAGGCGGAGACGTGTGACCACCGGGCGGAGGAGTCGTCTCACCGCCGGGGGGCGGGGTCGTCTCACCGCCGCATGTGTCACCGTAACCGCCGCAGTCCTCCTCGGGGCTGTCGCCGTAGCCGGGCTCGCCACCACCGGAATCGGAGTCGCCGTAACCGGACTCGTCCTTGCCGGACTGGGAGTCCCCGTGACCGGGCTTGTCCTTGCCGGACTGGGGGTCGCCGTAACCGGACTTTTCCTCGCCGGACTGGGGGTCGCCGTAACCGGACTCGTCCATGCCGGACGGGGAGTCACCCTGGCCGCGCTCGCCACCACCGGAGCCGGAGTCGCCGTAACCAGACTCGTCCTTGCCGGACGGGGAGTCGCCGTAACCGGACTCGTCCTCACCGGACGGGGAGTCACCGTAACCAGACTCGTCCTTACCGGACGGGGAGTCGCCGTAACCGGACTCGTCCTCACCGGACGGGGAGTCACCGTGGGCGCGCTCACCACCACCGGAGCCGGAGTCGGAGCCGTCGTGGCCGGGCTCCTCCTCGCCGTGCGGCGGTGCCTCGTGGGAGTGGTCCTGCCCGTGCGTGCCGGAGGTGTTCGCACAGGAGTCGGCGAAGACGGGATTCAGGGCGGCGGCGATGTCGGCCGAGTCGCCGCAGGCGTTCGCCGGGACGGTCGGCGGAGCCGCGGCTCCGTTGCCCGACACGGCTCCGGGCGCGTTCCCGGCCGCGCCGTCCGTGTGTGAGTCGGCGAGGGCGGAACCGGCGTACAGGGACAGGATGCTCGTCGCAGCGGCGGCCGCGACCATTCCCCTGCTCAGGGTCTGTCGCAATCTCGTGGTCCTTCTTCGAAGAAGTGGGAAAGCCGGCCCTGAACGTGGAGCGGTTGTCCAAGGCCGGCCTTGACCCAGCCGTGCGGCTGGTGTGACGGCGTCGTCAGTCGTTGACGCAGACGTTGCCGGCCGACGGGTTCAGCAGCGCGAGGACGTTGATCGTGTTGCCGCACACGTTGACGGGAATGTGGATCGGAACCTGCACCACGTTGCCCGAGAGGACACCCGGGGAACCGACGGCAGCTCCGTTGGCACCGGAGTCGGCAAAGGCCGGAGCAGCGGCCCCACCCAGGGCCAGGACCAGACCCGCGACGACAGCAGCGCTCTTCTTCATGACTTTCCCTTCTCTGCGGTCATGCCTCGATGACGGTCGGAAGAACCGAGCGAGCACAGCCGGAACGGCTCGCACCATGACCTGCAAGGTTGCAAACGAGAGATAGCCGCCGGAGGAAACCGACGAACGCGTGGCGCCGGTCAATTCACTCGAACGCCCTCGTAAGAACAACCCGTTGGGACCAGTGGGAGGAATCGCCTCCCGGAGCGAGGGTAGGGAGGAATGACGGGACGCGGCCAAAAGGACGCCGGACGGCCCGCGCGAAACGCTCGGGCCGTCCGGCGGACGAGAGTGCGGCGGACCGTCAGTCGTTGCCCACGCCGTTGCCCGACAGGGCCGAGATGTCGTCCAGGATGTGCGACAGCGGCTCGTCGCCCTTGGCCTGGGTGGAGTTCTCGGCGCACTGCTGGTTCTGCGGGGCCGACAGGACCGGGACGTCCTGGACGGCGACCGGCACCAGGACCCCCAGCAGCGGCCCCACGTTCGCCTTGACCGGGACGCCCGCGCACAGCTTGTTGACGGAGCCCTGGACCAGCGTGGCCTGCGGGCTCATGTCGCCCTTGGTCACCGAGTTGCCGAACGCCTCGCGCGCGCCGTTGCCGCTGGCGGAGGTGGTACCGCTGTCGTCCCCGATGGCAAGCGCCTGGGGGGCGGCCGCCGCCGAGACACCGACGACGGAAACGGCGACCGCCGCCGCGGCCATTGCCTTCTTCAGCATTTCGCTTTTCCTTTCCCTGCCCTGGCTCCCGGCCAGGACGATCTGCCTGCCCCCACTCAACCCGGTGCGCCGATTTTGGTTGCGGCTCGTCACCCGATCGGTTTCACCGACGCATGACGCGGCCCGGAGAGGACCCCGACTCTTTTCCGTTAGTCGGCCTGCCCGGCCATAGGCCATCGGAGTGAAGGAGAGGAACCAAACGGGGTCGAGGCAGTTGATCAGAACACTCCGGAGCACGGGGTATCTCAGAAGGGACTAGCAAGTGATCAAGAAGGTTCTCGCCACGGCCGCGGTCGCCGCCTCCGTCGTCGGCGTCTCCGCTGCTGCAGCCGCCCCGGCCCTCGCGATCGGCAACGACAGCGGTACGACCTCCGCCAGCGGCAACGGCGCCCGCCAGGAGTTCGGCAACTCGGCCACCTACGGCAACATGAGCCCCCAGATGGCGCTCATCCAGGGCTCCCTCAACAAGCCCTGCATCGGCCTGCCGGCCAAGGCCAACGTCGGTTCACTCATCGGCCTCGTCCCGATCGCCGTCCAGGACATCCCGATCCTGTCGGCCCCGCAGAACCAGCAGTGCGTCGAGAACAGCACCCAGGCCAAGGGCGACGAGCCGCTGTCGCACATCCTGGACGACATCTCGGTGCTCGCAGGCAACGGCGCCGCGAACAACTGAGTGCGGACGAGGTGAACGGGTCCCTTCTCCGACCCGGGCGCTTTCTCCGCCCCGCCGACGGGCCGCCGGATCACCGGCGGCCCGCTGCTCGGCCCGTGCGGGAACGGCACTCGGCCCGAGCCGAAGGGACCACCGGACATCCTCGGCACCGTGACACCCGTGCCCGGGGCGCGTACGCCTGCCGGCGATGGGCGCGCGGATCAGATCCGCGGTGCACTGCGCCAATCGGGGCAAAGCGCGCAACCCCGTACCACCGGAAAACGTTAATGATCATGCGCCTCCTCCCCCGGAGTCCGCTTTTTTTCGAAGGGAAACAACCATGAAGAAGCTGTGGGCAACCGCGGCCGTCGCCGCCTCCGTGGCCGGCGTCGCGATCGCGTCCGCACCGCAGGCCCTGGCCATCGGCGACGACAGCGGCACCACTTCCGCCAGCGGCAACGGCGCCAGCCAGGAGTTCGGCAACTCGGCCACGTTCGGCGACATGAGCCCGCAGCTCTCGCTGGTCCAGGGTTCGCTGAACAAGCCCTGTGTCGGCCTGCCGGTCAAGGCCAACGTGGGCTCGCTCGTCGGCCTCGTCCCGATCGCCGTCCAGGACATCCCGATCCTGTCGGCCCCGCAGAACCAGCAGTGCGTCGAGAACTCCACCCAGGCCAAGGGCGACGAACCGCTGTCGCACATCCTGGACGACATCTCGGCCCTGTCGGGCAACGGCGCGGGCAACCGCTGAGTCCGGCCTACCGCGGGCGGCGGGCACCGGTTCTTCCGGTGCCCGCCGTTTCGTCGTCCGCCGGTCCGGCTCGCGGGACTCGTCGAAGCCGTCGGACGCGGCCGGCGTCCTACCGGCCGACGTCCCGGCGGGCCAGGTCGATCGTGTCGGCGAGGCGGCCGACCTCCGGGTCCTCGGTCCGCTTCGCCAGGGTGCGGGCCGTCTTGCCGAGTTCGGTGAGGGACGGGGCGCCGGGCAGGGTGCCGAAGCGGTCGTCGCCGGCGCGCAGGGCGTCGGCGAAGTAGGCGGCGGTGGCCGCGACCTGGAAACGGGCGGGGGCGCTCGGCAGGTCCTGGTGCAGGGCACCGGTCTCCACCTGGCCCGAGGCCTCGTGCGGGGTGCGGGTGGCGGGGTCGAGCCAGCGGACGGTGGCCGTGGCGAGGTGGCCCTCGGCACCGGGCCGGGTGCGGACGGCGTACAGCGCGGTGACCGTGTGGCCGGGGCCGACCTCGCCGCCGTCGACGCCGTCGTCGCGGAAGTCGTCGTCGGCGACCCGTCGGTCGTCGTAGCCGACGAGGCGGAACTCCTCGACCGTGTGCGGGTCGAAGGCGACCTGGGCCTTGGCGTCGCGGGCGGTCAGGTCGACATGCTGCGGGAGTTCCTCGCAGAAGACCTTCTCGGCGTCGGCGTCGTCCGAGACGTAGGTGGTGTGGCCGTCGCCCCGGTCGGCGAGGCGTTCCATCAGGGCGTCGCCGTAGTCGCTGCCGACGCCGACGCCGAAGAGGGTGATGCCGTGGTCGCGGCGGGCGCCCGCGACGCGTTCCAGGATGGTGTCGGCGTCGGTGTCACCGGTGTTGGCGAGGGCGTCGGAGACGAGGACGACACGGTTGGTGGCGCCCTCGCGCAGGCCCTCGACGGCGGTGGCGTAGCCGGTCTCGACGCCGGCGCCGAGGTTGGTGGAGTCGGTCGGCTCCAGGCTGTCGACGGCGTCGTGGACACGGCCGCGGCGGTCGCCGAGGCGGGTCATCGGCAGCACGGTCTCGGCCTCGCCGCTGAAGGTGACGAGGGCGACGGAGTCGTCGTCGCGCAGCCGGTCGGTCATCGTGCCGAGGGAGGTCTTGGCGAGGTCGAGGCGTCCGGGTTCGGCCATCGAGCCGGAGACGTCGATCACGAAGGTGAGGGCGGCGGGCGGACGGTCGCCGGTGGCGGTCGTGGCGCGGGTGGCGAGGCCGACGCGCAGGAGGGACCAGTCCTCGCCGGTGCGGGCGCCGTCGACGGTGACCGAGAAGCCGTTGCCGTCCGGGCGTTCGTAGTCCTGGCGGAAGCTGTTGACGAACTCCTCGGGGCGGATCGTCGACGGGTCGGGGCGGTCGCCGTCGGCGAGGGCGCGGCGGGCGTAGCCGTAGGAGGCGGTGTCGACGTCCAGGGCGAAGGTCGAGAGGTGGTCCCGGGCGGGTTCCCGCTCCCGGTCCCGCGGGGCGGTGTCGCCGTCGGCGGGGGCGGGGAGGCCCTTGCCGTGCTCGGTGCCGTCGGCGCTGCCGTGCGGGCCGCCGGCGCCGCAGCCGGTGAGCAGCAGCAGTGCGGCGGCCGTGCCGGCGAGCAGTCCTCGGATGCGGTGGGTCGTCTCCATGCGCGGTGCCCCCTGTGGTCGTTGACGTCGACGTACATGACGGTGACGGCACCGGGGGCCCGAACGTGCGGCACGGGGTGTTGCGGATGGGTCTCGAAGAGGGCACGACGGGCAGCCGTCGAGACCGGTGGGTGATCTTCCGGATGTCTACGAGACGATGTCCTTGCGGGCGAAGCCGCGGAAGGCCAGGGCGAACAGGACGAGCGCGTACGTGACCGAGACGACGGTGCCCTGGATCATGCCCGCGTACTCGGGGGTGGGCTGGATGGCGTCGGCCCACGCGAACTGCCAGTGCGCGGGCAGGAAGTCGCGCCAGTCGCCGAGGGCGGTGACGGCGTCGAGGACGTTGCCGACGATGGTCAGGCCGACCGCGCCGCCGACCGCGCCGAGCGGGGCGTCGGTCCTCGTCGACAGCCAGAACGCGAGCCCGGCGGTGACCAGCTGGGACACGAAGACGTATCCGACGATCACCACGAGCCGCTGGGCGGCGGTACCCGCGTCGAGGGCGCCGCCGGTGGGGATCGCCAGGGGTCCCCAGCCGTAGGCGGCGGTGCCGACGGCGAGGGCGACCAGCGGCAGCAGGACCATTGCGGCCAGGCTGAGGCCGAGTCCGACGACGAGCTTGGACCACAGCAGGCGGGCGCGCGGGACGGGGGCGGCGAGGAGGTAGCGCAGGGAGGACCAGCCGGCCTCCGAGGCCACGGTGTCGCCGCAGAACAGGGCCACGGGGATGACCAGCAGGAAGCCCGCGGAGACGAACAGGTTGACCGCGGCGAAGTTGGCGCCGGACGCGGTGGCCGTGTCCATCAGGTTGACCCGGTCGCCGCCCCGGCCGGGTTCGCCGCCGATCGCGAAGGCGACGGCCAGGACGAACGGCAGGGCGGCGAGGACGGCGCCCATGACCAGGGTGCGGCGGCGCTTGAGCTGGCGGGCCAGTTCGACGCGCAGCGGCAGGGTGCGCGCGGCGCGGTAGCCGGAGGCGGTGGCGGTGGCGGTGGCGGTCGCGACGGGCACGGTGGGTCCGGTGTGCCGGTCCGGCTCGGTCGTCGTGCTCATGCGGAGCCTCCGATCAGGGTGAGGAAGGCGTCTTCCAGACGGCGGTGCGGGCCGACCGACCGGACGGGCACGTCGAGCCGCACCAGTTCGGCGACCAGGCGCTGGGGGCTGCCGTCGGCGTCGAGGCGGACGAGGAGTCCGTCGTCGGTGCGGACGGCAGAGGCGACGCCGGGCAGCGCGGCCACCTTCTCCGCGACCGGTTCCTCCACGGGGTGGGCGGTGCCGACGAGGAGGGTGTCGCCGGAGCCGACGATCACGCCGACCGGGCCCGCCTGGACGAGCCGGCCGCGGTCCATGACCACGAGGTGCGTGCAGGTCTGCTCGACCTCAGCCAGCAGGTGGCTGGAGACGATCACCGTGCGGCCGGCGGCGGCGTACCGGATCATCACCTCGCGCATCTCGCGGATCTGGGGCGGGTCGAGACCGTTGGTCGGTTCGTCGAGGATGAGCAGGTCGGGCAGGCCGAGCATGGCCTGGGCGATGGCGAGGCGCTGGCGCATGCCCTGCGAGTAGGTGCGCACGGCGCGGGCCAGGGCGTCGCCGAGGCCGGCGATCTCCAGGGCCTCGTCCAGGTGGGCGTCCTCGGCCGGACGGCCGGTGGCCTGCCAGTACAGCTCCAGGTTCTGCCGGCCGGACAGGTGCGGGAGGAAGCCGGCGCCCTCGACGAAGGCGCCGACACGGGAGAGGACGGGGGCGCCGGGGCGGATGGCGTGGCCGAAGACGCGGATCTCGCCGCCGTCCGGCTTGATGAGGCCCATCAGCATGCGCAGGGTGGTCGTCTTGCCGGCGCCGTTGGGGCCGAGCAGGCCGAGGACCTGGCCCTTCTCGACGCGGAAGGAGAGGTCGCGGACGCTGTAGCGGTCGCCGCCCGCGTACTTCTTGCTCAGGTCGGTGATCTGGAGCGGGACGTCGGCCAGCTCCGGGTCGGGGGCCGGGGTCGCGGTGCGGCGGCGGCCCGTGACCAGCAGGGCCAGGGCGAGGCCCGCGCCCGCGAGGGGCAGCCACCACACCCAGGACGGCAGCGGGGCGGCCGCGGTGCGCACGCCGGCGGCGGTGGGCACCTTCAGGTCGCCCCTCAGGGAGACGGTGTACGTCGCCGGGGCGGCCGGAGAGGCGTAACCGAGGTCGGTGGAGGCCAGGACCAGGCGCAGGCGGTGGCCCTTGTCGACCTCGTGGTCGATGGCCGGGAGGGTGAGCGTCACGTCCTTGCCGGCCTTGGCGCCCTCGACGCGGATCGGGGCGACCAGCTGGGAGGGCAGCACCTGCCCGCGGCCGTCCGGGCCGACGTCGTAGACCTTGCCGAACAGGACGGCGTCCTCGCTGGTCGATCTGACGTGGACGGTGGCCGTCGGGGAGCCGGTGACGCGCAGGTCCGCGGTGAGGGGGGCGGAGGTGAAGGCGGCGAACTGGCCGGGGAAGTCGAGGGAGACGCCGACGCCGAGGGAGGACAGCTGGGAGAGGCCGCCGCCGCCGAGTCCCGGCAGGGCGGAGACGGCGGGCGGGCTGGCGCCGGGCGGGTTGGCGAAGGACTGCTCGCGGCCGGTGAGGGCGATCGGGCGGGCGCCGCCGGTGAGGCCGGGGTAGGTGTCGTCGCTCGCGCCGCGCAGGAGGGCGGCGCCGTCGGTGGAGTCGACGCCTCCGGTGCGGGTGATCCGGAAGGCGGGGCCGGTGTCGGTGCCCTCGTCGCCCTTGAGGTAGCGGTCGAACCAGGAGGTGACGCGGGCCTGGACACGGCTCGCCTCCGGGTCGCCGCCGTCGTGGCCGCCCGCGATCCAGTCGACGTCGACGGGGGCGCCGTTGGCGCGGATCGCCTTGGCGGCCGCGTCGGACTGGGCGAGGGTGAAGAGGGAGTCGGTCTGTCCCTGGAGCAGCAGGGTGGGTGCCTTGACGCGGTCGCCGACGGCGGACGGGGAGCGCTCCTCGAGGAGTGCGCGGGCGGCGGCGTCGGGGGTGCCGGACTCGGCGACCCGCTCGTACATCGCGCACAGCGCGGGCTCGAACTTGGCGCAGCCGCCGCCGCTGTTGAAGAAGACGCCGGTCCACAGCTTCTTGAACACGCCGTCGGGGAACAGGGCGTCGGCGAGGTTCCAGTAGGTGATCGCGGGGGCGATGGCGTCGACGCGGTCGTCGTGCCCGGCGGCCAGCAGGGCGATCGCGCCGCCGTAGGAGGCGCCGGCCAGGCCCACGCGCGGGTCGCCGGCCTTGTCGAGCCGGACCTGGGGCTGCTTCGCCACCCAGTCGATCAGCCGGGAGACGTCGGCGACCTCGCCCTCGGGGTCGTTCAGTCCGATCTTCCCGGTGGATCGGCCGAAGCCGCGTGCGGACCAGGTCAGTACCGCGTAGCCGTCGGCGGCCAGGTCCTCCGCCTGCTCGCGGACGTCCTCCTTGCTGCCGCCGAAGCCGTGTCCGAGCAGGACGGCGGGGCGGCGGCCGGAGCCGCCGGAGGTGAACCAGGAGGTGTCCAGGCGCACGCCGTTCACGGCCATGACCTGGTCGGCGCGGTGCACGGGGGGCGCGTCGTCCGAGGCCACGGCCGTCCAGGTGCCGCCGGCGGCGAGCACGGCGACGGCGGCCGCGGCGGCGATGATCCGCCGCGGCCGCCGCAGTCCGCGCAGTCGAAGATCCATGCGTCAACGGTACGGGGTGAAACTGTCGGGGAGTTGTCGACCGGAGACCGAACTCCGCGACCTCCCGTGGGTGTACGGCGGGGTGCCGGCGTACACCAGGCGCGGTACGGGTCAGTCCCGCGCGTCGTCCGGGACCGACACCAGCCAGCGGGTGTCGGGACGGGGCCGGAGGTAGAACGCCCAGTAGAGGCTGGCCGCGACGGTGATGCCGCCGGTCCACAGGAGGTAGACGGTCTCCTGCTGGGTCAGGATGTAGGCGAGGACCACGATCAGGAGGGCCGGGACGACCGGCCACAGGGGCATGCGCCAGGCGTGCGTGTGGCGGTGGTGGCCGCGGCGGGAGAGCAGTGCGGCGACCGCGACGAGCAGGTACATGCCGGTCACGGAGACGCCGGTGACGCCGTACAGGGTGTCCAGGTCGACGAAGCAGAGCAGGGCGCCGGGGACGCCGACGGCGAGGGTGGCCACCCACGGGGAGCCGAAGCGGCCGAGCTTGGCGAAGAGGGTGTTGACCGGCTGCGGCCAGGCCTTGTCGCGGGCGGAGGCGAACAGGACGCGGGAGTTCTGGATGACCATGACGATGCCGGCGTTCACGATGGCGAGGGCCACGCAGAGGCTGACGAAGGTGCCGACGGCGGAGTTGGACCAGGCGGTCACCATGGCGCCGATGTCGCCGCCGGTCAGCTCGGTGAGGTCGGAGGCGCCGAGGGTGATGCCGACGACCGGGACCAGGATGATCACGGTGGAGATGGCGAGGGTGGCCAGGACCGTGCGGGCGACGTTGCGGCGCGGGTTCTCCAGTTCCTCGGACAGGTAGACGGCGGTGGAGAAGCCCTGGGTGACGAAGAGGGCGATGGCGAGGCCGGAGACGATCAGCATGGCCGTCACGGTGTCGGCGTGGCCGTCCGCGCCCGCGACCTCCAGGGAGACCAGGCTGCCCGCGCCGCGCTCGCCGTGCGCGAAGCCCAGCACCGCGACCACGGCCGCCGCGATGACCTCGAGGACCAGGAAGACGCCGGTGATCCAGGCGTTGGCGCGCAGGTCGAGCAGGCCCGCGAGGGTGGCGAGCAGCATCACGGCGGCGCCGGCCAGCGAGGGGTCGAGGTGGACGACGGGGGCCAGGTAGTCGGCCGTGCCCATGGCGATCACCGGCGGGACGATCATCACGACCAGGAGGGAGAGGACGAACACCAGCCAGCCCGCCAGCCGCCCGGCCATGGTGGAGACCATCGCGTACTCGCCGCCCGCGCTGGGGATGAGCGTGCCCAGTTCCGAGTAACAGAACGCCACCGCGATACAGAGGAGGGAGCCGATCGCGATCGTGAGGGCGGTCGCGGTGCCGAGCGAGCCGAACAGGTCGGGCACGACGACGAACAGGGTGGACGCGGGGGTCACGCAGGACAGGGTCAGCAGGGTGCCGCCGACCACTCCGATGGAACGCTTGAGCTTCTGGGGACCGTCCTGGGCGTCGGGGACGGCGGTTCCGTCGGCGGCGGCCTGGGCGGGGCGGAGCGTGTCGGTCATGGAGTTCCGATCGACTGGTGCGGCGAGGTTCGGTCGGGAGCGCTATCGCCTCCGGCGGCTGGGGTGGTACTCGTTGTGGCCGCTCCCGGCGCTGCATGGAACCCCGACGAAAACCGCTGCGTCAATAGGTGTTCATCTACGGAATCCGTTGATCGCAAGCGAGTTGGTGGAGGTATTCCGCATTGACGGGCAGGCCCCGAAGGGGTGGTGGGCCGTACGGGAACCGTAGGGGAGGTGGCGAAAAAACGTGCTGCCGTCCGCTATCCGGACGTGCCGACGGGGGCGCCCCGCGGTCTCCGGGAGGCCGGCGCCGTCGCCCGGCGACACGACGGTGCCCCGCCTCCCCGAGGGGGGAGGCGGGGCACCGTACCGCTGGACCCTGTCAGTGGTTGCGCGGGAAGCCCAGGTCGACGCCGGCCGGGGCGTCGGCCGGGTCCGGCCAGCGGGTGGTGACGACCTTGCCGCGGGTGTAGAAGTGCGTGCCGTCGTTGCCGTAGATGTGGTGGTCGCCGAAGAGGGAGTCCTTCCAGCCGCCGAAGCTGTGGTAGCCGACGGGGACCGGGATCGGGACGTTCACGCCGACCATGCCGGCCTCGATCTCCAGCTGGAAGCGGCGGGCGGCGCCGCCGTCGCGGGTGAAGATCGCGGTGCCGTTGCCGAAGGGCGACGCGTTGATCAGCGCCACGCCCTCGTCGTAGGTGTCCACGCGCAGGACGCACAGGACGGGGCCGAAGATCTCGTCCTGGTAGGCCTTCGCGGTGGTCGGCACCTTGTCGAGCAGCGAGATGCCGATCCAGTGGCCGTCCTCGAAGCCCTCGACGGTGTGGCCGGTGCCGTCCAGGACGACCTCGGCCCCCTCGGCGGCCGCGCCCTCGACGTACGACGCCACCTTGTCGCGGTGGGCCTTGGTGATGAGCGGGCCCATCTCGGAGGCCGGGTCGTTGCCGGGACCGATCTTGATCTTCTCGGCACGCTCGCGGATCTTCGCCACCAGCTCGTCGCCGACCGCGCCGACCGCGACCACGGCCGAGATGGCCATGCAGCGCTCGCCGGCCGAGCCGTAGGCCGCGCTGACCGCCGCGTCCGCCGCCGCGTCCAGGTCGGCGTCCGGGAGGACCAGCATGTGGTTCTTGGCGCCGCCCAGGGCCTGGACGCGCTTGTGGTTGGCCGAGGCCGTGGTGTGGATGTAGCGGGCGATCGGGGTCGAGCCGACGAAGGAGACGGCCTTGACGTCCGGGTGCTCCAGGAGCCGGTCCACGGCGACCTTGTCACCGTGGACGACGTTGAAGACGCCGTCCGGCAGGCCGGCCTCCGCGAGCAGCTCGGCGAGCTTCAGGGACGCCGACGGGTCCTTCTCGCTCGGCTTCAGCACGAAGGTGTTGCCGCACGCGATGGCGATCGGGAACATCCACATCGGCACCATGGCCGGGAAGTTGAACGGCGTGATGCCGGCGACGACGCCCAGCGGCTGCCGGATCGACGACACGTCCACGCGGCTGGCGACCTGCGTGGACAGCTCGCCCTTCAGCTGGACGCTGATGCCGCAGGCCAGGTCGACGATCTCCAGACCGCGGGCGACCTCGCCGAGCGCGTCGGAGTGCACCTTGCCGTGCTCGGCGGTGATCAGCTCGGCGATCGCGTCGCGGTTGGCGTCGAGCAGGGCGCGGAAGCGGAAGAGGATCTCCGTCCGCCTGGCCAGCGAGGACTGGCCCCAGGTGGCGTAGGCGTCCTTGGCGGCGGCCACGGCGGCGTCGACCTCGTCGACGGTCGCGAACGCGACCTTGGTGGTGACCGCGCCGGTCGCCGGGTCGGTGACCGGCCCGTACGTACCCGACGCGCCTTCGACGGACTTGCCGCCGATCCAGTGGTTGACGATCTTCGTCATGACCGAGTACTCCTTCACAGATGGCGGCGTCGGGTCGAGACGTGCCGTTCGTACAGCTCACGGGCCTTCACCGCGGACGCTCGGGTCGCGGTCTCGGCCACGGGTACATCCCACCAGGCCTGCGCCGGAGGCGCGCCCGACACTGTGTCTGCCGTTCGGGTCTCGACGTAGACACAAGTGGGAGTGTCGGCGGCGCGCGCCTCGGCGAGGGCCTCGCGCAGGTCGTGGACGGTCTTCGCGCGCAGGACGCGCATGCCGAGGCTGGCCACGTTGGCGGCGAGGTCGACGGGGAGCGGGGCGCCGGTGAACGTCCCGTCGTCGGCCCGGTAGCGGTAGGCGGTGCCGTAGCGCTCACCGCCGGTCTCCTCCGACAGACCGCCGATGGAGGCGTAGCCGTGGTTCTGCACGAGCAGGATCTTGATCGCGATCCCCTCCTGGACGGCCGTGACGATCTCCGTCGGCATCATCAGGTAGGTGCCGTCGCCGACCAGCGCCCACACCGGCCGGTCGGGCGCGGCGAGCTTCACGCCGATCGCGGCAGGGATCTCGTAACCCATGCAGGAGTAGCCGTACTCCAGGTGGTACTGGTCGCGGGAGCGGGTCCGCCACAGCTTGTGCAGGTCGCCGGGGAGCGAGCCGGCCGCGTTGATGATCACGTCCGACTCGTCGACGATCGCGTCCAGCGCGCCGAGCACCTGCGGCTGCGTCGGGCGTACGTCGGGCTCCTCGGCCTCGTAGCAGGCGTCGACGCGCTGCTCCCAGCGCTCCTTGTCCTCGCCGTACTCGGCGGCGTACGCGTCCGCGACGCGGTGGCCGTGCATGCCGAGGGCCTCGGTCAGCTCCTGGAGACCGCTGCGGGCGTCCGCGACGAGCGGCAGCCCGGCCAGCTTGTGGCCGTCGTAGGGCGCGATGTTCAGGTTGAGGAAGCGGACGCCGGGGTGGCCGAAGAGGGTGCTCGAGGCCGTGGTGAAGTCGGTCCAGCGGGTGCCGACGCCGATCACCAGGTCGGCGGTGCGGGCCAGTTCGTCCGCCGTCGCGGTGCCGGTGTGGCCGACGCCGCCGACGTCCTGGGGGTGGTCGTGGCGCAGCGAGCCCTTGCCGGCCTGGGTGGAGGCGACCGGGATGCCGGTGGCGGCGGCGAACTCGGCGAGGGCCTCCTCGGCGCGGCTGTGGTGGACGCCGCCGCCCGCGACGATCAGGGGCCGCTTCGCCGCGCGGATCGTGGTGACCGCCTCGGCGAGTTCGCCGGGGTCGGCGCCCGGACGCCGTACGGCCCAGACGCGTTCGGCGAAGAACTCGTCGGGCCAGTCGTGGGCCTCGGCCTGGACGTCCTGGGGCAGCGCGAGGGTGACCGCGCCCGTCTCCACCGGGTCCGTCAGCACCCGCATCGCCTGGAGGGCGGCCGGGATCAGGGCCTCGGGGCGGGTGACGCGGTCGAAGTACCTCGACACCGGGCGCAGCGCGTCGTTGACCGACACGTCGCCCGCGTAGGGGACCTCGAGCTGCTGGAGGACGGGGTCGGCGACGCGGGTCGCGAAGGTGTCGCCGGGGAGGAGGAGGACGGGGAGGTGGTTGATGGTCGCCAGGGCGGCTCCGGTGACCAGGTTGGTCGCGCCGGGGCCGATGGAGGTGGTCACCGCGTGCGTGGAGAGGCGGTTGGACTGGCGGGCGTAGCCGACCGCCGCGTGCACCATGGACTGCTCGTTGCGGCCCTGGTGGTAGGGCATCTCGTCGGCGTACTCGACGAGCGCCTGGCCGAGACCGGCGACGTTCCCGTGGCCGAAGATGCCCCAGGTCGCGCCGATCAGCCGCCGCCGTACGCCGTCGCGCTCGGTGTACTGGGCGGCGAGGAAGCGCACCAGTGCCTGGGCCACGGTGAGCCTGGTGGTCATCGGTAACCCCCTGTGGTCGCGGTGTGGGCCGGGTGGAAGCAGATCCGCCACTCGCGGGTCTCGCCGGGTCCGGCCATGACGTTGAGGTAGTACATGGCGTGGCCGGGCTGGGCGATCGACGGGCCGTGCCAGCCGTCGGGCACCAGGACGGCGTCGCCGGAGCGGACCTCGGCGAGGACGTCGGAGCCGCCCTCGCGCGAGGGGGACACCCGCTGGTAGCCGAAGCCGTCGGGGCCGTCGATCTCGAAGTAGTAGATCTCCTCCAGCTCCGACTCCTCGCCCGGCCGGTGCTCGTCGTGCTTGTGCGGCGGGTACGAGGACCAGTTGCCGCCGGGGGTGACGACCTCGACGGCGATCAGCCGGTCGCAGTCGAAGGCGTCGGCGGAGGCGAAGTTGCGCACCAGGCGGGCGCAGTTGCCGCTGCCGCGCTCCTCGACGGGGACCTCCGGCGCGGGGCCGTAGCGGGCGGGGAGTTGGCGCTCGCACTTCGCTCCTGCCAGGGCGAAGCGGCCTCCCGCGCCGGAGGCGATCTGGACCCGGGCGTCGCGGGGAACGTACGCGAAGTCGGTGACCGACGCGAACACGCTTTCCCTGCCCAGGAGTTGGAACTCTTCGTCGGCTGTGCGCACGGTACATCCGCCGTCCAGCGGAAGCACGATCCACTCGCTGTCGCCGGTGGTGAAGTCGTGGGTGCCGCCCGGCGGCAGCTCGACGATCCGCAGACTGCTGTGCGTCCAGCCGGCCCGCTCGGGGCCGATGTCGAGCACGTGCCGCGGGTCGGCGGTGCTGCCGTGCGGAATGTACAACCCGTCGTTCATACGGCCCTCACTGTTCACGCGCCCCTCACACTCCTCGCCGTCCTCGTGTTCCCCGCGAAACTCGCCGACCACGCCGACCACGCGGCCCCCGGGTTCCCCCCGGCGCTCGCGGCCCACGCGGCCCACGCGGCCCTCACAGCAGTCCTACGGCGGTGTCCACGGCGGCGGCCACATCGCCGTCCGCCGGGTACAGCAGCGAACGGCCGACCACCAGGCCCCGGACGGTGGGGAGCCGCAGCGCCCCGCGCCACTTCTCGTACGCGCCGTCCTGGTCGTCGCCCACCTCGCCGCCCAGCAGGACGGCGGGGAGCGTGGAGGTCGCCATGACCTCGGCCATGTCGTCGGGGTTGTCGGTGACCGGGACCTTCAGCCAGGTGTAGGCGGAGGTGCCGCCCAGGCCGGAGGCGATGGCGATCGACTTGGTGACGGCCTCGGCGGAGAGGTCGTTGGCCAGCTTTCCGTCCGGGGCGCGCCGGCTGATGAACGGCTCGACGAAGAGGGGCAGTCGGCGGGCCGCCATGTCGTCGATCGCACGGGCGGTGGACTCCAGGGTGGTGAGCGAGCCCGGGTCGTCGTAGTCGATGCGCAGGAGCAGCTTGCCCGCGTCGAATCCGAGCCGCTCGATGTCCTCGGCGCGGTGGCCGGTGAAGCGGTCGTCGAGTTCGAAGCGGGCGCCCTGGAGGCCGCCGCGGTTCATCGAGCCCATGACGACCTTGCCGTCGAGGGCGCCGAGGAGGAGCAGGTCGTCGAGGATGTCGGCGGTGGCGAGGACGCCGTCCACGCCGGGTCTGCCGAGCGCCAGGCAGAGGCGTTCCAGCAGGTCGGCGCGGTTGGCCATGGCCAGCTTGCGGTCGCCGACGCCGAGGGCGCCGCGGGCCGGGTGATCGGCGGCGACGATCATCAGCCGGCCGGTCGCGTCGACGAGGGGGCGGCGGGTGCGGCGGGCGGCGGCCTCGGCGACGGCCTCGGGGCGGTGGGTGCGCAGGCGGACCAGTTCGGAGACGTCGACGGCCGCGGGGGCGGGAGCGGGAACCGGAGCGGGGACGGGAACGGTCGTGGCCGTGGCCGTGGCCGCCGGGCCGGTGTCCGGCGGCGGGGTCGCTCCTCCGCGGTCCGCGCTCACAGCACCGCTCCGGCGGCGAGCGCTTCCTCGATCTCGGCGGGCGTCGGCATGGCGGAGGAACACTCCAGACGGGAGGCGACGATGGCGCCGGCGGCGTTGGCGTGGCGCATGGTCTTCTCCAGGTCCCAGCCCGCGAGCAGGCCGTGGCAGAGGGAGCCGCCGAAGGCGTCGCCGGCCCCGAGGCCGTTGAGGACGTGCACGGGGAGCGGCGGGACCTCGGCACGCTCGCCCGCGCTGTTGACGGCCAGGACACCCTTGGGGCCCTGCTTGACGACGGCGAGTTCGACTCCGGCGTCGAGGAGGGCGCGGGCGGCGGCGTGCGGGTCGCGCACCCCGGTGGCGACCTCCACCTCGTCCAGGTTGCCCACGGCGACGGTGGTGTGTTTCAGGGCCTCGGCGTAGAAGGGGCGGGCCGCGTCCGGGTCGGACCAGAACATGGGCCGCCAGTCGAGGTCGAACACGGTGGTGCCGGCCTTGGCGCGGTGGGCGAGGGCGGCCAGCGTCGCCGTACGGCTGGGCTCCTCGCTCAGGCCGGTGCCGGTGACCCAGAAGACGCGGGCCTCGCGGACGGCGTCGAGGTCGAGGTCGTGGGCGTCGATCTCCAGGTCGGGTGCCTTGGGCCGGCGGTAGAAGTAGAGCGGGAAGTCGTCCGGGGGGAAGACCTCGCAGAAGGTGACGGGGGTCGGCAGGCCGGGGACCGGGGTCACCCAGCGGTCGTCGACGCCGAAGTCGCGCAGGGCCTCGTGGAGGTAGGTGCCGAAGGGGTCGTCGCCGGTGCGGGTGATCACCGCGGTGTCCCGGCCGAGGCGGGCGGCGGCGACCGCGACGTTGGTGGCGGAGCCGCCGAGGAACTTCCCGAAGGACGTGACCTGCGGCAGCGGCACGCCCGTCTGCAACGGGTAGAGGTCCACTCCGATCCGCCCCATGGTGATCAGGTCGTAGGCCATCGAGTTCCCTTCGTGTCGGCTCTCCACGGCTTTCTAGCCCCGCACAACGGGCCCTGTCAATATTTTGTCCAGACATTCGGACCAGCTCTTGACACCCTGGTGGCCAGACCGCACGCTGACGGCCATGACGTCGTTGTCACCTCAGCCCTCACTTTCCCGCATCCGGGTCGGTTCGGCCCCCGACAGCTGGGGCGTCTGGTTCCCGGACGACCCGCGGCAGGTGCCCTGGCAGCGTTTCCTCGACGAGGTCGCGCTCTCCGGCTACGAGTGGATCGAACTCGGCCCCTACGGCTACCTGCCGACCGATCCCGCCGTCCTCACCGAGGAGACCGCCAGGCGCGGCCTGAAGGTGTCGGCCGGCACGGTGTTCACGGGGCTGCACCACGGCGAGGCCGTGTGGGAGAAGACCTGGGCGCACGTCGCCGACAACGCGGCGCTCGCGCAGGCCATGGGGGCCCGCCACCTGGTGGTCATCCCGTCCTTCTGGCGGGACGACAAGACCGGCGAGGTGCTGGAGCCGGACACGCTCACACCCGAACAGTGGCGCAACCTCACCTCGCTGACCGAGCGGCTCGGCAGGCAGGTGCGGGAGCGGTACGGGCTGCAGATCGTGGTCCACCCGCACGCCGACACCCACATCGACAGCGAGGAGAACGTCGTCCGGTTCCTGGACGGCACCGACTCAGGCCTGGTGTCCCTGTGCCTGGACACCGGGCACTACGCCTACTGCGGCGGCGACAGCGTCAAGCTGATCGAGACCTACGGGGAGCGGATCGGGTACCTGCACCTCAAGCAGGTCGACCCGGAGATCCTCGCGCAGGTGCGGGCGCAGGAGGTGCCCTTCGGGCCGGCCGTCGCGCGCGGGGTGATGTGCGAGCCGCCCTCGGGAGTGCCGGCCCTGGGGCCCGTGCTGGAGGCCGCGCAGAAACTGGACGTCGACCTGTTCGCGATCGTGGAGCAGGACATGTACCCGTGCGAGCCGGACGCGCCGTTGCCCATCGCCAGACGGACCCGGGCGTTCCTGCGGTCCTGCGGGGCGTAGGCCTCCGGGGCGAGGGCGCCCGCCCACGGGGGGTACCGGGTCCGGCCGACGGGCGAGCGCGGTGGGTGCGCGGTGGGTGCGCGGTGCGTGCGCGGTGCGTGCGCGGTGCGTGCGCGGCCGGCCGCACCCACGCGGCGGAGCCGCACATCGGAACAGCCCGCACCCCCTCCAGGGGCCATGTGTCACTTGCGTCACAAAAGTCGGCCTTCCGTCACGGATGTCCCGTGTACGCGGGTGGTGCGTCGCACGCCGTCGACAACCGCGTCCTCGTTGTCACCGTGCGTCGTTGAGCGGGCACAGGCCTGGTGATCGCCAGCGCAGCGCCGGGCTCCCCCCGGCGGCCTCCCGGCCGCCGCCCGCACGCGCACGGAGGTGCGTCTCATGACCGACCGAAGGCTCTGGTCCTACAAGGAGATCGCGGCACACATCAAGGTGCAGACGGACACCGTGCGGTCCTACCGCAAGCACGGACTGCTTCCCCCGCCCGACCACGTGGAGGGCGGCAAACCCTACTGGTACGCCGACACCGTCCGCAGCTGGGTCGCCGCCCGGCCCGGCAACCGGGGCCGCCGGGACTGACCGCCCCGCCGGGAAACCGAGCCGTGCGGGACCGACCACCCGCCCGGAGGACCGTTCCGTGCGGGACCGACCACCCCGCCGGAAAACCGTTCCGTGCCCCACCCCCGGGTGGGGCACATTGCTGTGCATGGACCTCCGCGACTTCTCCGTCAAACCCAGGCTCACCGGCGTGACGACCGTGCTGCGGCCGTTCACCGCGGCGGACGCCGAGATCATGTGGGAGATCATCAGGGACCCCGAGGTCGTCCGCTTCACCTTCCCGGCGAACGGTGAACTGACCCTGGAGCGGCTGCGCTCCTGGTACGCCACGCGCTCCGCGCAGCCCGACCGCCTCGACCTCGCCGTCACCGACCGGGCCACCGGCGAACTCGTCGGCGAGGTGGTCCTCCACGAGTACGACGCGTACACCCGCACCTGCACCTTCCGCACCCTGATCGGTCCCCGGGGCCGGGGCCGCGGACTGGGCACCGAGGCGACCCGCCTGATCGTCGGCCACGGCTTCGGGCACCTGGGCCTGCACCGCATCCAGCTGGAGCTGTACGGCGACAATCCCCGCGCCCGGCACGTCTACGAGAAGGTCGGCTTCGTGGTGGAGGGCGTACGGCGGGAGGCCGCGCCGCGGGACGGGGGCTGGGTGGACGAGGTGCTGATGGCGCTCCTGGACCGGGAGTGGGCAGCCCTCACCGCCACGGTTCGATGACCGTGGCCCCGGCGGCCGGCGCCGTCCCCATCGCCGCCAGCGCGTCCGGTACGGCGTCCAGGGCGATCGTGGACGTCACCAGCAGGTCGGGCCGGAGCACGCCCGCCCGGACCAGCTCCAGCATCGGGGGATAGGTGTGGGCGGCCATGCCGTGGCTGCCGAGCAGTTCCAGCTCCAGGGCGATGGCGCGGGCCAGGGGGACGGGCGTCGTGCCGTCCGCCGAGGGCAGCAGGCCGACCTGGACGTGCCGGCCGCGGCGGCGCAGGCCGTTCACCGAGGCGGCGCAGGTGGCGGGGGAGCCGAGGGCGTCGAGGGAGAGGTGCGCCCCGCCGCCGGTCAGTTCCCGGACCGCCGCAGCGGTGTCCGGGGTGTCCCGCGCGTCCACGCAGGCGGCCGCGCCGAACGTCCGCGCCAGGTCCAGGGCCTTCGGAGCGACGTCCACGGCGATGACCCGCGCTCCCGAGGCCGCCGCGATCATCACCGCGGACAGGCCGACCCCGCCGCAGCCGTGCACGGCCACCCACTCCCCCGCTGCGGCCCGGCCCTGCTGCACGACCGCCCGGAACGCGGTGGCGAACCGGCATCCGAGGCCGGCGGCGGTGGCGTAGGACAGGTCGCCGGGGATCGCGACGAGGTTCACGTCGGCGTGGTCCAGCGCCACGTACTGGGCGAAGGAGCCCCAGTGCGTGAAGCCGGGCTGGGTCTGGCGCTCGCAGACCTGGTGGTCGCCCGCCGCGCAGGACGGGCAGCTGCCGCAGCCGCACACGAAGGGCACGGTCACCCGGTCGCCGCGGCTCCACCGGGTGACCCGGGCGCCGGCCTCCTCGACGACGCCGGCGAGTTCGTGGCCCGGGACGTGCGGCAGGGTGATGTCCGGGTCGTGGCCCATCCAACCGTGCCAGTCGCTGCGGCACAGGCCGGTGGCCTCGACGCGGACCACCACGCCGTGGTCGGCGGGCCGCGGATCGGGCACCTCCCGGACCTCGGCCGGCTCCCCGTACCTCTCGAACACCACAGCCCTCATGCGCGACTCCTTCCACCCGTCCCGGTCACCGCCGCCCGCTCGCGGGGGAGATCACCGTGAACGCTAATGCCCGGTCCCGTCGGTCGGGCGGCGGGGGCGGGGGCGACGGCGCCGGTGAGCGGCCGAGCGGATCCCGCGCGGGCGGCCGGGACCGGGAGAACCGGGGCCGGGGAGGCAGACCCGGCCCCGCGGAGGCCGATCCCGCCGGGCCGGGCCCGCGAAGCCGATCCCGCCGGGCCGGCTCCGCGAGGCCGGGCCCGCCGGGCCGGCTCCGCGAGGCCGGGCCCGATTCTGCGACTCCGTCGTGGTCCGAGCGGGAGCCTCTAGCGGCGTGCGCCCACCACGTCCGGCTCCGGGTCCGGTTCAGGGGTCGGGGCCGGCTCTCCCTCGCTGAGGCCGAACCGCTGGTGGAACCTGCGCAGCGGGGCCGGCGCCCACCAGGTGGCCCTGCCGGTGAGGCGCATGATCGCCGGGACCAGCAGGCTGCGGACGACCATCGCGTCCATCAGGACCGCGAGGGCGATGCCCAGACCGAGCATCTTGGTGTTGGTGACCCGCGAGGTGCCGATCGCGACCATCACCACGGCCAGGATGACCGCCGCCGCCGTGATCAGACCGCCCGTGCGCTGGAGGCCCAGCCGGACCGCCCCCTCGTGGTCGCCACTGCGGTCGTACTCCTCCTTGATGCGGGAGAGCAGGAACACGCCGTAGTCCATGGAGAGACCGAAGGCCACGCAGAACATCAGGACCGGCAAAGTCGTCTCGATGGAGCCGGGGCTGGTGAAGCCGAGCAGGCCGGAGAGGTGACCGTCCTGGAAGACCCACACCACGGCGCCGAACATCGCGGTCAGACTGAGCGCGTTGAGCAGGACGGCCTGGACCGGTATCAGGACGCTGCCGGTCAGGAGGAACACCAGCAGCAGGGTGACCACGGTGATGAAGACCGCCGCCAGGGGAAGCCGGCCCCCTATCGCGTCCTTGGAGTCGACCAGCACGGCGGCGGCGCCGGTCACCTTGGTGTCGAAGGGCGCCTCGGTGGCACGCAGGTCGCCCACCAGCCGCTGGGCGGCGTCGCCGACGGCCTCGCCCTCGGGCTGCACCGTGAAGTACGCCGAGTCGCCGTTCACCAGCGGACCGTCCACGCGCGCGACTTCCGGGAGGGCGGCGACGCGCTCCCGGTAGGCGGCGTACTCGGCCTGCGTGGCCCTGCCCTCGGCGAGGACCTCCAGGCCGCCGCCGGGGGTGCCGGGGAAGCCGTCCCTGATGTGCTGCTGCACGACGTGGGACTCGGCGGAGGAGGGCAGCTGGCGGTCGTCGGCGGTGCCGAACTTCACGCCCAGGAAGGGCAGTCCGAGCAGGACGAGGACGGCCGTCGTGCCCAGCGCGAAGAAGGGGGCGCGGCGCATGACGAGGGTCGCCGTGCGTCCCCAGGCCGTGCCGGCCTCGGTGCCGGGGTCGATGCCGGGGTCGGTTTCCTTCGCCCGCCCGCCCCGGAACAGGCGGCGCAGGTCGAGGGAGTCGACCCGATGGCCCAGCAGGATCAGGGCAGCCGGGAGCAGGATCAGCGCGGCGGCCGCGGCCAGCAGGACGACCGCGATGCCGGCGTAGGCGAAGGAGCGCAGGAAGTACTGGGGGAAGACGAGCATCGCGGCCAGCGAGACCGCGACCGTGAGCGCGGAGAACAGCACGGTGCGGCCGGCCGTGCGCAGGGTGGTGCCGATGGCGGTCGTCGGGTCGGCGCCGCCGGAGAGTTCCTCGCGGAAGCGGCGGACGATGAACAGGGCGTAGTCGATGGCGAGGCCGAGGCCCAGGGCGGTCGTGAGGTTCATCGCGAAGACGGAGACGTCGGTGAACTCCGTGAGCGCGGCGAGGACCGCGTTGGTGCCGAGGATGGCGACGATGCCGATGCCGAGCGGCAGGAGGGCGGCGACCGCGCTGCCGAAGACCGTCACCAGCAGCACGAGCGTGACCGGCAGGGCGATGATCTCGGCGCGGGTGAGGTCCTCCTGGATGATCGTCTGCATCTCGTGCCGCACGGCCACGATGCCGCCGATCCTGACCTCCAGCGGGCCCTGGGTGCCGCGGTAGGAGGGGGCGATGCGGTCGAGGGTCTCGCCCATGGTCTTCTCGTCGCCCGTGATGCGGGCGGCGATCACCGCCGAGCGGCCGTCCTCGGCGCGCAGGGCGGGTGCCTTGGTCTGCCAGTAGGAGCCGACGCCCACGACGCCCTTCTCGGCCGACAGCCGCTCGGCGAGGCGGGTGGCCGCGGCGGCGACGGCCGGGTCGTCGACGGAGGCGCGGCCGGAGTCGACGAGCAGCAGCAGATTGGGCTGGGAGCCGGGGAACTCGCGCTCCAGGACCTTGGTGGCGTAGGTGGACTCGGCGTCCGGGTCCTCCCAGCCGCCGCTGCCCAGCTTGCCGGCGACCCCGCTGCCCGCCAGCACCGCGAGCACGGTCAGCACCAGGGCGGCGAGCAGTGACAGCCCGGGCCGGGCGGTCACGAAGCGGGTCCAGCCCCCGATCCGCGGCGGGCGGTTGACTTCGGTCATCGTGCGGTGTCCCCTCACCATGATTGGACGTGACCCGTGCCGATGTGAGCAGGCAGCATGGGTCACCACTGCCATAGACTGGCAAACACGAGACATCGCTCGCGTTTCACTGGAACCAGAATGCGAGCGGTCACTCGCGTTTGTCAATCGCGCTCGGACAACTGGGGAAAACTCGTGCCCGACACCGCCGAGAACCAGGCGAAGGAACAGCCGGAGAACCGGGCGAAGGAACAGCCGCGCCGCCGCCAGGCCCGCGGCGAGCGCCGGATCGCCCAACTCCTCGAGGCCGCCGCCTCGGTCTTCTGCACCACCGGCTACACGGCCGCGAGCACCAACGCCATCGCCCGCGAGGCCGGGGTCTCCCCCGGGACGCTCTACCAGTTCTTCCCGAACAAGGAAGCGATCGCCATCGAACTGGGCGACCGGCTGATGCACGAGATGCGCGACGCCTACGGCGAGGCACTCGCCCCGGTGGACCCCGCGACCCCCCTGGAGGAGGCCGTCGGCGCCGCCGTCGACCGGTTCATCGCCTTCAACTGCGACCACCCGGTCTTCTTCGCCCTCATGCACGGCCCCGACATCCCCGGCCACATCGCCGAGGAGCACGACGCGCTGCACGCCACCCTGCTCGCCCGGATCGAGGGACTGCTCTCCTCACTGCTGCCCGACACCTCCCCCGCCGACCTCTCCCGTACCGCGCAGATGTGCCTGGGCCTGTACAAGGCGGGCCTGGAACTGGTCCTCGGCCACGAGGGCGCCGAGCAGGAGGCGTACGTCCAGGAGCTGAAGAACGTCCTCGTCCGCTACCTCGAACCCCTGGTCGGTGAGCGCCTCGGCCGCGGCGGGGCGCCGACTAGGCGTCTTTGAGAAATACCCCCTAGGGGTATAACGTGGACAGGGTGGAGGCCCTCCGGGACCGCCTCGGCCGGTCCGCGGCCGGCTCACGGCCGTCCCGCGGCCGACCATTCAGCCCACCCGCCTCGACGAGGAGTAACGAGATGACCGCCCACACCGACACTCCGGGAACCGTCACCGCCGTCTACCAGGTGAGCGGCATGAGCTGCGGCCACTGCGAGGGCGCCGTATCCGGCGAGATCTCCCGGCTTCCCGGCGTCACCTCGGTGAAGGCCGTCGCCTCCACCGGCGAGGTCACCGTCGTCTCCGCCGCCGCGCTGGACGACGAGGCCGTACGCGCCGCCGTCGACGAGGCCGGCTTCGAGCTGGCCGGCCGCGCCTGAGCCGTCCCCCCGGCAGCGGGCCGTGCCGACCGGTGGACACTGGTCGGACACGGCCCGTTCCGCTCCCTGGAGTCACGGACATGTCCAGCACCACCACGGCACCGAACGCCGCCGGGCCCTCCGAGGTCGAACTGCTCATCGGCGGGATGACCTGCGCCTCCTGCGCGGCCCGCGTCGAGAAGAAGCTCAACCGCATGGACGGCGTCACCGCGACGGTCAACTACGCGACGGAGAAGGCGCGGATCAGCTACGGCGCCGGGGTGGAGGTCGCCGACCTGATCTCGACCGTCGTCAGGACCGGCTACACCGCCGAGGAGCCCGCACCACCGGCCCCGGCCCCCGCGTCGGCCTCAAAAGGCACACCGGAAGGGACACCGGCGGAGTCGGCCGGGGACCGCGAACTGTCGGCCCTGCGCCACCGCCTCCTCGTCTGCGCCCTGCTCGCCACGCCCGTCGTCCTGACGGCGATGGTCCCGGTGCTCCAGTTCGACAACTGGCAGTGGCTGTCCCTGACGCTCGCCGCGCCCGTCGTCGTCTGGGGCGGCCTGCCCTTCCACCGGGCGGCCTGGACGAACCTGCGGCACGGCGCCGCCACCATGGACACGCTCGTCTCCGTCGGCACCCTGGCGGCGTTCGGCTGGTCGCTGTGGGCGCTGTTCCTGGGCGACGCGGGCATGCCCGGCATGCGGCACCCCTTCGAGCCGACCGTCTCGCGCACCGACGGCGCGTCCACGATCTACCTCGAGGTCGCCGCCGGCGTCACCGCCTTCCTCCTGCTCGGCCGCTTCCTGGAAGCCCGCTCCAAACGGCGTGCGGGCGCCGCGCTCCGGGCGCTGATGGACCTGGGCGCCAAGGACGTGGCCGTCCTGCGGGACGGGCGGGAGACCCGGATCCCGGTGGACCTGCTGGCCGTCGGGGACCGGTTCGTCGCCCGGCCCGGCGAGAAGATCGCCACCGACGGCACCGTCGTCGAGGGGGTCTCCGCCGTCGACGCCTCCCTGCTGACCGGTGAGTCCGTGCCGGTGGACGTGGGTCCGGGCGACGCGGTCACCGGCGCGACGGTGAACGCCGGCGGCCGGCTCGTCGTCGAGGCGACCCGGATCGGCGCGGACACCCGGCTCGCCCGCATGGCCCGGCTCGTCGAGGACGCGCAGAGCGGCAAGGCCGAAGTGCAGCGGCTGGCCGACCGGGTCGCCGGTGTTTTCGTCCCGGTGGTGCTGCTGATCGCCGCCGCCACCTTCGGCGCCTGGCTCGGCCTGACCGGGGACACCGTCGCCGCGTTCACGGCGGCCGTCGCGGTCCTGATCATCGCGTGCCCGTGCGCCCTGGGTCTCGCCACGCCGACCGCCCTCATGGTCGGCACCGGGCGGGGCGCCCAGCTCGGCATCCTCATCAAGGGCCCCGAGGTCCTGGAGAACACCCGCCGGGCCGACACCGTCGTCCTCGACAAGACCGGCACCGTCACCACCGGCCGGATGACCCTGCGGGAGGTGTACGCCGCCGAGGGCACCGACGAGAAGCAGTTGCTGCGGCTCGCGGGCGCCCTGGAGCACGCCTCGGAGCACCCGGTGGCCCGGGCGGTCGCCGCCGGCGCCGAGGAGCGGGCCGGCCGGCTGCCGTCGGCCGAGCACTTCGAGAACGTGCCGGGGCGCGGCGTACGCGGGCGCGTGGAGGGCCACGAGGTGGCCGTGGGGCGCCTCCTCGACGCCCTCCGCGACCTGCCGCCCGACGTGGCGCGCGCCAGGGACGAGGCCGAGAGCCGCGGGCGTACGGCCGTCGTCGTCGGGTGGGACGGGGCCGTACGCGGGGTGCTCACCGTGGCCGACGCGGTCAGGGAGAGCAGCGCCGAGGCCGTACGGGAGCTGCGCGCGCTCGGACTCACGCCGGTGCTGCTGACCGGGGACAACCGGGCGGTGGCCGAGGCGGTGGCGGCCGAGGTCGGCATCGACGAGGTGGTCGCCGAGGTGCTGCCCGAGGAGAAGGTGGCCGTCGTGCAGCGGCTCCAGGGCGAGGGGCGGGTCGTCGCCATGGTCGGCGACGGGGTCAACGACGCCGCCGCGCTCGCCACCGCCGATCTGGGCCTGGCGATGGGCACGGGCACGGACGCGGCGATCGAGGCGGGCGATCTGACACTGGTCCGCGGGGATCTGCGGGTCGCGGCGGACGCCATCCGGCTGTCCCGGCGCACCCTGGCCACCATCAAGGGCAACCTGGTGTGGGCCTTCGGCTACAACGTGGCCGCGCTGCCGCTGGCCGCGGCCGGGCTGCTCAACCCGATGCTCGCCGGGGCGGCGATGGCCTTCTCGTCCGTGTTCGTGGTGACGAACAGCCTGCGGCTGCGGACGTTCCGCTGAGGCGGGGCGAAGTGGCGGGAAGTTACCGGCGATTAGGACCAAGTCGAGACCACGGCCCCTCTGGAGTCCGGCGCGAGCCTCACATAAGCTCTTCACAAGGCTCGCGCATCATCCTTACGCTTGGGCCTCGATCGCTGTATCCGGGCTCTTGCGCATCTAACGGGACATACGCGAGAGACACAGATCACAGTGATGTGAAGGTAACCATCGAAGGGGTTCGACGGTCTAAGTTGGCGATGTCAGGAAGCGTCTTGGGGGGCGCGGACTGGCATCTGGGGATGTCTTGGGGGACTTCTCCAGAGATGCGTTGCCGGGGCACGCACACCGGGAAGCTTTGAGCGGCCCTCCCGGCGTGCGTTGTCCCGGCAGACCGCACACGGCAGGAGTACGGCGGGTCCCGCTCGTCGCGCTCAACTCCCGCCGTACGACAATCACATACGGCATCAGCGAATTCAGGCGCTGTGTCCTCCAGACGCCCGGCCGGATCCCGTGGGGGGAATCCGCACCGGGACATGGGAAGGCGCCCTGGTCGTCGGCCCGTGGGGGGACCGACGCACCAGGGCGCCTTCTTCATGCCCGCCGATGCCTCCGGCGACGTCTCGCGCCGCGTTCCCGTGCGCCGCAGGCGGGTACGGGGCTGCCCTTTCGGACAGCCCCTCGGCCCTGCGCCCGCACGCTGCGGGCAGCGGGGCACCGGAGAACGGTGCCCCGCGCCGACAGGTGTCAGCGCTCCCCGCCGAAAGGCGTCAGCGCTCCTCGACCGGGACGAAGTCGCGCTCGACGATGCCCGTGTAGATCTGGCGCGGGCGGCCGATGCGGGAGCCCGGCTCCTTGATCATCTCGTGCCACTGGGCGATCCAGCCCGGCAGCCGGCCGAGGGCGAACAGGACCGTGAACATCTCGGTCGGGAAGCCCATGGCCCGGTAGATCAGGCCAGTGTAGAAGTCGACGTTCGGGTAGAGGTTGCGCGAGACGAAGTAGTCGTCGGAGAGCGCGTGCTCCTCCAGCTTGAGCGCGATGTCCAGCAGCTCGTCGGACTTGCCGAGGGCGGAGAGGACGTCGTGGGCCGCGGCCTTGATGATCTTCGCGCGCGGGTCGAAGGACTTGTACACCCGGTGGCCGAAGCCCATCAGGCGGACGCCGTCCTCCTTGTTCTTCACCTTGCGGATGAAGGAGTCGACGTCGCCGCCGTTGGCCTGGATGCCCTCGAGCATCTCCAGGACGGACTGGTTGGCGCCGCCGTGCAGCGGGCCCCACAGGGCGTTGATGCCGGCCGAGATCGAGGCGAACATGTTGGCCTGCGAGGAGCCGACCAGGCGGACCGTGGACGTCGAACAGTTCTGCTCGTGGTCCGCGTGCAGGATCAGCAGCTTGTCGAGCGCGGAGACGACGACCGGGTCCAGGTCGTACTCCTGCGCGGGGACCGAGAAGGTCATGCGCAGGAAGTTCTCGACGTAGCCGAGGTCGTTGCGGGGGTAGACGAACGGGTGACCGATCGACTTCTTGTAGGCGTACGCCGCGATCGTCGGAAGCTTGGCGAGCAGACGGATCGTCGAGAGGTTGCGCTGCGTCTCGTCGAACGGGTTGTGGCTGTCCTGGTAGAACGTGGACAGCGCGGACACCACCGACGACAGCATGGCCATCGGGTGGGCGTCGCGCGGGAAACCCTTGTAGAAGTTCTTGACGTCCTCGTGCAGCAGGGTGTGCTGCGTGATGTCGTTCTTGAAGACGGTGAGCTCGTCGACGGTCGGCAGCTCGCCGTTGATCAGGAGGTACGCCACCTCGAGGAAGGTCGACCGCTCGGCCAGCTGCTCGATCGGGTAGCCGCGGTACCGGAGGATGCCCTGTTCGCCGTCGAGGTAGGTGATGGCGGATTTATAGGCGGCGGTGTTGCCGTAGCCGCTGTCCAGGGTCACGAGACCGGTCTGGGCGCGGAGCTTCCCGATGTCGAAGCCCTTGTCGCCGACGGTGCTGTCGATCACCGGGTAGGTGTACTCGCCGTCGCCGTACCGCAGTACTACAGCGTTGTTGGTGTGCTCGCTCACGTCATCCCTCACCGACGTTGTGCCTCTTCTTCGAGGTTGCCCTGACTGTCTCTACCATCCCCCATTTGGCGCATGAGAGTGCACTCGGGGTCGGCCATTGGGCTTATCGGCGGCACTCAGTGCCGCCAACTTGCTCATCCTGCCGCCTCCGTCACGGTTGCGGAAGAGCTCTGTGACCTTTGTGACTCATTTGATCGATCATTTTCCGCGCCCGCCCGCGAGCCGGAAGTCGAGAGCGGTGCAGCGGCGGCCCGCCGACACCGTGCGCACCGCCTGGCCGATCGCCTTGCGCGAGCCGACGAGGACGACCAGCCCCTTGGCGCGGGTGACGGCCGTATACAAAAGGTTCCGCTGGAGCATCATCCATGCTCCGGTGGTGACGGGGATCACCACGGCGGGATATTCGCTGCCCTGGGAACGGTGGATCGTCACCGCGTAGGCGTGGGCCAGCTCGTCCAGCTCGTCGAAGTCGTAGGGCACCTCCTCGTCCTCGTCGGTGCGCACGACGAGGCGCTGGTCGACCGGATCGAGCGAGGTGACCACGCCCACGGTGCCGTTGAAGACCCCGTTCTCCCCCTTGTCGTAGTTGTTGCGGATCTGGGTGACCTTGTCGCCGACGCGGAAGACCCGGCCGCCGAACCGCTTCTCGGCGACGTCGGGCCGGCCGGGAGTGATGGCCTGCTGGAGCAGCCCGTTGAGGGCGCCGGCGCCGGCCGGGCCGCGGTGCATGGGCGCGAGGACCTGTACGTCCCGGCGGGGGTCGAGGCCGAACTTGGCCGGAATGCGACGGGCGGCCACATCGACCGTGAGCCGGCCCGCCTCCTCCGTGTCGTCCTCGACGAAGAGGAAGAAGTCCTTCATGCCGTCGGTGACCGGATGCTGCCCCGCGTTGATCCGGTGCGCGTTGGTCACCACGCCGGACTGCTGCGCCTGGCGGAAAACGCGCGTCAGACGCACGGCGGGGATCGGGCCGCCGTCGGCCAGCAGATCGCGCAGCACCTCACCGGCGCCGACGCTGGGGAGCTGGTCGACGTCACCGACGAAGAGGAGATGGGCACCCGGCGGGACCGCCTTCACCAGCTTGTTGGCCAGCAGCAGGTCCAGCATCGAGGCCTCGTCGACGACCACCAGGTCGGCGTCCAGCGGGCGGTCGCGGTCGTACGCCGCGTCGCCGCCGGGCTTCAGTTCGAGGAGGCGGTGGACCGTGGAGGCCTCGGCGCCGGTCAGCTCGGCCAGGCGCTTGGCGGCGCGGCCGGTGGGGGCGGCGAGCACCACCTTCGCCTTTCTCGCGCGGGCCAGTTCGATGATCGAGCGGACCGTGAAGGACTTGCCGCAGCCGGGTCCGCCGGTGAGGACGGCGACCTTCTCGGTCAACGCGAGCTTGACGGCGGCCTCCTGCTCGGGGGCGAGGTCGGCACCGGTACGGGCCCGCAGCCAGGACAGCGCCTTGTCCCACGCCACGTCACGGAAGCCCGGCATGCGGTCCTCGTCGGTGCGCAGGAGGCGCAACAGCTGTGCGGAGAGGGAGAGTTCGGCCCGGTGGAAGGGGACCAGGTAGACCGCGGTGACGGGTTCCGCACCGCCGTCCGGGCCCGGCACGCGCTCCCGTACGACACCGGGGTCCTCGCCCTCCTCGACAGGCGCCGCGAGTTCGGCGAGGCAGTCGATGACGAGGCCGGTGTCCACCTGCAGCAGCTTCACCGCGTCGGCGATCAGGCGCTCCTCGGGCAGGTAGCAGTGGCCCTGGTCGCTGGACTGGGACAGCGCGTACTGCAGGCCCGCCTTGACGCGCTCCGGGCTGTCGTGCGGGATGCCGACGGACCGGGCGATCCGGTCGGCGGTGAGGAAGCCGATGCCCCAGACGTCGGCGGCGAGCCGGTAGGGGTGGTTCTTGACGACCGAGATGGAGGCGTCGCCGTACTTCTTGTAGATGCGGACCGCGATCGACGTCGACACCTCGACGGTCTGGAGGAAGAGCATGACCTCCTTGATCGCCTTCTGTTCCTCCCAGGCGTCGGCGATCTTCCTGGTGCGCTTCGGGCCGAGGCCGGGCACCTCGATCAGGCGCTTCGGCTCCTCCTCGATGATCTTCAGGGTGTCCATGCCGAAGTGCTGGGTGATGCGGTCGGCGAAGACCGGGCCGATGCCCTTGACCAGCCCTGATCCCAGGTAACGGCGGATGCCCTGGATGGTGGCGGGCAGCACGGTCGTGTAGTTCTCGACCGTGAACTGCTTGCCGTACTGCGGGTGGGAACCCCAACGCCCCTCCATCCGCAGGGACTCGCCGACCTGGGCGCCGAGCAGGGCGCCGACGACCGTCAGGAGGTCGCCGCCGCCCCGGCCGGTGTCGACGCGGGCGACCGTGTAGCCGTTCTCCTCGTTCGCGTACGTGATGCGTTCCAGCACGCCTTCCAGTACGGCCAGTCGCCGTTCCTCCGCCTGGGAGGCTCCCGCCTGAGTGGACATGGTCCGACGGTAGCGCCGAGGTGTGACATCACGGACGCCGGTCCGGGACCCGGGGAGACCGGCAACGGGACCGGGAGACGCATCGGCAACGGGACCGGGCGCGGGATCGGCAGTGACCGGGTGCGGGATCACGGGGCTCCGAGGCGGTCGGGGCCGGACCGCGCCCCCGTCGGCGGCCTAGCCGCGGCGGGCCGTTCCGGCGGACGGCGTGGAGCGTGGCCTCGGGGACAGTGCCGCGCGCAGCGCCGGGGTCAGGACGCGGCGGGCCTCGGACGGGGTGAGGGCGGCGGGGGTGGGGAGGGGGTTGAGGTAGCGGGTGTAGATGAGGCCGCCCAGGATCGTCACGGCGGCCGTGGCGCGGGCGGTCGCGTCCCGGCCGCCGAGGAATTCAACAAGCCGGGCCAGCAGCTCGTGTTCCAGGTACTCGCGGATCACCTCGGCGGCTTCCTCGCCCTGGGCGCTCAGCCGGACGAAGTCGGCGTTCTCCCACAGGTCCGTCACCGCGTCGATCAGGCGGTCGGGGAGGGTGGCCGGGTCGCCGCCGAGGACGTCGTCCACCGCCAGTGCGTTGGCGCACTGGAACTGCATCACGTCCGCGAACAGGCCTCTCTTCGAGCCGAAGTGGTAGGCGATCAGGGCGGGGTCGACCCCGGCCGCCCCGGCCACCGCGCGCAGGGTGGTGCGCCGGTAGCCGCTTCGGAGGAAGAGGTCGCGGGCCGCCGTGACGATCGACTCGCGGGTCGGCGGGTTGCCGCGGGGGCGGCCTCGGGTGCGGGCGGGGGCAGGGCCGGAGTTATTCATCGGCGTTGAGCCTGCGAGCTGCGATCCGCACAGTCAAGGGCGTTCCGACACCACACGAAGGGATGCCCCGACACCATGCGCATCGCAGTCTTCGGCGCCAACGGACCGACCGGCCGCCACCTGACCGACCAGGCCCTCGCGGGCGGCCACGAGGTCGTCGCCGTGACCCGCCGCCCCGGTTCCCTGCCCGCACGGCCCGGCCTCGTGGCGGCCGTCGCCGACGCCACCGACCCGGTGGCCGTCGACGCCGCGATCGACGGGACCGACGCCGTCCTCTCCGTGGTGGGCACGCGCTTCAGCAAGGAGACCATCACCACGTACTCGGCGAGCGCGATCGTCGTCACCGCCGCGATGGCCCGGCGCGGCGTCAAGCGGCTGCTCGTCGTCAGCTCCAACGTCATGGACCCGCACTGGCGTCCCACCGGCGCGCACTTCTTCAACCACGTGCTCGACCCGCTGGTGACCCGGCGTCTCGGCCGCACCCTCCACGCGGACATGCGCCGCATGGAGGACGTGATCAGCGGGACGGACCTCGACTGGACCCTGGTACGGCCCTCGGGCCTCTTCGACCACCCCGTCGTCACCGACTACCTCACCTCCGAGACCAGCGCCGACGGCGTCTTCACCGCCCGTGCCGACCTCGCCGCCGCCATGCTGCGCGAGCTGGAGGAGGGCCGGTACGTCCGCAAGGCCATGGGGGTCGTCACGACGGCCGTCAAGCCGAACATGGTCAAGCTGATCTGGAACGAGGGCGTGAAGAAGAAGTGAGCCGGACGACCGCCGAACTCACGCCCGCGGCAGGGGCGTTCCTCACGCGTCCCGCCACGGCCGCCTTCACCACCCTGCGCCCCGACGGCACCCCGCACATCACCCCCGTCCGCTTCACCTACGACCCGGCGGCCGGCCTGGCCCGGGTGACCACCCGCGCCGGAGCCCGCAAGGCCCGCAACGTGGCGGCGGGCGGCCCGGCGGCCCCTGTCGCGCTCTGCCAGGCGGACGGTTTCCGCTGGGTCACCCTCGAAGGCCGGGCCGTCGTCACCGACGACCCGGAGCGCCTGGCCGAGGCGGTCCGCCGCTACACCGCCCGCTACCGCATGCCCCCGCCCTTCCCGCCGGACCTGGTCGTCGTCGAGATCACCGTCGCCCGCGTCCTGAGCCTCAACCTCTGAGCCCTCGACCTGCACCTCGCGACCTGCACCTCGACCCCGGCGAGGCCCGGTCGGCCGGCCTGCGCGGGCCCGCCCCAGGCCCTCCGGCCCGAGCCCCCGGCCTGTTCCCCGGCATCGAAAGCGACGTGACACCGCGATGCCCGCCCTCCCCGTCCTCGGAGCCGCCCTCCACCACCGGGAGGCCGGTGATCCCGGCGGGCTGCCGTTCGTCCTCCGCCGCGGCGCCGCCCCCCGCGGCCCCCCCCCCGGGGCCGCGGGGGGGGGGGCCGGGGGGGGGGGGGGGGGGGGGCGGGGGGGGGGCCCACGGCCCCCCCCGCCCCCCCCCCCCCGCCGGGGGGGGCGGGGGGGGGGGGGGGCGGCGCCCCCCCCCCCCCGCGCCCGGCTCCGGGAGACGACATCACGATCCGGTCTCGGGGTCTTGCGCGCCACCCGTGTAATCGATTCCAATCCTCCGTGACGCACATGTAAACGATTCCACAAGGAGGTGGAGCGGCGATGGCGAGCATCAAGGACGTCGCGGCCGGGGCGGGCGTCTCCGTCGCCACGGTGTCGCGTGTCCTGAACGACCATCCGTCGGTCAGCGAGGACGCACGCACGCGCGTGCTGGCCGCCGTCGAGGCCCTGGGCTACCGCCCGAACGCCGTCGCCAGGTCGCTGCGCACCGACCAGACCCACACCCTCGGCCTGGTCATCAGCGACGTGATGAACCCCTACTTCACCGAGCTGGCCCGCTCCGTCGAGGAGGAGGCCCGCGCGCTCGGCTACAGCGTCATCATCGGCAACGCCGACGAGCGGCCCGACCTCCAGGACCACCACGTACGAACCCTGCTGGACCGCCGGATCGACGGTCTGCTCGTCTCCCCCACCGACGGCGGCTCGCCGCTGATGCTGGAGGCCGCGCGCGCGGGGACCCCGATGGTGTTCGTCGACCGGTGGATACCGGGCGTGGACGTGCCGGTCGTCCGGGCCGACGGACGGGCCGCCGTACGGGATCTGGTGGCGCACCTGCACCGGCTGGGGCACCGCCGGCTCGCGATCATCGCGGGCCCGGCCGCCACCACCACCGGCAGCGAGCGCGTCGAGGCGTTCCGCGAGGCCCTGGGCGCCTGCGGCATCGAGCTTCCGGACGCCTACATCGGGCAGGGCGACTTCCAGGCCGAGAGCGGCCGGCGGGTCACCGAGGGCTTCCTCGACCTGCCCGAGCCGCCCGAGGTCGTGTTCGCCGCCGACAACCTGATGGCGCTGGGCGCGCTGGACGCCGTACGCGCGCGCGGGCTGCGGGTTCCCGACGACATCGCGCTCGCCGCGTTCGACGACATCCCGTGGTTCGTGCACACCGATCCCCCGGTCACCGCCGTCGCCCAGCCGACGGGCGAACTGGGCCGCGCGGCCGTACGCGCGCTGGTCGACCGGATCGAGGGGCGGACCCCGCGGTCCGTCACCCTCCCCGCCCGTCTGGTCGTGCGCCGCTCGTGCGGCGAGACGGGCGGCGCCGGCGGCACCGGCGAGAACGGCGGCACCGGCGAGAACGGCGAGAACTCAGCAAAGGACAGGAGCCAGTCGTGAGCAACGCGGACGAGTTGCTGCGCATCGAAGGCATACGCAAGACCTTCCCCGGGGTGGTCGCGCTCGACAGCGTCGACTTCGACCTGCGGCGGGGCGAGGTGCATGTGCTGCTCGGTGAGAACGGCGCGGGCAAGAGCACCCTCATCAAGATGCTCTCCGGCGCCTACACGCCCGACGCCGGGCGGATCCTGGCCGGCGGCGAGGAGGTGCGCATCCACGGGGCGCAGGACTCCGAGCGCCTCGGGATCGCCACCATCTACCAGGAGTTCAACCTCGTCCCCGACCTGACGGTCGCCGAGAACATCTTCCTGGGGCGCCAGCCGCGCCGGTTCGGGATGATCGACCGCAAGCGGATGGAGGCCGAGGCCGCCGTCCTGCTGGAGCGGGTCGGCGTCACCGTGTCGCCCCGCGCGCGGGTGCGTGATCTGGGCATCGCCCGCCTGCAGATGGTCGAGATCGCCAAGGCGCTGAGCCTGGACGCGCGCGTGCTGATCATGGACGAGCCGACGGCCGTGCTCACCTCCGAGGAGGTCGAGAAGCTCTTCGCGATCGTGCGCAGGCTGCGCGAGGACGGCGTGGGCATCGTGTTCATCACCCACCACCTGGAGGAGATCGCGGCGCTGGGCGACCGGGTCACGGTCATCCGGGACGGCAGGAGCGTCGGGCAGGTCCCGGCGTCCACGCCCGAGGACGAGCTGGTACGGCTGATGGTGGGCCGTTCCATCGAGCAGCAGTACCCGCGGGAGCGCGCCGAGGCCGGCGCCGCCCTGCTGTCCGTCGAGGGGCTGACGCGGGACGGTGTCTTCCACGACGTCAGCTTCGAGGTGCGGGCCGGCGAGGTCGTCGGTGTGGCGGGGCTGGTCGGCGCGGGCCGTACCGAGGTCGTGCGGGCCGTCTTCGGGGCGGACCCCTACGACCACGGGGCCGTGCGGGTGGCGGGCGCGCGGCTGCCCCGCCACGACGTGCCGGCGGCCATGGCCGCCGGGATCGGGCTGGTGCCGGAGGACCGCAAGGGGCAGGGGCTGGTGCTGGACGCCTCCGTCGAGGAGAACCTCGGCCTGGTGACCCTGCGTTCGGCCACCCGCGCCGGGCTCGTCGATCTCAAGGGGCAGCACGAGGCCGCGGGCCGCATCGCCGGACAGCTCGGCGTGCGCATGGCCGGGCTCGGCCAGCAGGTGCGCACGCTGTCCGGCGGCAACCAGCAGAAGGTCGTCATCGGCAAGTGGCTCCTGGCCGACACCAGGGTGCTGATCCTCGACGAGCCGACGCGCGGTATCGACGTCGGCGCCAAGGTGGAGATCTACCAGCTCATCAACGAGCTGACGGCCGCCGGGGCCGCCGTCCTGATGATCTCCAGTGACCTGCCCGAGGTGCTCGGCATGAGCGACCGGGTGCTGGTGATGGCCCAGGGCCGGATCGCCGGCGAACTCCCGGCGGGCGAGGCCACCCAGGACGCGGTGATGGCACTCGCCGTGAGCACCCCCACGACCCCTACCACCCCTACCACCCCTACGACCACTGAAGTGGAGGCCGGCCGTGGCCGCTGACACGCTCAAGAGCACGACGGGCGCCGGTGGCGGCGCCGCGGCGGTGCGCCGCCTGCTGCTCGACAACGGGGCGCTCACCGCGCTCATCGTCCTCGTCGTCGCCATGTCGGCGCTGTCGGGCGACTTCCTGACGACGGACAACCTGCTCAACGTGGGTGTCCAGGCGGCCGTGACCGCCATCCTCGCCTTCGGCGTGACCTTCGTGATCGTCTCGGCGGGCATCGACCTGTCGGTCGGCTCGGTGGCGGCGCTGTCGGCCACCGTCCTCGCCTGGAGCGCCACCTCGCACGGCGTGCCGGTCGTCCTCGCGGTCGTCCTGGCCGTCGCCACCGGCATCGCGGCCGGCCTGGTGAACGGTTTCCTCATCGCCTACGGCAAGCTGCCGCCGTTCATCGCGACGCTCGCCATGCTGTCGGTGGCCCGCGGTCTGTCGCTGGTGATCTCCGAGGGCTCCCCGATCGCCTTCCCCGACTCCGTCTCGCACCTCGGGGACACGCTCGGCGGCTGGCTGCCGGTGCCCGTGCTGGTCATGGTCGTCATGGGCCTGATCGCCGCGTTCGTCCTGGGCCGCACCTACATCGGCCGCTCGATGTACGCCATCGGCGGCAACGAGGAGGCCGCGCGCCTGTCCGGCCTGCGGGTGAAGAAGCAGAAGCTCGCCATCTACGCGCTGTCGGGCGTGTTCGCCGCCGCGGCGGGCGTCGTGCTCGCCTCCCGGCTGTCCTCCGCGCAGCCGCAGGCCGCCGACGGCTACGAGCTGGACGCGATCGCCGCGGTCGTCATCGGCGGCGCCTCCCTCGCCGGTGGTACGGGCAAGGCGTCCGGCACCCTGATCGGCGCGCTGATCCTCGCCGTGCTGCGCAACGGCCTCAACCTGCTGTCGGTGTCGGCGTTCTGGCAGCAGGTCGTCATCGGTGTCGTCATCGCGCTGGCCGTGCTGCTGGACACCGTGCGGCGCAGGGCCGGGGCGACCCCGGTGGCCGCCGGGACCGGCGGCGGCAAGGGCCGGCAGGCGGCGACGTACGGGCTGGCCGCGGTCGTCACCGTGGCGGTGGTCGGCGCGACCTCCTTCCTGCACGGCGGCACCTCGTCGACCGCGAACCCGAAGGTCGGTCTCGCGCTGTCCACCCTCAACAACCCGTTCTTCGTGCAGATCCAGTCCGGCGCGAAGGCCGAGGCGAAGAAGCTGGGCGTCGACCTGACCGTCACCGACGCGCAGAACGACGCCTCGCAGCAGGCCAACCAGCTCCAGAACTTCACCAGTTCCGGCTACGACGCGATCGTCGTCAACCCGGTGGACTCCGACGCGGCCGGTCCGGCCGTGCGCGCCGCCGACAAGGCGGAGATCCCGGTCGTCGCGGTCGACCGCGGCGTCAACAAGGCGACCACCGACGCGCTCGTGGCCTCCGACAACGTGTCCGGCGGTGAACTCGCCGCCAAGACCGTCGCCGAGAAGCTGGGCGGCACCGGCAAGATCGTGATCCTCCAGGGCCAGGCGGGCACCTCCGCGGCCCGCGAGCGCGCCGAGGGCTTCGCCAAGGGCCTGAAGGCCTACCCCGGCATCCGGGTGCTGGCCCAGCAGCCGGCCGACTTCGACCGCACCAAGGGCCTCGACGTGATGTCGAACCTGCTCCAGGCCCACCCGGACGTCCAGGGCGTCATCGCCGCCAACGACGAGATGGCGCTCGGCGCGATCAAGGCACTCGGCTCCAAGGCCGGCAAGTCCGTCCAGGTCGTCGGCTTCGACGGCACGCCCGACGGCCTGACCGCGGTCGGGAACGGCACGCTGTACGCGTCCGTGGCGCAGCAGCCCTCGGAGCTGGGCAGGATCGCCGTGGACAACGCGCTCAAGGCGCTGCAGGGCAAGAAGGTCGCGGAGACGGTGAAGGTGCCGGTGAAGGTGGTCACGAAGGAGAACGTGGCCGGCTTCAGCGGCTGACATCCGGCAAGCGGGCGCAGTGGGCGGGCGGTCGGAGGACCGCCCGCCTCGCGCCGTGTACGCATGTACGTAGGGGAGTACTCATGTACGACTACGACCTCCTGGTCGTGGGGTCGGCCAACGCCGACCTGGTGATCGGCGTCGAACGGCGCCCGGCGGCGGGCGAGACGGTCCTCGGCTCGGACCTGGCCGTCCACCCGGGCGGCAAGGGCGCCAACCAGGCGGTGGCGGCCGCCCGTCTCGGCGCCCGTACGGCGCTGCTGGCCCGGACCGGCGACGACGCGTACGGCCGGCTGCTGCTCGACTCGCAGCGGGCGGCCGGGGTGGACACCGTGGGTGTGCTGGTGGGCGGGGCGCCGACCGGGATCGCGCTGATCACGGTGGACCCGTCGGGCGACAACAGCATCGTGGTGTCCCCGGGCGCCAACGGGCGCCTGACCCCGGACGACGTGCGCGCCGCCACCGGCCTGGTGCGGGCCTCCCGTGTGGTGTCGGCGCAGCTGGAGATCCCGCTGGAGACGGTCGTGGAGGTCGTACGGAACCTGGCGCCGGGCAGCCGCTTCGTGCTGAACCCGTCGCCGCCGCGTCCGCTGCCCGCCGAGGTGCTGGCGGCCTGCGATCCGCTGATCGTCAACGAGCACGAGGCGAAGGTCGTCCTCGGGGAGACGGGGACAGGGGACACGGTGGCCGACGGCCGGCCCGAGGAGTGGGCGCGGTCGCTGCTCGCGAAGGGACCGAAGTCGGTGGTCGTCACGCTGGGTTCGCAGGGCGCGCTGGTGGCGTCCGCGGAGGGCGTGGAGCGGGTGGCGGCGGTGAAGGTCGACGCCGTGGACACCACCGGGGCGGGCGACTCCTTCACGGCGGCGCTGGCGTGGAAACTGGGCGCGGGGGCCTCGCTCGCGGAGGCCGCGGCGTACGCGGCCCGGGTGGGAGCGGTGGCCGTGACCCGGCCGGGCGCGCAGGAGTCGTTCCCCACGGCGGCGGAGGTCGATGCGCTGTGAGGAAGGACGGAATTCTCAACCGTCATCTCGCGGGTGCGCTCGCCGAGTTGGGACACGGCCACGGGGTGCTGGTGTGCGACGCGGGCATGCCGATCCCGGAGGGCCCACGTGTCGTGGACCTCGCCTTCCGGGCGGGGATCCCCTCCTTCGCGGAGGTCCTGGAGGGCCTGCTGGCCGAGCTGGTCGTGGAGGGCGCGACGGCGGCCTGCGAGGTACGGGAGGCGAACCCGGCGGCGGCCGCACTGCTGGACGCGCGCTTCCCCGCACTGACCCTGGTCCCGCACGAGGAGCTGAAGAGGCTGTCGGCGGGGGCCCGCCTGGTGGTGCGCACGGGCGAGGCCCGGCCGTACGCGAACGTGCTGCTGCGCTGCGGGGTGTTCTTCTGACCGGGTGAGGTGCGGGGACGCTTCGAGGGGCCCGGTCGGTGGACCGGGCCCCTTCCGTACGCAGAGGGACCCGTACACGGCCGTCGGCGACTTCTCGCCGGAGGAGGGCGAACTGGACCAGGTGCTGTTCGGGGTTCGGGTCGAAGTGGAGCCGAACGTTTCCCGTCCGGTTGGTTTGACCACCTGTTAACGTGCGCGGATGAAGGATCTGGGACCCGTGGCCTGGCCGCCCGAGCCGATCAGGACCGAGAGGCTCGTGCTCCGCGAGTCCGAGGCCAGGGACCGTGCGGCGTTCATCGAGCTGCACGCCTCGCCGGAGGTGCACACCTACCTCGGCGGCCCCCGCCCGCGTGACGAGCTCGAACGGGAGATGCCCGAGGTGCCCGCGCGGTGGCCCGGGAGTTTCGTCGTCGATCTCGACGGGGCGATGATCGGTCAGATCCTGCTCAGGAGGGCAACGGGGCACCGTCGCCCGGCCGCCGCGGGAAAGGCCGATCTCGGCTACCTGTTCCTGCCGCGGGCGTGGGGGTACGGGTACGCCGCCGAGGCGTGCGCGGCGGCTCTCGGCTGGCTCGCCGACACGCTTCCCGGTGAGCCGGTGGTGCTCGCCACCCAGACCGCCAACGTCGGCTCGATGCGTCTCGCCGCGAAGCTGGGGTTCACCGAGGTGGAGCGGTTCGACGCCTGGGGTGCCGAGCAGTGGCTCGGCAGACGGTCCCCGGTCGCGCCGTCCGGCTGAGTCTGCGACGGAACCGGTCGAGCGCATTCGTGAGGAGACGAGCGGCATCGACCCGCTACCCCTCCGGGACGACGAGACCGTCTGGTCGGCAGTGGGCGACGAGGTCGCCACAGGCCGGCGCTTCCAGGGCGGCAGCCCGGGAGCCCGCTCACTCCACGGGTGACCGCCGACCGACGTCATCCACGCACCGCACGGTCTGCACGGCGCACAGGCCGCCTTCCTGCGGACCGGTCCCCTCATCGGAAGCGGCGTCTAAGCGGGCGTGTCGGGGGCGGGTGGCAGGGGGTCGGAGACGAAGGATCCCCGGGCGCGGACGGTCACGACGAGTCCCCTGTCCCGCAGGATGTCCAGAGCGCGGCGGACCGTGCCCGGACCGACTTTGTGCTCGTGCGTCATGGTCAGTTCGCCCGGCAGCCGCGTGCCCGGCGGGTACTCACCGGAACGGATCTTCCGCTCGATGATCGCGGCGAGCTGTTCATAGACGTACTGCGGTGAATCGGGGCTGATCTTGTCCACCCGTTGACCGTATGCCGCTACCTTCCACCGCGCATTACTTAGTACTACTACCAACCACTACCTACTACTACCGTCTGCGCGGTACAGTCCCGGGAACGAAGACGCCCCGGCGGGAAGGTGGAAGCTTCCGCGCCGGGGCTGAGCCGACTGACAAGGAGTCGACCTGTGCGCAGCCTACTGGCCGCGATCCTGAGCCTTTTCCTGCCGCCTCGCGGAGCGCACCGCGCCCTCGACCCGTTCCCGTTCCCGTTCGCGGTCGTCTCCGCGCAGCGGCCCGCCCACGCGCGTCGGACGCGGCCCTGCCCCGCGGACGTGATCCTCGTCGACGGTCTGCCCCTGGTACGGCCGTACCTCGCCGCCCCGGGCCAGGACCGCGTCCCGGCGGAGGCCGCCGCGTGAGCGCGCGGCGCTTCCGCAGCCTCGGCGTCGACCCCGCCACCGGCAGGGAGGCGTTCGCGGACGCGCGCCCCGGCGGTGTACTGGAGGAGCTGGCCGACACACACGCCCTGAAGGCCGCCGCCGTGCTGGTGACGGTCGTCGGCGCCGTACTGGAGGGAGGCAGGTCGTCGGACACCGAACTCGCCGCCTTCGTACCGTCGCTGCACGCGGCGCTGGAGGAATGCGTGGGCATCATGGCGGCGGACAGGGAACGCTGACGCAGCGGGGCAGCCGGGCGTCAGGTCGCCTGGCGCACGTCCAGGAAGGCGGCGCGCAACTCGGAGTCGCGGAGGAGGTCCAGGGTGTCCTCCTCCCCGGCGAACAGGGCGTCGGCCGCCGGGTGGCCGGACTGGTGGAACATGGCGGCCAGTACGTCGACGAGGGGGCGGTTCCAGGCGACCCGGACGATCTCGGTCGCCTTGTCGTCCTGCCCCTTGTCCATGGCTGTGCGCCACAGTTCGATCGCGTGCCTGGCCGTGGCGTAGGCGTCGACCCTGCCCTTGACCAGGACCGCCCTGGCGTTGAGGCCGAACACCTCGATACAGGCCCGGCCCCGGTCGGTCAGGCCCCGGTACGTTCCGGACGGGAGTACCAGCCGGAGGTGCGTCAGGGGGTCCTCGGTCGTCGGGTCCACGAGCAGGGGGCTGCCGTCGGGTGTGGTGGGGAAGAGGTTCCGCTTCTGGTTGCTGTTGCAGAACGAGCAGGCGAGCAGGTGGTTGAACCAGTCGAAGGTGCGCAACGGGGCGAGGCTCTTCGGCTCGAAGTGGTCGATGTCGGTGCCCTGGCCGTCACCGCAGTACATGCAGCGTTCGTGCCCCGGAGCCATGGCCGCCAGCGCCTCCAGGAGCGCGGGGCGGACGCGTCGGCGGCTCTCCCAGAGTTCCTTCGCCTTCTTCTTGCGTTCCTCCGCCGTGGACTGCTCCTCGATGTCGTCCGTGTAGTCCTTCAGCCGCTGGACGGTGGCCGGCGGCAGGACGCCACGCCGGAGCCGGATCACTCCTCCTCGTCCTTCCCACCGTCGGCGATCTCCTCCGCCAGCCGGTTGAGGTGGGCGTTCATCTCGTCCAGGCGGGCCGTCGGCGAACTGGCGAGCCGCTCCTTGAGTTCGCGGTAGCGGACGAGCGACTCGGGGGAGGCGCCACCGTCGTAGATCTCCGCCTCCAGCTCCACGAACTCGGCCCGCACCTGCTCGGCCCGCTCCGAGTAGGGCGTGTCGAGACCGAACAGGTCGGAGAGGACGGCGTCGTCGCCGCTGCCGTACACCACCCGGTCGTAGAGGTCCTGGTCGATGACCTCGGGCGGTCGTGCCTCGTCGACGCCCGGCAGCCGGATCAGGCCGCCGGGGTCCGCGGCCTGGCAGATGTAGGGGCTGTGGGTCGTGACGATGAACTGGATGCGGGGGAAGTGGGCGGTCAGCCAGGGGCCGATCCGGCGCTGCCAGGAGACGTGCAGGTGGGCGTCGATCTCGTCGATGATGACGACGCCGGGCGTCGTCAGCGTCATCAGACCGTCGCCGAGCTGCAGGAGGTCGGACTCCCACAGGTCGGCCCCGAAGGCGTCGTGCAACTGCTTGAGGATGTCGACGACGAGGGCCGCCACGGTACGGAACCCGTCGCTCATCTCGCGCAGCGGGAAACGGCTGCCGTGGCGCTCGACCCACAGCCCGTCGGAGTCGACGTCGACGATGCGGTACCCGTCCGGCAGCAGTCCGTCTCCGAGCAGCGCCAGCGCGAACCGCTTCAACACGGCGGCACCCGGACGGTTCTCGAGCGCGCGCAGATGCTGCTCGATCAGCCAGGCGACCCCTTCGGCGAGCGAGGCGTCCTCGTGGAAGAGGCTCGCGTGCCTGGCCACGGGGCCGGACGTCAGCATCAGCCGCTGCACCTCGCCTGAGCCGCCGGCCATCCGCCGGAACGGCCCGTACGCCGCGCTGAACCAGCCCGCCGGGTTGTCCGCCCAGGGGCCGCGGCGGGCGATGCTGGTCTGAGCCCGGGTGTACCTGATCTCGTTCAGCCCGGGCAGCACACCTCTGCGGACGGGAACCCGGCCGGCCGTCCCGTCGCGGGGCGTGGTCCAGCGGAGCCCGGCCCTGAACGCGCCTGCGGGCGGGCGGCCCTGGGTGAACCGGTCGTGTTGCGCGTCGCGGACGATCTCGACCTCGACCTGCCCCGCGGTGCTGTGCTCCGTCACCCAGTTCTCGAACGCCGGCACCAGGCTCCGGGCCACCGCGGGGCCGCTGAGCGCCAGCGCCGTGGCCCGCAGCAACGTCGTCTTGCCCGAGCCGTTGCGGCCCGCGAGGACCGTCCACCCGGCGTGGCTGCCGTCGGGGCGCGTCAGGGTGAGGTCGACCTCGCGGGGGCCGTGGAAGGACTTGATGTCCTGCACGGTGATCCGGCTGACGTACATGGGCGTCGGCATCCGTTCGTTCGGGTATCGGGGCCGATCCTAGGGCCGTGGGCCGCGTGTGGGTGGTGGCGGATGCGTGCGTGCCACGGTCCGGCCGGTCCGCCGTGCGGGTCGTACGGCCGCCTTCTGGCGCCGGTGGTGCGGCGCCATCACCCGGAAGAGGGGCGAAGAACAGCGGCGGACGGGGAGCGCTGACGTGGCGGGACCGCCGGGCACCGGAGCGACTCCGGCGCCCGGCGGTCCCCGGACGGCAAGAAGAGCGGCGTGCGGCTGTCGCTCAGAGGGTCAGGTTCTCCGTGAACCGACGCGCCGTCTCCGCCAGTACCTCCCGTCCGTCCCGCGCCCACAGGGCGTCGTTGAAGAGTTCCACCTCGATGGCGCCGGTGTAGCCGGCCGTCTCCACGTGTCCCTGCCACTCGCGCATGTCGATCGCGCCGTCGCCGATCTGACCGCGGCCGTTGAGGACGCCCTCGGGCAACGGGGTCGTCCAGTCGGCCAGTTGGAAGGTGTGGATGCGGCCGGACGCGCCGGCCCGGGCGATCTGGGCGGGGGCCTGGTCGTCCCACCAGATGTGGTACGTGTCGACCGTGACGCCCACCTGGTGGGCGGGGAAGCGTTCCGCGATGTCCAGGGCCTGGGTGAGCGTCGAGACGACGCAGCGGTCGGAGGCGTACATGGGGTGGAGGGGCTCGATGGCCAGTTTCACCCCGTGGTCCTCGGCGTAGGGGCCGAGTTCCGCCAGCGCGTCCGCGATGCGTTCCCGGGCTCCGTGCAGGTCCTTGGAGCCGGGCGGGAGGCCGCCCGAGACCAGGACCAGCACCTCGGTGCCCAGGGTCGCGGCCTCGTCGATCGCCCGGCGGTTGTCGGCCAGGGCCGCCGTGCGCCCGTCCGGGTCGACGGCCGTGAGGAAGCCGCCGCGGCACAGCGTCGTCACCGTCAGGCCGGCGTCGCGGACCAGCTTGGCCGTCTCCTCCAGGCCGTACGCCCGGACCGGTTCGCGCCACAGGCCGACGTTGCCGACGCCCAGGTCGGCGCAGGCCGCCACCAGTTCGGGCAGCGACAGCTGCTTGACGGTCATCTGGTTGATGCTGAAGCGCTCGAGGCCGGTCACTGGGTCACCCCGTACAGGGCTAGCAGGTTCCTCATGCGTTCCTCGGCCAGCTTCGGGTCGGGGAACAGGCCCAGTCCGTCGGCGAGTTCGTAGGCGCGGGCGAAGTGGGGCAGCGAGCGGGCGGACTGGAGGCCGCCGACCATCGTGAAGTGCGACTGGTGGCCGGCCAGCCAGGCCAGGAAGACCACGCCCGTCTTGTAGAAGCGGGTCGGGGTCTGGAAAAGGTGGCGGGAGAGGTCGACCGTGGGGTCCAGCAGGGAGCGGAAGCCGCTCACGTCGCCGGTGTCCAGGACGCGGACCGCCTCCGCCGCCAGCGGGCCCAGCGGGTCGAAGATGCCGAGCAGGGCGTGGCTGAAGCCCTGCTCGTCGCCCGCGATCAGCTCGGGGTAGTTGAAGTCGTCGCCGGTGTAGCAGCGGACGCCGTCCGGCAGGCGGCGGCGCAGGTCGACCTCGCGCCGGGCGTCCAGCAGGGAGACCTTGATGCCGTCCACCTTGTCCGGGTGGGCGGCGATGACCTGGAGGAACACCTCGGTCGCCGCGTCCAGGTCGGAGGAGCCCCAGTAGCCCTCCAGCGCCGGGTCGAACATCGGGCCCAGCCAGTGCAGGATCACCGGCTCGGCGGACTGGCGCAGGAGGTGGCCGTAGACGTCGAGGTAGTCCTCGGGGCCGTCGGCGGCCGCGGCCAGGGCGCGGGAGGCCATCAGGATGGCCTGGGCGCCGCAGGCCTCGACGAGGGCGAGCTGCTCCTCGTAGGCCGCGCGGACCTCGGCCAGGGACGCCGGGCCGGTGAGCTGGTCGGTGCCGACACCGCAGGCGATCAGGCCGCCGACGGCCTCGGCCTCGGCGGCGGAGCGGCGGATCAGCTCGGCCGCGCCCGCCCAGTCCAGGCCCATGCCGCGCTGGGCGGTGTCCATCGCCTCGGCGACGCCGAGCCCGTGGGACCACAGGTGGCGGCGGAAGGCGAGGGTGGCGTCCCAGTCGACGGCGGCGGGAGAGTCGGGGGAGACGTCGGCGTACGGGTCCGCGACGACGTGCGCCGCGGAGAAGACCGTACGGGAGGTGAAGGCGCTGCCGGTGGTGACGGCGAGGGGTTCCGTGCGGGGTTCGTAGGTCCGCAGGGTCCCCCCGGAGTCGGGGAGTCGGATGGTCACAGCGCGATCTCCGGGACGTCGAGGCGGCGGCCCTCGGCGGAGGACCTCAGGCCCAGCTCGGCGAGCTGGACGCCGCGGGCTCCGGCCAGGAGGTCCCAGTGGTAGGGGGCGTCGGCGTAGACGTGCTTGAGGAACAGTTCCCACTGGGCCTTGAACCCGTTGTCGAAGTCGCCGTTGTCGGGGACCTCCTGCCACTGGTCGCGGAAGACCTCGGTGGCCGGGATGTCGGGGTTCCAGACCGGCTTGGGGGTGGCGGAGCGGTGCTGGACGCGGCAGTTGCGCAGGCCGGCGACGGCCGAGCCCTCGGTGCCGTCGACCTGGAACTCCACCAGTTCGTCGCGGTTGACGCGGACCGTCCAGGAGGAGTTGATCTGGGCGATGGCGCCGCCGTCGAGTTCGAAGATGCCGTAGGCGGCGTCGTCGGCCGTCGCGTCGTAGGGCTTGCCGTTCTCGTCCCAGCGCTGCGGGACGTGGGTGGTGGCGATGGCCTGGACGGACTTCACGCGTCCGAACAGCTCGTGCAGGACGTACTCCCAGTGCGGGAACATGTCGACGACGATGCCGCCGCCGTCCTCGGCGCGGTAGTTCCACGAGGGGCGCTGGGCGTCCTGCCAGTCGCCCTCGAAGACCCAGTAGCCGAACTCGCCGCGCACGGACAGGATCCGGCCGAAGAAGCCGCCGTCGATGAGGCGCTTCAGCTTCAGCAGGCCCGGCAGGAACAGCTTGTCCTGGACGACGCCGTGCTTGATGCCTGCGGCGCCGGCCAGCCGGGCCAGTTCCAGGGCGCCGTCGAGGCCGGTGGCGGTGGGCTTCTCGGTGTAGACGTGCTTGCCGGCGGCGATCGCCTTGCGGATCGCCTCCTCGCGGGCGGAGGTGACCTGGGCGTCGAAGTAGATGTCGACGGTCGGGTCGGCGAGGACCGCGTCGAGGTCCGTCGAGACGTGCTCCAGGCCGTGCTTCTCGGCAAGCGCGTTCAGTACGTGTTCCCGGCGTCCGACCAGGATCGGCTCCGGCCACAGCACGGTGCCGTCGCCGAGGTCGAGGCCGCCCTGCTCGCGCAGGGCCAGGATGGAGCGGACCAGGTGCTGGCGGTAACCCATGCGCCCGGTCACGCCGTTCATGGCGATACGCACCGTCTTGCGTGTCACGTCGGTCCCTTCTTAGGCGTTGTACGCGGCGTCGTGCGCGGCGGTGCCCGCAGCGTCGCGCGCGTCTCGTACGCGGGTGTGCGCGCCGCGTACGCCTTGGCACTGATCAGCGTCACAGCAAGCGCTTTCTATACAGGAAGAAGCTAGCCTCTGACCGGTGGTCCGGACAAGAGCGTGTCCGCCCCGAGTTGTTCGAGGGGGCGAACAACTCGGGTGCGGGGCCGTAAGGTCTGCTCGACACGCCCGGAACCAGGCACGCGAGTCCGCTGTCTACCAGGGCGAACGACGACGTACGACGAGATGCGTGACCGGAGGACGACGAGATGACGGTGACCCTGGCGGACGTGGCGGCCCGCGCGCAGGTCTCGCCCGCGACGGTGTCGCGCGTACTGAACGGGAACTATCCCGTGGCCGCGTCGACCCGGGAACGGGTCCTGCGGGCCGTGGACGAGCTGGACTACGTGCTCAACGGTCCCGCGAGCGCGCTCGCCGCGGCCACCTCCGACCTGGTGGGCATCCTGGTCAACGACATCGCCGACCCCTTCTTCGGCATCATGGCGAGCGCGATCCAGGGCGAGATCGGCGGGCCCGGCGGGCGCGCCGGCGGCGAACGGCTCGCGGTGGTCTGCAACACCGGGGGCACGCCCGAGCGCGAGCTGACCTACCTGACGCTGTTGCAGCGGCAGCGGGCCGCGGCCGTCGTGCTGACCGGCGGGGCCATGGAGGACGGGCCGCACGCCGCAGCGGTGGCGGCGAAGCTGCGCAGGCTGACCGAGGCCGGCACCCGGGTCGTGCTGTGCGGGCGGCCGCCCGCACCCGACACCGGGGCGATCGCGCTCACCTTCGACAACCGCGGCGGCGGCCGGGAACTCACCGAACACCTCATCGGTCTGGGGCACCGGCGGCTCGGCTACATCGCGGGCCCGGAGGAACGCACCACCACCCGGCACCGGCTGGAGGGCCACCGGGCGGCACTGGCCGCGGCCGGCATCGAGGAGGACCCCCGCTGGACGGTCCACGGCCGCTACGACCGGCGGGCGGGCTACGAGGCCACGCTGGAACTGCTGCGGCGGGACCCGGCGCTGACCGCCGTGGTCGCGGCGAACGACTCCGTCGCGCTCGGCGCGTGCGCGGCCCTGCGGGAGTCCGGCCTGCGCATCCCGGAGGACGTGTCCGTGGCCGGCTTCGACGACCTGCCCTTCAGCATCGACGTGGTGCCCGCGCTCACGACGGTACGGCTGCCGCTGGCCGAGGCGGGGGCGCGGGCGGGCCGGATCGCCATGGGGCGGGAGGAACCACCGCCCGGGGGGATCGCCGTGGTGCGGGGGGAGTTGATGGTGCGGGGATCCTCGGGAGTACCGCGGGGCTGAGGGGACTGGAGGGGGCGGGGCCGTGGGAGTGGGGCCGAGGGGGCCCGGGGCGCAGCGGTCGTAGCCGGGGCTGTTCGCGAGTAGGGTCCGAGGGTATGAAGCTCGCCTTCTCCACCCTCGGAGTGCCCGGTCTTCCGATCCCCGACGTGCTGCGGCTCGCGACCACGCACGGATACCACGGTGTCGAACTGCGCGCCCATCCCGAGGAGCCCGTGCATCCGGGCCTCGGCCCGGCCGAACGGACCGAGGCGGCCGCCGGGTTCAGGGCGGCCGGGGTCGAGGTGCTCGGGATCGCGGGGTACGCGCGCGTGGCCGCTCCGGGGGACGACGGGCCGGTGCTCGACGAGATCCGGGCGCTCGTCGCACTCGCCCGCGACCTCGGCGCCCCCTACGTCCGTGTCTTCCCCGGCGGCGCCGACGGGCAGGACCCGGCCGAGGCGGACGCCGTCGCCGCCGGGCGGCTGGGCACCGCCGCCGAGTACGCCGCCGACCTCGGCGTGCGCATCCTGCTGGAGACGCACGACTCGCACCGCACCGGCGCCGCCGCGATGCGTGTCCTCGGCCTGGTCGGACACCGGCAGGTGGGCGCGGTGTGGGACGTGATGCACACCTGGCTGGGCGGCGAGCAGCCGCAGGAAACCTACGCCGCGCTCTCGCCGTATCTCGGATACGTGCAGGTCAAGGACATCGCCTCCGCCGAGGACACCAACCCGTTGGCGCTGGGCGCCGGCGTGCTGCCCCTCGCCGAGTGCGTGGAGGTCCTGTCCCGGCACGGCTGGGACGGCTGGCTGTGCTGGGAGTACGAGAAGCGGTGGTACGACGCCGCCGAGCCGCTGGCCGGGCTGCTGGACGCCGGACGGGAGCACCTGGCGAGGCTGCTCAACGAGTCGGCGTGAGGGCCGCGGACGGATGGCGGGAGGGGGAGGTCCCCGCCCGGCCGGCGGGCCGGTAAACGACTGGCGGGCCGGCGCGGGCGCGGGTTAGCCTCCGCGCCGTGTACCGACCCGTAACGCAGCCCGTGGTGCGGCCCGCCGCCCCCTCGACGTCATGAGTCTCGGCCGGACCTTCCTCGACGTCCGACCTCTGCGCACCTCCCCCGTCTTCCGGCGGCTGCTGATCGGGCGCACCGTCTCCACGCTCGGTGGCTTCATGACCATGGTCACCGTCATGTACCAGGTGTGGGACACGACCCACAGTTCGGTGTGGAGCGGTGCGGTCGGGCTGGCGCAGGCGCTGCCGATGGTCGGCGTGGGGCTGTTCGCCGGCGCCTGGGTCGACCGCGCCGACCGGCGCCGCGTCTATCTGATCGCCACCGTCGGCCAGGCCCTCTGCTCGCTGCTGCTCGCCGTGCAGGGCTTCACCGGGCACGTGCCCGTGGTGCTGGTCCTGGCGCTGGTCGCGGCGCAGGCCTCGTTCGGAGCGGTCGGGGGTCCCGCGGCCGGTGTGTTCGTGCCGCGGCTGCTGCCCAGGGACCAGGTGGCCGCGGGGCTCGCGCTGAACCAGGCGAGCGGACAGTCGATGATGCTGCTCGGCCCGGCCGTCGCCGGTGTGGTGCTCGGCTGGTGGGGCATCGGCGTCTGCTACCTGCTGGACGCCCTCAGTTTCGGGCTGGCCTTCTACGGCGCGTTCGGCCTGCCGGCGCTGCCGCCCGAGGGCGGGAAGTCCCGGCCCGGACTGCACGGCGTGCTGGACGGACTGCGGTTCCTGACCGGCCACCGGGTGGTGCGCGGCGCCCTGCTGACGGACCTGGCCGCGACCGTACTGGCGATGCCGGTCAGCCTCTTCCCGCTGGTCAACGCCGAACGCTTCGGCGACGACCCGCGCACACTGGGCCTGTTCCTGTCCGCGCTCGCCGTCGGCGGTGTCACCGCGACCGCCTTCTCCGGGCCGGTGACCCGGCTGGCGCGGCCGGGGCCGGTGATGCTGTGCTCCTCCGCCCTGTGGGGCGGGTCCCTCGCCCTGTTCGGCCTGACGACCAGTGCCTGGGCGGGACTCGGGGTGCTGGTGGTGGCCGGTGCGGCGGACGCCGTGGCCGTCCTGTCCCGTACGACCATCGTCCAGACCCGTACGCCCGACGCGCTCCTGGGCCGGGTGACGGCTGCCGAGACGGTCGTCGGGCAGGCGGGCCCACATCTGGGCAACCTGCGCGGTGGCATCGCCGCCGGCTGGTCCTCGGGCGCCACCGCCCTGGTCACGGGCGGCCTGATGTGCCTCCTGGCGGTGACGGCGGTGGCCGCCGCGACGCCGGAGCTGCGGGGCGGGGCGGGGGCGTGGGACCCGCAGGACACGGGGGCGCAGGACACCGAGCCGGAGGGCGCGGGGGCGGAGAAGCCCGGGTCCGGGTCCGCGCCCGTGGACGGGGCGGCGGGGCCCCGGACGGCGGGGACCGACGGTTCCACGACGGCTGCCCCGGCCGGACCGTGAACCCCGCGTCGCCGTTCCCGCACCGTTCCAGCACCGCGGGCCACGGGCCGTGGCCCGCGTCCGGGTCCGGGCGTACCAGCGCGCCTTCGAGGACCGGCCCCTCCATGGTGAACGTCACCCGGCGATGTCCTTCCTCAACCGCGCGAACGCCTCGTGGAAACCGGGGAAGGTCTTGCGGACGCAGTCCGGGTCGTCGAACGATATTCCGGGTGTGCGCAGGCCGGTCACCGCGAAGGACATGACGATGCGATGGTCGCCGTGGGAGGTGATCTCGGCGCTCCCGGGCGCGGCACCGGGGCGGATCTCGATCCAGTCGGGGCCCGTCGCCACGTCCACGCCCAGCCGGCGGAGGTTCTGCGCGCACGCCTCCAGGCGGTCGCACTCCTTCACGCGCGTGTTGGCCACGTCCTCGATGCGGACCGGGCCGGAGGCGTAGGGGGCGATCGCGGCGAGGGTCGGCATGGTGTCGGAGACGTCCCGCATGTTCACGGTGAGGCCGCGGAGTTCGCCGGTGCCGCGCACGGTCGTCCGGTCCGCCCCGACCGTGACCCGCGCGCCCATCGCGCGCAGGACGTCCACGAAGCCCAGGTCGCCCTGGAGCGCGCCCGCGCCGAGCCCCGGCACGGTCACCTCGGCGCCCGGCGTCACCGCGGCCGCCGCGAAGAAGTAGCTCGCCGTCGACGCGTCCGGCTCGATCGCGTACGTCGTCGCCCGGTAGCCGCCCGGCGGGACGACGTACGTGTCGCCCTCGCGGTCCACCTCCACGCCGAACGCCCGCATCATCGCGAGCGTGATCTCCACGTACGGCGCCGAGACCAGGTCGGTGACCGTGACGCGCAGGCCGGTGCGGGTGAGCGGGCCGAGCAGCAGCAGGGCGGTCAGGTACTGGGAGGACTGGCCGGCGTCCAGGACGACGTCCCCGCCCTCCACCCCCGCCGCGGCGACGGTCAGCGGGTGATGGCCCTCCGCCTCCTCGTGCCGCAGGTCCACGCCCAGGTCGCGCAGGGCGCGGGTCAGCGGCAGCAGGGGCCTGCGGCGCATCTGGGGGGAGGCGTCGAAGCGGTAGGTGCCGTGGCCGGCGGCGGCCAGGGTGGGCAGGAAGCGGGCGGTGGTGGCGCCGTCCCGGCAGTAGACGTCGGCCTCGCGGACCGCGGGGCCCTGCGGGCGGCCGTCGACCTGCCAGGCGTCCGGGGTGCGGCCGACGCGGTAGCCGAGCCGCACGAGGCCCTCGGCGAATCCCTCGGTGTCGTCCGACCGCAGGGGCCGCCGGAGGGTGGTGACCCCGTCGGCGGCCGCGGCGAGGAACAGGGCGCGGGCGGTGATGGACTTGGAACCGGGAATGTCGACAAGGGCCATGCCCCGCATGATCCCGCCGGGGGTCGGTCGGGGGTGGGGTTGTCCAATGGGTGGACGGGGTGTCCATTCGGTGGGCGGGGGCTGCCTCCGCGGGGTCGGCGGGTGCGGGTGGACGGAGTGTCCATTCGGTGGGCGGCGGCTGCCTCCGCGGGGTCGGCGGGTGCGGGTGGACGGGGTGTCCATTCGGTGGGCGGGGGCTGGGCGCGCAGTTCCCCGCGCCCCTGGGGGTTACGCGAGCGGGGTTTCATCCATCGCCCGCGCCCGGTGCCCCCGGGTGGGTGTGGTGAGCGGGGTTTCGTCCGTCCGTTGCCGGGGCTCGGTGTTCTTGGCCGGCGGGGTCAGGGAGGTCAGGGCCACTCCGCCCACCAGGAGGGCCGCCGCGCACCAGCGCAGGCCGCTGACGGGTTCGTTCAGGAAGACGGCCGCCGAGGTCATGCCGAAGACCGGGACGAGGAGCGAGAAGGGGGCCACCGTGGACGCCGGGTGGCGGTGGAGCAGCCAGCCCCAGGCGCCGAAGCCGAACACCGTCGCGATCCAGGCGACGTAGACGATCGTGCCGGCGCCCCGCCAGTCCAGGGCCCGCAGTGCGGCCAGGTCGCCGGAGGGGCCCTCGGTCAGGAGGGAGAGGGCCAGGAGCGGCAGGACCGGGACCGTGCTGACCCAGACCATGAAGTTCAGCGCGTCCGGCGGGGACGCCTTGCGGGTGAGGACGTTCGAGGCGCCCCAGCAGGCCGCCGCCGCGACGACCAGCGCGAACGCGCCGAGGGGGCCCGAGGCGCCCTCGTCCGCCGCGGCCACGCCGATGCCCGCGAGGGCCACCGCCATGCCCAGCAGGCGGACGGGGGTGGGGCGTTCGCCGAGGAACGCGAAGGCGATGCCCGCCGTGAACACCGACTGGATCTGGAGGACCAGGGAGGACAGTCCGGCCGGCATTCCCGCGTCCATGCCGACGAAGAGGAGCCCGAACTTGGCCGCCCCCAGCACCAGTCCCACCGCCACGATCCACTTCCACGCCACCTTCGGGCGGCCCACGAGGAACACCGCGGGCAGGGCCGCGACCAGGAAGCGCAGGGCCGAGAAGAGCAAGGGCGGGAAGTGGCCGAGGCCGATCTCGATGACGGTGAAGTTCACCCCCCAGACGGCGGCGACGAGAACGGCGAGGAGGAGGTGGGCTGGACGCATGCGTCGAGGATCACCCGACCCGACCGTGAAGCACCAGCGATGATTGCTGCACGGTCGGATGTAGCAGAACTGATGAAAGGGAGGGGCCGGTGCTCGATCTCCAGCGGCTGCGCGCCCTGCACGCGGTCGCGGTCCACGGCACCGTCGGGGCCGCCGCCACCGCGCTCGGCTACACCCCGTCGGCCGTCTCCCAGCAGATCGCCAAGCTGGAACGGGAGACCAGGACGGTCCTCCTCGAACGCGAGGGCCGGGGCGTCCGGCTCACCGACGACGCCCATCAACTCGTGCATGTAGCAAGCGAGTTGCTGGCGATCGTGGAGCGGGCGGAGACCGAGCTGGAGGAACGCCGGGGGGTGCCGGCGGGCCGGCTGAGCGTGGCCGCCTTCGCGTCGGCGGCCCGCGGCCTGATGCCCCCGGTCCTCGCCGACCTCGCCCGTCGGCACCCGGCCCTGGACGCCCGTCTCACCGAGGTCGACCCGCATCTGTCGGTGGACCTCGTCGCCAAGGGCGCCGTCGACCTCGCCGTCGCGCACGACTGGGACATCGCCCCGCTGCCCGCCCCCGCGGGCGTCGAGCAGGCGGTGATCGGCGACGACCTGTGCGACCTGCTGGTCCCCGCGGGCCATCCCCTGGCGGGGCGGACGGGCGTACGGCGCGAGGAGCTGGGCGGCGAGCGGTGGATCTGCCAGCCGCCGGGCCGGGTCTGCCACGACTGGCTGGTCCGTACCCTGCGCGCGGCCGGGCACGAGCCGGACATCGTCCACCAGGCCGAGGAGAACCCGACTCTGGTCGCCCTGGTGGCCGCCGGGCTGGGCGTGGCCCTCATCCCACGTCTCGGCCGCGGCACCCTGCCACCGGGCGTGGTCGAGGTCCCCCTGGACCCGGTGCCGGTACGCCGCCTGTACGCCCTGTGGCGCACCGGCGCGGCCCGCCGCCCGGCGATCGCGGAGACGGTACGGGCGCTGGGGGACCACTGGCCGGGGGTGGCGGCGGTCCACCGGGGGACCTGAACCGGAGACGCCCTCAGGACGCCCCGTCCAGGGGCGGGGAACCACGCACACGGCTGCCGGCGGCCGGCGCCCGCCCCGCCCGACACCGCTTCCGCCCGCCGGACGTGGGAGGGGAACCTCTCTCGCCCCCGGCTCGTCCGAACTCCGGCTGCCGGACGGGTCACCTCGGTGCGGTGCCGGCCCCGCCGCCGGTCGCGATCGCCGCCCCCCTCCGCCGCGCCGAGGCCGGCAGCAGCCGTCATCGGCGCGCTCCCTCCGTTGCGCCGATGGCGGCCCCTCCGTCGGCACCGTGCGCGTTCCCTTGACTGGCGGAAACTTCCCGGTTACTGCTGGCGCGACGGAAGTTTCCTTCAGCGGATCACTGGACCACAGCACCACAGGACTGCAGGACCGCAGGACCGCAGGACCGCAGGACCGCAGGACCATCCCCGGATCGCCTCCGGAAGGAGCGCACGTGCCCTCCAGACGTACCGTCCTGGCCGCCGGTGCCGGCCTCACCACCGCACTCGCCACCGCACTCCCCCTCGGCGGCACCGCGCACGCCGACACCGCGCACGCCCACACCGACCGCCGCCTGCGCGCGCTGATCTCCCGCATGTCGCTGGAGGAGAAGGTCGGCCAGGTCTTCGTCACACGGGTGTACGGCCACTCGGCGACCGACCCCGACCCGGCCGACGCCGACGCCAACCTCGCCGAACTCGGTGTGCGCACCGCCGCCGAGCTGATCGCCCGTTACCGCGTGGGCGGGATCATCTACTTCACGTGGGCGCACAACACCCGCGACCCGCTCCGGATCGCGGACCTGTCCAACGGCATCCAGCGGGCGTCCCTCGGCCTGCCGCGCGGGCTGCCGGTGCTGATCTCCACGGACCAGGAACACGGCATCGTCGCGCGCGTGGGCAGGCCGGCCACCCTGTTCCCGGGCGCGATGGCGATCGGCGCCGGAGGGTCGCGGTCCGACGCCCGCACCCTGGGCCGTGTCGCGGGCGCCGAGCTGCGGGCGATGGGCGTCCGGCAGGACTACTCCCCCGTCGCCGACGTGAACGTCGATCCGGCCAACCCGGTCATCGGCGTCCGCTCGTTCGGCGCGGACCCGGAGGCGGTGGCGGAGCTGGCCGCGGCGGAGATCCGCGGCTACCGGGCGGCCGGGGTGGCGGCGACCGCCAAGCACTTCCCCGGGCACGGCGACACCGCCGTCGACAGCCACTACGGCTTCCCCGTCATCACGCACACGCGCGAGGTGTGGGAGGCGCTGGACGCGGTGCCGTTCCGGGCGGCGATCGCGGCCGGCGTCGACTCGATCATGACCGCCCACATCCTGGTCCCGGCCCTGGACGACTCGGGCGACCCCGCCACCCTCTCGCGGCCCGTTGTGACCGGCCTGCTGCGCGAACACCTCGGCTACGACGGGGTCGTGGTCACCGACGCGCTCGACATGGCGGGCGTGCGGACGAAGTACGGGGACGACCGGGTGCCGGTGCTCGCGCTGAAGGCGGGCGTCGACCAGCTCCTCAACCCGCCGGAGCTGGACGTCGCCTGGAACGCCGTGCTGCGGGCCGTGCGGGACGGGGAACTGACGGAGGCGCGGCTGGAGGAGTCGGTCCTGCGGATCCTGCGGCTGAAGGACCGCCTCGGCCTGCTCACCGACCCGTACGTCGACCGGGACCGGGTGGAGCGGACGGTGGGCACGAAGGCACACCTCGCGACGGCCGACCGGATCGCCGGGCGGACGACGACCCTGCTGGTCAACGAGGGTCCCGTGCTGCCGCTGTCGCCGCGCACGCACCGGCGGCTGCTGGTCGTGGGCGCCGACCCGGCGTCCCCCTCGGGCACCACGGGACCGCCCACCGGGGTCCTCGCCGCCGCCCTCACCGAACGGGGGTTCACGGCGACGGCGCTGTCCACGGGCACGGCCCCGTCCGCGGCGACGATCGCGCGTGCGGTGACGGCGGCGGGCGAGGCGGACGCGGTGGTGGTGGCGACGTACAACGTCACCGCGACGAGCACGCAGAAGACGCTCGTCGAGCAGCTTCTGGCCACCGGGCGCCCGGTGGTCGCGGTGGCGGTCCGCAATCCGTACGACGTGGCCCAGCTGCCTTCCGTGAAGGCGTACTTGGCGTCCTACTCGTGGACCGACGTCGAACTGCGGGCCGCCGCACGGGTGATCGCGGGAGCGCTGGAGCCGCAGGGTCGGCTGCCGGTGCCGGTGCTGCGCGCGGACGACCCGACGCGGGTGCTGTACCCGATCGGACACGGCCTCACCCACTGACACGGCCCACGGGACGAAAAGGGATGAAACGGCACGACGGCCGGCCGGCGGGGAAGCCGGCCGGCCGTCGTGGCCGGGTCGAACGTCGGGCCGAGCGGGGCCTACGGGCGCAGCGCCGGCTCGCGCTCCACGTCCCGTACGTCCAGCTTGGCGTCGAACTTGGCCAGCGGCCTGGCCGCGGCGGCGTTCTCCTGGACGGCGGCCGGGGCGACGCCCGCCCAGTCCAGGATGCGGGCGGTGGCGAGGGCCTTCTCGTCGGCGACGAGGCCGGCCACGTTCGCGCCGTGGTTCAGGCCGGGTGCGGTGAGGACGTAGGAGTCCTTCGCGCCCTTGCCGAGGCGGAACCGCTCGGCGCCCCACGGGTCGTTCTGGCCGTAGACGAACAGCATGTGGCGGGCGTTGTGCTTCACCCACGTGTCGACGTCACGCATCGCCCACGGCTGGAACCTCATGGAGATGTCCCGGGGGACGAAGTTGCGCGGGGGCTGGTAGCCGTAGCGGACGTACTTCTTCTCGATGTGCGGGAAGTGGATGGTGGGCGCGCCGAGTTGGGTGCCCGCCTGGTAGTAGTACGGGGTGTAGGGCGACAGGCCCTGGTCGGTGTAGAAGGAGAAGCCGGAGATCGTGTCGATCGAGGTCCAGATCTCGTCGTCGGTGGCGTTCTTCGCGTCGGCGGGGATCGTGTCGCAGTCGGGCAGCAGGCTGTACTGCCAGAAGCCCCAGACGTAGTCGAGGACGACGGCCTCGTAGGCGCGGTCCAGGCTGCCGATGGTGGTGAAGGTGTAGCCGTTCTCGGCGGCGTAGGCCTCGTACTTCTTCTCCAGCGCCTCGCGGCGCACCAGGGCCTCGCGCTGCACGGCGTTCAGGCGGTCGCGGCACTCCTTGGTGCCGACGGTCGCGAAGAAGCGGTCGTAGGCGGAGTCCTCGTCGTTCACCACGTCGTTGGGGGCGACGTACGCGACGACGCCGTCCATGTCACGCGGGTAGAAGCGCTCGTAGTAGGTGGCCGTCATGCCGCCCTTGGAGCCGCCCGTGGAGATCCAGTTCTGCGGGTAGACCGCCTTCAGCGCCCGGAAGATGCGGTGCTGGTCGCTCGCGGCCTGCCAGATGTCCAGCTTGGACCAGTCGGCGGGGTCGGGGCGGGAGGGGGTGAAGAAGCGGTACTCCATGGAGACCTGGTTGCCGTCCACGATCTGGGTGGGCTCGCGGCGGCTGGGGTTGGTGGAGACGCCGTAGCCGCCGGTGTAGAAGACCGTCGGGCGGCTGACGTCCTTGTGCAGCACGGTGATCCGCTGCTGGAAGGTGCCCTTGGAGGGGTGCCGGTGGTCCACCGGCTGGGTGTAGTTCAGGACGAAGTAGCGGTAGCCGGGGTACGGCTTCTCCTGGACCAGGCTCATGCCGGGTACGGAGAGGAGCCGGTCTTTGATGTCCGCTTCCGGCTCGGCAGCGGTAGCTGCCCCGGCCGTGGTCAGCGTGCCGATGAGCACGGTGAACGCCAGCAGCCATCTGAGCGCCTTGCGCATGCGCGTGCACCCTCCCTGTGAGACAGATGTGCGCCGGAAGCTATCGGAGCAACACCCGTCACACCAGAGGGGATTGGCAAGTGGTACGCATATCGGCCGGGATGTGACGGCAGGAAGGCGCCGGTCAGCCGGTGCCGGGGCGGGTCAGCACAGGATCCAGCCGGAGGTGTACGTCGCGCTGCCCACCGAGCCCGACACCCGTACGCAGCGGTGTCCGGCGTAGACCTCCACCGGCGGTGAACTGCGGGCGTGCTTGCGCGACTTGCGCACGGTCACATGGCCGCGCGCCTGCACGCCGACCGACACCGCCCGCTTCGTGCCGGGGTGCTTCTGCACGGTCACGGCGCAGACCCGGCCGCCGTTCTTGTAGACGAGGACGGAGCCGGTGGAGAACGGCAGCATCCGCACCTGGCGGCCCGCGCAGGCGGCGGGCGCGGCCTGGGCGCTGCCCGGCGCCGCCACCGCGAACAGCAGGGACGCGGTCAGCACGGCCAGCCCCGCCCCCAGCCGTCGGCGTATCGCACCACTGTCCACGGTCGTCGGCCCCTCCCACGTCTGCCGTACGCATGAACGTACGCACGGCCGTACGGGTGTACGGACGCAGGGCGCGTGCCGGATGGTTGCGCGACCGTCAGCGGGACGCGCCGACCGGCTCCTCCGGCTCGGCCGCGCCGACGAACGCCCGCCACAGCTCGGCGTACCGCCCGCCGCGCGCGAGCAGTTCCTCGTGCGTGCCGTCCTCGGCGACCCGGCCGTGGTCCATGACGACGACCCGGTCCGCGCGGGCCGCCGTGGTCAGCCGGTGGGCGACGATCAAGGTGGTGCGCGCGTGAGCGCTCGTCGAGGGGTGGTGGTCGGGCGACGGGCGGGCCGTGCGGCGGCCCGCGACGCGGTCGGTGGCCTGGTTGACCTGGGCCTCCGTGGCCAGGTCCAGGGCGGCCGTCGCCTCGTCGAGGAGCAGGACGTCCGGGTCGACCAGCTCGGCGCGGGCCAGCGCGATCAGCTGCCGCTGCCCGGCGGAGAGGTTGCGGCCGCGCTCGGCGACCTCGTGGAGGTAGCCGCCGTCCAGGGTGGCGATCATCTCGTGCGCGCCGACCGCCCGCGCCGCCGCCTCCACCTCGGCGTCGGTGGCGTCGGGGCGGCCGTAGGCGATGGCGTCGCGGACGGTCCCGGGGAAGAGGTACGCCTCCTGCGGGACGACACCCAGCCGGTGGCGGTACGAGGTGAGGTCCAGGGTGCGCAGGTCCGTGCCGTCGACCAGCACCCGGCCGCTCGTGGGGTCGTAGAACCGGGCGACCAGCTTCACCAGGGTCGACTTGCCGGCGCCGGTCTCGCCGACGAACGCGACGGTCTGGCCGGCGGGGACGCTCAACGCGATGCCGGTCAGGGCCTCCTCGTTCTCGCCGTAGGTGAAGTGCACGTCCTCGAAGGTGATCTCGCCGCGCAGCGAGTCGACGGCGAGGGGCTCCTCGGCGGTCTTCGTGGAGGTGGGCTCCTGGAGGAGTTCCTGGATGCGGCCCAGCGAGACCGTGGCCTGCTGGTAGCCGTCGAAGACCTGGGAGAGCTGCTGGACGGGCGCGAAGAACAGGTCGATGTAGAGCAGGTACGCCACCAGCGCGCCGGTCGTCAGCGTCGCCGCGTCCACCCGGTGCGCGCCCACGATCAGGACGGCCGCGGCGGCGGCCGAGGACAGCAGCTGGACGAAGGGGAAGTAGACCGAGATCAGCCACTGGCCGCGGATGCGGGCCAGGCGGTAGCCGTCGCTGCGCTCCGCGAACCGCGCCCCGCCGTCCCGCTCGCGCCGGAAGGCCTGCACGATCCGCAGTCCGGCGACCGACTCCTGGAGGTCGGCGTTGACCGCCGACACCCGCTCACGGGCGAGTTCGTACGCCTTCACGCTGGCCCGGCGGAAGAAGAAGGTGGCGACGACCAGCGGCGGCAGGGTGGCGAAGACGACCAGCGCCAGCTGCACGTCGAGCACCAGCAGGGCCACCATGATGCCGAAGAAGGTGACGACCGAGACGAACGCGGTGACCAGACCGGTCTGCAGGAACGTCGACAGCGCGTCGACGTCCGTCGTCATCCTCGTCATGATCCGGCCGGTCAGCTCGCGCTCGTAGTAGTCGAGGCCGAGCCGCTGGAGCTGGGCGAAGATCTTCAGGCGCAGGGCGTACAGGACGCGTTCGCCGGTGCGGCCGGTCATCCGGATCTCGGCGGTCTGCGCGACCCACTGGGCGAGCACGGCGAGCAGCGCGAGCAGGGAGGCGGTCCAGACGGCGCCCACGGCCATCCGGGTGACGCCGTCGTCGATGCCGTGCCGGATCATCACCGGCAGCAGCAGGCCCGTGCCGGCGTCCACGGCGACCAGGCCGAGGCTGATCAGCAGCGGCAGCCCGAAGCCCCGCAGGAGCCGGCGCAGGCCGTAGGAGTCCTCGGAGGCGACCGCGCGGGCCTCGTCGACGTCCGGGACGTCCGTCGCCGGGGGCAGCGCCTCCACCTGTGCGAGCAGCTCGGGCGTGGCGGGCGTACCGGCGAGCGCGGTGTCCTTGCGCTCGCGGTCGCCCGTCCACAGCCGTGGGGTGACCCCGCGCTCGGCGTCGAACTCGGCGTCCAGCTCGTCCCTCACCGACATGTCCTCGCCGGGCTCGGCGGGGCGGGTGTGGCCGGGCGAGACCCCGCCCAGCTCGTCCGGGTCCGTGAGCAGGCGGCGGTAGAGGGCCGAGCGCTCCTGGAGCTCCTCGTGGGTGCCGAGGTCGGCGAGCCGGCCGGCGTCGAGGACGGCGATGCGGTCGGCGAGGTTGAGAGTGGAGCGGCGGTGCGCGATGAGGAGGGTCGTACGGCCCTGCATGACCTGCTTCAGGGCCTCGTGGATCTCGTGCTCCACGCGCGCGTCCACCGCCGAGGTGGCGTCGTCGAGGACGAGCAGCCGCGGGTCGGTGAGGATCGCGCGGGCGAGCGCGACACGCTGGCGCTGGCCGCCGGAGAGGGTGAGACCGTGCTCGCCGACCTTGGTGGCGTAGCCCTCGGGCAGCTCGGCGATGAACCGGTCGGCCTGGGCGGCGCGGGCGGCGGCCTCGATCTCCTCGTCGGTGGCGTCGGGACGGCCGTACGCGATGTTGTTGCGGACCGTGTCGGAGAACAGGAAGGAGTCCTCCGGCACCAGGCCGATCGCGGCCCGCAGCGAGTCCTGGGTCAGCTCGCGCACGTCGTGGCCGCCGACGAGGACGGCGCCGCGGGTGACGTCGTAGAAGCGGGGCAGCAGCAGGGAGACCGTGGACTTCCCGGAGCCGGAGGAGCCGACCACGGCGAGGGTCTCGCCGGCGCGGATCTCGAAGCTGAGCCCGTCCAGGACCGGGCGGTCGTCGGCGTAGCCGAAGGACACGTCGTCGAACTCGACGGTCGCGGGCGCGTCGGCGGGCAGTTCCTTGGTGCCGTCCTTGATGGACGGCTCGGTGTCGATCAGCTCCAGGACGCGCTCGGTGCCCGCGCGGGCCTGCTGGGCGACGGTGAGGACCACGGCGAGCATGCGGACCGGGCCGACGAGCTGCGCCAGGTAGGTGGAGAAGGCGACGAAGGTGCCGAGGGTGATGTGCCCGTGCACGGCGAGCCAGCCGCCCAGCGCGAGCATCGCGACCTGGCCGAGCGCGGGGACGGACTGCAGGGCCGGGGTGTACCGCGCGTTGAAGCGGATCGTGCGCAGCCGGCCGGCGTAGAGCCGGCGGCCGACCTCGCGCAGCTTGCCGGTCTCCTGCTCCTCCTGCCCGAAGCCCTTCACCACCCGGACGCCGCTGACGGCGCCGTCGACCACTCCCGCGACGGCGGCGGCCTGCGCCTGCGCGTACCAGGTGGCCGGGTGCAGCCGGCTGCGGCTGCGTCTGGCGATCACCCACAGGGCGGGGGCCACGGCCAGCGCGACCAGGGTGAGCGGCGGCGACAGCCAGGCCATGATCCCCAGGGAGATCAGGAACAGCAGGACGTTCCCGATGGTCATCGGGAGCATGAAGAGCAGGCCCTGGATGAGCTGGAGGTCGCTGGTCGCCCGGCCGACGACCTGGCCGGTGGACAGCTCGTCCTGCCGGCGGCCGTCGAGCCGGGTGATCGTCGCGTACATCTCGGTCCGCAGGTCGTGCTGGACGTCCAGGGCGAGCCGGCCGCCGTAGTAGCGGCGGACGTAGGTGAGGGCGTAGACGATCACGGCCGCGCCGATCAGGGCGCCCGCCCAGGGCGCCATGTCACGGCTGTGGCCGACGATCACGTCGTCGATGATCACCTTGGTGATCAGCGGGACCAGCGCCATGACGGCCATGCCGCCGAGGGAGGAACCGAGGGCGAGGACCACGTCCGCCGGATGGCGCCACGCATAGCCCGCCAGTCGTCGTGCCCATCCCCGTTGCGCAGCCACGCCGGTGCCTTCCGTCAGACCTGATCTTCCAGAAGGCACCAACGTGACGGGAAGCGGATTTCATCCCTCCGCAACAATCCGCTCCGCGGGTTCCGGCGGTTTCCGGGCGCGGCACCGGTGCGGCACCGTTGCGACGCCGGGGTGGCACCGGGGCGGCACCGGGGCGGACGGCCGCGGCGGCGGGGGGGGCCGCGGCGGCAGGGACGGTCACCCCACTGCGGCGGGACGCGCCGCCGCGGCAGGTCATGCCGACGCGACAGAACGCGCCGATACGGCAGGTCACGCCGATACGGCAGGACGTGTCGCCGCGGCGGCGGACATCGACAGCGGTCGGAGAACCGCTCGGAAACCCTGCCGGGAAGCCGGTCAGGAAGCCGGTCAGGAGGCGGCGAGGTCCCGGTGGATGACCTTGGCGACACCCTGGATGGTGGTGATGCCGTAGCTCATCGTGCTGTTGCCGTGGGTGAGGACGGTGATGGTGTAGTCGTGGCCGCCGCCCTTGAAGGTGCCGACGCTGTGCACCCGCCAGCCGTTGGTGGCACGCGACAGCCAGCCGTTCTTGACGTGCCAGCTGACCCCGGCGGGCCGCCCGTAGGGGGTGCCCCAGCGCTGCGACGGGACGACCTGCGCCATCAGCTTGTTGACGTAGGCGCGCGAAGTGTCGGTGAGGACGGTGTTCCTGGCCGTGAGGAGCTTGAGCAGCTTCTGCTCGTCGGTGACGGTGATCTGGGTCAGGCCCCAGTAGTTGTTGGCGCCCGGCTTGGTCTGCGTCATCTTGGCGGCCGCGAGGAAGGCCCTGATCCTCGTCAGGCCGAGCTGCTTCCACAGGGTGGAGGTGGAGGCGTTGTCCGACTTGGTGATCATCGCCGTGGCGAGGGTCTTCTCCCGGCTGGTCAGCGCCCTGTCGTGCTTCTGCGCGTCCCACAGCAGCGCGGACAGGACGGTGACCTTGACGACGCTGGCCGAGTCGAAGGCGGTGGAGGCGCGCAGGGTGCAGGTGGTGTTGGTGCTGCGGTCGTAGAGACCGACGGCGACCGTGCCCTTGCGGGTGGCGAGCGCCGCGGTGATGTCCTTCTTCAGCTTGGCGGCGAGGCCGGTCTTGGCCGACGTGCAGCCGACCGCCGGGGCGGCGGCCGCGGCGGGGGTGGCGGCGGCCACGCCGGTGAGGAGGATGCCGGCGCCGAGGGTGGCGGCGACCAGTCCTCTCGTGCGTCCGGTTCGTCCGGGTCTGGCTCGTCTGGGTCTGCGGAGAGTCATGCCGAGGTGACTCGCACACACGACCGATAGTTGTACGCGTGTTCCGAGAACCGGATTCGTCGCGCACCGGAGCAGTGGGTAGGCATGAGGCATGCCGACCGAGACACCGAACAGGCACTTCAGGGCTGGACAGTTGGGCGCCGCCCTGTGGGTGCTGCGCCGCCTCGCCACGCCCGAGACCAAGGCTCCCGAGGAGAGTGCGTTCCGCAGGAAGAAGGTCCCCGCCCACCTCCTGGCCGAAGGCCTGGGGTCCGTGATGAAGAACCTCTCGTGCGCGAGGGGCCACGGCGGAGACCGGTGGGCGGCGGCGGCCGAGGTGTTCCGCGACCTGCCGGACCTCCTTCCGTCGAACCTGCCCGGCAACACGATGGAGCCGGGTGAGGAGAACGCCTTCATCGCCGGCCACAGCAAGCAACTCGAGCACTACAAAGAGAAGTTCGGGGCGCTTGTGGGTGACGTGGCCGACTGACCGGCGCCTTCCGGCGGCACCCCGGTCGGGTGCCGCCCAGCGGACCCGCTCCCCCGCCCGCCCCCTCCGCCGGTTCACAGGCTGCGACCAGGCTGGGCACAGCCCCCTCCCATCGGCGCTCTGCACGGTGGACTGGTGACATCTGCCACCGATCTCCCCCACCCGACCGTGTCCACCGACCGGCCGCCGCCCCCGGCGGCACCGGCGTCGAACCAGGCGCCCCCGCCGGACAGGGCGCCGCGCTGGTCGCTCCCCGCGCTGCTCGCGATCCTGGTGCTGGCGGCGGTGCTGTACTCCTGGAACCTCTCCGGCTCCGGGCTCAACAGCTTCTACAGCGCCGCCGTGCTGAGCGGCACCCAGAGCTGGAAGGCCTGGTTCTTCGGCTCGCTGGACGCGGGGAACTTCCTCACCGTCGACAAGCCGCCGTTCGCCCTGATGGTGATGGGCCTGTCCTGCCGCGTGTTCGGCTTCGGGACCTGGCAGATGATGCTGCCGATGATCCTGACCGCCCTCGGCACGGTCTGGATCCTGCACGCGAGCGTGAAGCGGGTCTGGGGGCACGGCGCGGCGGCGGTCGCCGCGCTGGTCCTCGCGCTGACCCCGATCACCGTGGCCATCAACCGGGACAACAACCCCGACACCCTGCTGGTGTTCCTGATGGCGGGCGGCGCGGCCCTGGCCCTGCGGGCGGTGCACGACGGCAGGCTGCTGCCGCTGCTCGGCTCGGCCGCCTGCTTCGGCCTCGCCTTCAACACCAAGATGCTCCAGGGCTACATCGCCCTGCCCGCCGTCTTCGCGGTCTACCTGTACGCGGCGAGGCCGAAGCTGGTGAAGCGGCTCGTCAACCTGGCCGCCGCGGCCGTGGTCCTCGCCGTCTCCAGCTTCTGGTGGGCGGCGGCGGTCTCCCTGGTCCCGGCCGACGAGCGGCCGTACATCGGCGGTTCGACCGACGGCACCGCCTGGAACCTGATCATGGGCTACAACGGCCTCGGCCGGGTCTTCGGCGGCGAGGGCAACGGCGGGGGCGGCGGGGGCGGAGGCGGGGGCTTCTCCGGGACCGCCGGCATCGGCCGGATGTTCAACGACGTCCTGGGCGGCCAGATCTCCTGGCTGATCCCCTTCGCGGCGATCGCCGCCGTCGGCGGCGTCGTCCTGCGCGGGCGCGCCCCGCGCACCGACCCCACCCGCGCCGCGCTGGTGATGTGGGGCGGCTGGACCGCCCTGCACTACCTCACCTTCGCCCTGGCCGAGGGCACCATGCACCCCTACTACACGACCGCCCTCGCCCCGGGCATCGCGGCACTGTGCGGGGGCGGCGGCCTGATGCTGCTGCGTGCCTTCCGCGCCGAGAAGCGGTGGGTGTGGGTGCTGCCGCTCGCGCTCGGGGTCACGGCCGTCTGGGCGATCGTGCTGCTGCGCCGGGCCTCCGGCTGGAACACCTGGCTGTGGCCGGTCATCGGCGTCGTGATGGCGCTGGCGATCGTGGGACTGTTCGTCTTCCGCTCCGGCGACCGTGCCCGACTGCTGGCGGCTTCGGTGGCCGCGGCGGTCGTCGCCTCGGTGGCCGGTCCGGCGGCGTACGCCTGGTCGGTGCCGTCCGGTTCGGGCGGCGGGATGGGCGGCACGAATCCGACGGCCGGTCCCACGACCGGGAGCGGCGGCTTCGGCGGCGGAGGCCCCGGCGGCGGCCGGGGCGCCTTCCCGGGCGCCGGCGGCGAGCAGGGTGAGCAGGCAGCAGGCCGGTCCGGTGGACAGGCCGACGGGCAGGCGGGCGACGGGTCCGGTGGCTTCCCCGGGGGCGGTGAGCAGCCGGGCGGTACACCTCCCGGCGGCACCGCGGCCGACGGCGGTACGGCACCGGGCGGCACCGCCCCGGAAGGCGGCACCGGTGCGGGCGACGGCCCCGGCGGTGGCGCCATGGGCGGCGGCACGGGCGGTGGCATGGGCGGTGGCATGGGCGGTGGCGCGAGCACCGAGCTGCTCTCCTACCTGAAGAAGCACCAGGACGGCGCGAAGTGGCTGCTGGCCGTGTCGAGTTCGCAGTCCGCCGCACAGCTCATCCTCAGCAGCGGCGAGCCGGTGATCTCCATGTGGGGCTGGTCCGGGTCCGACAACGCGATGACGCCGGCCAGGCTGAAGGAGCTGGTGAAGAAGGGCGAGCTGCACTACATCCAGCTCGGCGGCGGCATGGGTGGCGGCGGCATGGGCGGCGGCTCCACGGCCAACTCCGAGGTGACGGAGTGGGTGCAAAAGAACGGGACGGCGGTGGAGGAGAGCGACTACAGCTCGGCGTCGGAGTCCGCCTCCGGCTCCGGCACCTCCGACACCGGCACCTCGTCCTCGTCGCAGAGCGACCGGTCGACGGTCTACCGACTGGACCCGTCGGACGTGAACTGACCGCACGCCGACGGCACATCGGTCCGCACAGCGGCGAGGAACGGCCCCTGACTTTCCGTCAGGGGCCGTTTTGCGCCATCAACTCGCGTAGACAACGGGTAATTTGCCGGTTCCCGTCATCTGATCGACATGTCAGATTCATTGCCTTGACCGCATGCACATGTCACTCTCCCGATTGCCGCCCCCACTCAACACGCGTAGATCGGACTCCCCACATGCTGACGACACGCATACGCCGATGGAAGCCGGTGGCGCTCGCCACCACCGCCGTCCTGGTCGGCCTCACCGCGCCCGCGCTCACCGCGACCCCCGCCGCGGCGACCACGACGGCGTACGACTCGACGTACTACAAGAACGCGGTCGGCAAGACGGGTGCGAGCCTGAAGTCCTCGCTGCACACGATCATCAGCAGCCAGACGAAGATCTCGTACTCCGCGGTCTGGAACGCGCTGAAGGTCACCGACCAGGACCCGAACAACAGCAACAACGTGATCCTGCTGTACAGCGGTGTCTCGCGCAGCAAGTCCCTCAACGGCGGCGACGTCGGCGACTGGAACCGCGAGCACACCTGGGCCAAGTCCCACGGCGACTTCGGCGAGGTGACCGGTCCCGGCACCGACCTGCACCACCTGCGCGCCTGCGACGTCCAGGTCAACAGCACGCGGGGCAACCTGGACTTCGACAACGGCGGCAGCGCCGTCACCAACGGCGGCGGCAGCACCGTCGACTCCGACTCCTTCGCGCCGCGCGCCGCGGACCGGGGCGACGTGGCCCGCATGATCCTCTACATGGCCGTGCGCTACGAGGGCGACGACGGCTTCGCCGACCTGGAGCCCAACGAGAAGGTCGGCAACGGCTCCAACCCCTACATGGGCAAGCTCTCCGTCCTCAAGGCGTGGAACGAGGCGGACCCGCCGAGCGCCTTCGAGGAGAAGCGCAACCAGGCCATCTACGACACCTACCAGCACAACCGCAACCCGTTCATCGACCACCCGGAGTGGGTCGAGGCGATCTGGTAGACCCAGCTGTGGCTGAACTCCCCTTGCTTCAGGGGAGTTCAGCCCGGCCTTCAGGGGCAGCGCCGCAGGCTTCCTCGCCGTCGTGGGACACGGGGAGCCGATCCCCCCTGCTCCGGGCGATGCGATGCACGTCGTGGAGCGCTTCGGCCAAGCGGGCTGCGAGGAAGCGCAGTTGGGGTGCGGTGGCCCTGGCATCGCCCAGGAGGTCGACGGCGTGGCCGAGAAGGTCGTCGGCCATGCCGAGCCGGACGGTTTCGACGTCATCGGCGAGGCGCGAGAGACGGCCGGTGCCGGTGTCGTCGGTGAGCAGGTGGCAGGGCTTGCCGTCGAGGTCGGACCAGGGGAGGAGGCGGGGCCGGCCGCCCGTGGGGGAGGAGGCGTCATGGCTCTCGTAGATCATGCGGCGATCGCCTCGCCGTCCCGGATCCGGCGCGAGCCGACATCGGCACCGTGGATCCGCAACCCCATGTCGACGCCGTGCACGGCGATCCAGAGGCTCCGATCATCTCGAACGCTGCCGCGCCGACCGGCCGGCGGAAGTCCTCCTACAGCGGCAGCGAGGGCGGCAGCGAGGGCGGCAGCTGCCCGGAGGTCCTGGACGACCACCCCGCAGGTGTCCCTGTACGCGACTCCGAGAACCCTGAGGGACCCGCGCCGGTCTTCCCGTCGGCCGGCTGGACGTCGTTCGTCACAGCGGTCAAGGACGGCCACCTGCCCGCCTGACCGCTCACCGCCACGACTCGTCCGGCCCGCACCCCTTGGAGAGCGGCGCCAGGGCCGAACTGAAGCGCCTGGTCGGACTCGGCATCCTCACCGAAGCCGGCGCCGCCGCCAGTACAGTGCCCCGGGCATCACCCGGAACGGACGTCACGGACCACTCTGTCAGGGGTTCTCGACGGTGATGTCGCCGTTGCTGCTCTGCAGCACGAGTCGGTACGTACCCGACGGATCGTCAGGGATGCCGATGGTCTTGTCGCCGTTGTTCGTGTCCGCCGTCACCTGGTAGTCGGCCTTCGGCAGGGTCAGGGTGATGTCCCCGTTGGCCGTCTTGGCCTGCACGTCCAACGGTGTCGCCGGGGTGAGGTCGATCGCGCCGTTGGAGGTCTGTGCCTGGATCCGCTCGCCCTTGATGCCCTCCCCGGTGATCCTGCCGTTGGAGGTCTTCACCTCCACCGCGCCGGATACGCCGTTCATCTCGATGCGGCCGGAACTGGTGGTCACCTTCACCGCCCCCACCTTGGTCAGGTGGATCCTGCCGCTGGACACCTCCCCGCTCACCTGGACACCGGCGGGCACGTCAACGGTGTAGCTGACCGAGCAGCGGTTGCCGCAGCCGCCGAGGATCAGCACGCCGTTCTCGATCCGGTGGGTGGCACCGTGCGGCTTGTCGCCCCGGTATTCGATCTCCCGCCGCAAAGTCAGCTTCCCGGTGTCTTTTGTGCCGTTGACGGTGACGCCGCCCGACCCGTTCTCCAGACGCACGGAGGTGATCTTCCCGGACAGCATGCTGTCGTCCTCGAAAGTCTCACCCTCGACCAGACCGCACGCGGCGAGTCCGCCGGCTGCGAGCGCGGCCGCCGCTAAGCCCCCGAGGCGGCGGAGTTCCTGACGCATGAATGTCCCCCAGTTCTGGAGAGCCACCTGAGCGGGCCCTGAAGAAAACGTGGTCCAGGGCCCGCTTCGGGCCCAACGCTCCTCGACACTATGGCGGCCGCCATCACGTGACCATGGGGCAAACCCCCGGTTCGACCAGGGGCTACCCTCACCTGAAGGTCACCGCCGAGAGCCGGTCGGACGATCAGTCCGAGCCCGGGTGATCCGAGCCCCGGTGGGTCGGTGCGAACATCCGCAGCAGCGCGGGCAGGACCACCACCGAGGGGCCGGGGGACGCCAGCGCCTTCGCCAGGTCGGCCGCCAGGGCCTCGGGGGACGTCCGCACGCCCGGGACGCCGAAGGATGCGGCCAGGGCCGCGAAGTCCGGGCCGGTCAGTTCCGTGACCGTGGCCGTGGCCGGGCCGTAGGCATCGGTCATGTACTCGCGGAGGATGCCGTAGCCGCCGTCGTCGACGACGAGCCAGGTGACGTTCAGGTCGTACTGCTTCGCCGTGGCCAGTTCCGCGATCGAGTAGAGGGCGCCGCCGTCGCCGGAGACGGCGAGGACCGGGCGGGTGGGGTCGGCGGCCGCCGCGCCGAGGGCCGCCGGGAAGGCGTAGCCGAGACCGCCCGCGCCCTGGGCGGAGTGCATGTGGTTGGAGCCCTCGGGGTCGAAGGCCGACCACGCCCAGTACGCCAGGATCGTCATGTCCCAGAAGGACGGGGAGTCGGCGGGGAGCGCCTCGCGGACGGACGCCAGCACCTGCTGTTCCAGGGCCAGTTCCTGGGACGCGAGGCGTTCCGCCACGCGGGAGAGGAGCGTGCGGACGCGCTCGGGCGCCGTGGGGTCGGTGCGTTCGGGGACGGTCTCCAGCAGGGCCTGGATCGCGAGGCGGGCGTCCGCGTGGATGCCGAGGGCCGGGTGGTTGGCCTCCAGTTTGCCGAGGTCGGCCTCGATCTGGATCACGCGGCCGCGCGGGGTGAACGTGTGGTAGTTCGAGGAGAGTTCGCCGAGCCCCGAGCCGATCACCAGCAGGACGTCCGCGTCCTCCAGGAAGTCGGTGGTGTGGCGGTCCTCCAGCCAGGACTGGAGGGAGAGGGGGTGCGTCCAGGGGAAGGCGCCCTTGCCGCCGAAGGTGGTGACCACGGGGGCGTCGAGCCGCTCGGCGAGCCTGCGCAGCTTGCCCGAGGCGTCCGCGCGGACGACTCCCCCGCCCGCGACGATCGCCGGGCGCTCGGCGCGGGAGAGCAGGTCGGCCGCGACCGCCGTCAGTTCCGGGCGCGGGGGCAGCTCCTCGGGGGTCGCGTCCGGAGCCGTCACCACCGGGAGCGGGGTCGGGGCGGCCAGCACGTCCTGCGGGATCTCCACCCACACCGGCCCGTGCGGGGCCGTCAGCGCCGACTTCCAGGCGGCGGCGAGCGCGGACGGGATCTGGGACTGGGCGCGGACGGTGTGCACCGACTTCACCACACCCCGGAAGGAGGCCGCCTGGTCGGGGAGTTCGTGCAGGTAGCCGTGGCGTCCGCCGCCCAGCCCACGGGTGGGGACCTGGCTGCTGATCGCCAGCACGGGCGCCGAGGCCGCCGCCGCCTCCTGGAGCGCGGCCAGGGAGGTCAGCGCGCCCGGCCCCGTGGACAGCAGCAGGGGCGCCGCCTCGCCGGTGACACGGCCGTACGCGTCCGCCGCGAAGCCCGCGTTGTTCTCCATCCGCAGGCCGATGTAGCGCAGGTCGGAGCGGCGCAGCGCGTCGAACACGCCGAGCGCGTGCTGGCCGGGCAGCCCGAAGACGGTGGTCGCGCCGAGCCCGGCCAGCGTCTCCACGACCAGGTCTCCGCCGGTGCGGCCGGGCGGCGGGTCGAGTGCCGCCTCCGTCTGTGCGGCGGTCGGGCGGAGCACCAGGTCGTGGTCGTGGGTCACTTCGCGCGGTCCTCCGCGATCTGGCGGGACATGATCGTGGTCAGTTCGTACGCCGTGTGGGACGCGGCCACCGACGTGATCTCCGCGTGATCGTACGCGGGCGCCACCTCGACGACGTCCGCCGAGACGAGGTGGCAGGAGGCCAGGCCGCGCAGGATCTCCAGGAGTTCGCGGGAGGTCATGCCGCCGGCCTCGGGGGTGCCGGTGCCGGGCGCGTGCGCCGGGTCGAGGCAGTCGATGTCGATGGAGATGTAGAGCGGGCGGTCGCCGATGCGCTGCCGGAGCTGGTCGGCGACCTCGTCGGCGCCGCGGCGGTAGACGTCCGCCGAGGTGACGATGCCGAAGCCCATCTTCTCGTCGTCGGTGAGGTCCTGCTTGCCGTAGAGCGGGCCGCGGGTGCCGACGTGGGAGAGGGCGGAGGTGTCGAGGATGCCCTCCTCGACGGCCCGGCGGAACGGGGTGCCGTGCGTGTACTCGGCGCCGAAGTAGGTGTCCCAGGTGTCGAGGTGGGCGTCGAAGTGGAGCAGGGCCACGGGGCCGTGCTTCTTCGCGACCGAGCGGAGCAGCGGCAGGGCGATGGTGTGGTCGCCGCCGAGGGTCATCAGGCGGGCGCCGGTGCCCAGCAGGTCGTCGGCGGCCGCCTCGATCGTCTCCACGGCCTCGTTGATGTTGAACGGGTTCACGGCGATGTCGCCGCCGTCGGCGACCTGCGCGAGGGCGAAGGGGGAGGCGTCCTGCGCCGGGTTGTAGGGCCGCAGCAGCCGGGACGCCTCGCGGATCGCGTTGCCGCCGAAGCGGGCGCCCGGCCGGTAGGAGACGCCGGAGTCGAACGGCACGCCGACCACGGCGACGTCGGCGCGGCCGACCTCGTCGAGGCGGGGCAGCCGGGCGAAGGTCGCGGGACCGGCGTACCGCGGCACCCGCGAGGAGTCGACCGGGCCGCGGGGCGTCTCGCTGCTGCTCATCTGCTGCCTTCTTTCCTACGCTCCGTCGCGTATGTACCGCTCTGTCCTGCCGTGTACGACTCTACCGGCGAGCCGGGGGCGCGTTCGGACGCGAGTTCGGGTGCCGGGCCGGTGAGCCGGTCGGGACGACCCTAGACGGCCGGAAGGCGCCGGCGAAGTGTACGTTTCCTCCACCGGAGCCGTTCCACCTGGAGGAAACGCACACCGTGCCGGAGCCCGCGGCGGTCCCCACACCGCCGAGACCACCCGTCCCCCTCGCCGCCCTGCTGGCCCGCGAGGACCTCGCCCTGCGCCAGATCGCCGGGCCCCGCGAGCCGGACCGGGCCGTCCACGGGGCGCACGCCTCGGAGATGGCCGACCCGTACCCGTATCTGCTGGGCGGCGAGCTGCTGCTGACGGCCGGGGTGCACATTCCCGGGGCGGCGGCCGACCTGGGCAGCCACTGCGACGACTACGTCGCGCGGATCGTGGCCGCCGGTGGCGCGGCCCTCGGGTTCGGCCTGGCGCCGGTGCACGACACCGTGCCGCGCGCCCTGGCCACCGCCTGCGAGGCCCGGGGACTGCCCCTGCTGGAGGTCCCGCCGCGGACCACCTTCTCCGGCGTGGCCCGCGCGGTCTGGCAGCTCATGGCGCAGGCCCGGCACGACGGGCTGCGCCGGGTCACCGAGGCCCAGCAGAGCCTCGCCGCCGCCGCGTCCCGGCCGCACCCGGTGCCGTCGGTGCTGCGGCAACTGGCCCGGCGGACGGGCGGCCGGGCGGTGCTGTACGGCCCGGAGGGCACGGAGATCGCGGCGGCGGGACGGGAACCGGACAGCGGGGCGGGCCCGGCGCTGGCACGGCTGGCGCGGGTCGTCCGGCCGGCCGGCCCGCCGCAGGCGGGTACGGCCACCGCTCCGGCGGCCCCCGCTCCCTCCCCCGCCCCCGCTTCCGCCACGGACACCACCGGCGGCGCCGCTCTCTCCGCCTACGCCCTCGGGTCCGGCCGGGGCTTCGTGCTCGGGATCGCCGCTCCGCGCCGGGAGGCCGGTGACCACACCGTCGCCTCCGTCGCCGCCGTCCTGCTCTCGCTGCTCACCGGCGAGCACCGCAGCGGCTCGGAGGCGGCCCGCTCCTCGGCCCTGGTACGGCTGCTGCTCGGAGCCGCGCCGGAGTCCGTGGCCCCGCTGCTCGGCAAAGAGCGGTGGCAGGTCGTGCACGGGCGGCCCGAGGGGCGGGCGCCGGACGCGGTGGCCGCCGCCGCGCTGGGCGCAGCCCTCGGGTCGCCGCTGGTCGACCTCGGGGAGGACGTCGTACGGGTACTGGTGCCGGGCGAGCGGGAGCCGCTCGCGCAGCCGGGATGGACGCTGGGGGTCGGCGCCGCCGCGACCCCCGCCGACTGGCCGGCCGCCGACGTCCGGGCGGCCCGTGCCCTGGCCCGCGCCCGCGCCACCCGCGCGCCCCTGGTCCGGTACGGCGCGCGCCCCGCGCTCGCCGACCTGGTGCCGCCCGACGAGGCCGAGGCGCACGCCCGCGCGCTGCTCGCCCCTCTCGACGAGACCCTCGCGGCCACCCTGCGCACCTGGCTGTCGCTGCACGGCGGCTGGGACCGTACGGCGGTGGCGCTGGGCGTGCACCGCAACACCGTGCGGCAGCGGATCGCGCGCTGTGCGGCCCTGCTGGGGACGGACCTGGACGACCCGGACGTACGGATGGAACTGTGGTTCGCCCTGCGGCAGGGGTGAGTTCACCGGCGCGGGCCGGGGCGGCGGACCGGGGCGAGTGACCCGCGTCCCAGCGTCCGGGAGACCACGGACTCCCACCGGCCGCTGCCCCACAATGGAAACCATGCCGATACCCGGGACACCCAGCCGCGCCGAGCTCGTCGAACACCTCGTGAGGACCCGTATCGCGGGTGACGTCGCCACCCCGCGCGAGAACAACCTCTCCCACTACCGCCAGTTGGCCAACGGCGTCCGCAACTTCTGGCTCGGCCTGGAGCTCGGCGACCGCTGGACCGACGAGCAGGACGTGCTCGCGGTGATGGCGGAGCGGGTCGGCGTCAACGACGACCCCGGGTACCGCTACGGCCAGGACACCATCGACCCCCGGCTCACGGTCGACGGCCTGGAACGGCTCGCCGGGCGGCTGCGCAAGGCGGCCGAGGACCGGCAGCGGGTGCTGTTCGCCACCGGTCACCCCGGCGGGCTGCTGGACGTGCACCGGGCCACGGCGGACGCGCTGCGCCGGGCCGGCTGCGAGATCGTCGTCATCCCCGACGGGCTCCAGACGGACGAGGGGTACGTGATGCAGTTCGCCGACGTGGCGGTGCTGGAGTACGGCGCCACCCTGTGGCACACCCACTCGGGCGAGCCGATGAAGGCGATCCTGACCGCCCTGGAGCGCGCGGGGCGCCCGCTGCCGGACCTGGTCGTCGCCGACCACGGCTGGGCGGGCTACGCCGGACAGCACGGCGTGGACTCCGTCGGGTACGCCGACTGCAACGACCCGGCGCTGTTCCTCGCCGAGGCCGAGGGCACCGTCCAGGTGACGGTCCCCCTCGACGACCACGTGACGAGCCCCCGGCACTACGATCCGATGACGGCGTACCTGCTGGCGGAGGCGGGGCTGGTCTAGCCGTACCGCCCTGGTCCGGCCGTATCGCCCCGAGAGGTCGGGGAGGCGGCGACGATCACCGTGAAGGTGCTCTCGCCGCCGCCCTGTTCGTCCGTGGTGGCCGCGTCCCTCAGTCCTCCCGGGGGACGCGCACCACACCTTCCTGGATCACCGAGACGGCGAGCCGTCCGTCCTGGGTGTAGATGCGGGCCTGGCCCAGGCCCCGGCCGCCGTGCGCCGACGGCGACTCCTGGTCGTAGAGCAGCCACTCGTCGGCGCGGAACGGGCGGTGGAACCACATCGCGTGGTCCAGCGAGGCGCCGACCACGTCCCCGACGGCCCAGCCGCCGCGGCCGTGCGCGAGGAGGACCGAGTCCAGGAGGGTCATGTCGGAGACGTAGGTGGCGAGGACGACGTGCAGCAGGGGGTCGTCCGCGAGCTTGCCGTTGGTGCGGAACCAGACCTGGCTGTGCGGTTCCCGCGGCTCACCGAACCTCCCGTACGGCGGCTCGTCGACGTACCGCAGGTCGATGGCCCGGCGCGCCTCCAGGAACCGCTCGACGACGTCCGGCGGGAGGTGGCCGTAGCCCCGCAGGCGTTCCTCGGAGGTCGGCAGGGTCGCCGGGTCCGGGGAGACGGGCATCGGGGTCTGGTGGTCGAGCCCCTCCTCGTACGTCTGGAAGGACGCCGACAGGGTGAAGATCGGCCGGCCGTGCTGGACGGCGACCGCGCGGCGGGTGGTGAAGGAGCGGCCGTCGCGGATGCGCTCGACGTTGTAGACGATGGGCGCGCCGGGGTCGCCCATCCGCAGGAAGTACGCGTGCAGGGAGTGGGCGTGCCGGTCGGCGGGGACCGTGCGCCCGGCGGCGACCAGCGCCTGGGCCGCGACCTGCCCGCCGAAGACGCGCGGGACGACGGCGGAGCGGGACCGGCCGCGGAAGATGTTCTCCTCGATCTGCTCGAGGTCGAGCAGATCGAGGAGGTCCTGTAGTGCCTGGCTCATGAGGACCGTTGTATCCGGCGGTAATTGCGGCCGGCTTACAGACCCATGTCCTTGGCGATGATCGTCTTCATGATCTCGCTGGTGCCGCCGTAGATGCGGTTGACCCGGTTGTCCGCGTACAGGCGGGCGATCGGGTACTCGTTCATGTAGCCGTAGCCGCCGTGCAGCTGGAGGCAGCGGTCGATGACGCGGTGCGCGACCTCGGTGCAGAACAGCTTGGCGCTGGCGGCCTCGGCGGGGGTCAGCTCACCGGCGTCCAGGGCCTCCGTGGCGCGGTCGGCGACGGCCTCGGCCGCGTCCACCTCGGCCTGGCAGGCGGCCAGCTCGAACTTGGTGTTCTGGAAGTGGGCGACCGGCTTGCCGAAGACGGTGCGCTCCTGCACGTACTGCTTGGCGAACCGGACGGCCGCCTTGGCCTGGGCGTAGGCGCCGAAGGCGATGCCCCAGCGCTCGGAGGCCAGGTTGTGGCCGAGGTAGTAGAAGCCCTTGTTCTCCTCGCCGAGGAGGTCCTCGACGGGCACCTTGACGTCGACGAAGGCCAGCTCGGCCGTGTCGGAGGTGCGCAGGCCCAGCTTGTCCAGCTTGCGGCCGATGGAGTAGCCCTCGGACTTGGTGTCGACGGCGAAGAGGGAGATGCCGTGACGGCGGTCCTCGGCGGTCGGGGCGGCGGTCCGGGCGCAGACGATCACCTTGTCGGCGTGGACGCCGCCGGTGATGAAGGTCTTGGCGCCGTTGAGGACGTAGTGCGTGCCGTCCTCGCTCAGCCTGGCGGTGGACTTCATGCCCGCGAGGTCGGAACCGGTGCCCGGCTCCGTCATCGCGATGGCCCACATCTCCTCGCCGCTGACGAACTTCGGCAGGTAGCGCTTCTTCTGCTCCTCGGTGGCGAGCATCTTGATGTACGGCAGGGCGAGCAGCACGTGCACGCCGGAACCGCCGAACTGGACGCCGGCGCGAGCGGTCTCCTCGTACAGGACGGCCTCGAACTTGTGGCTGTCCAGGCCCGCGCCGCCGAACTCCTCGGGGACGTTGATCCCGAAGATGCCCAGCTCGCCGAGCTTGTAGTAGAACTCCCGCGGGGCCTGGCCGGCGGCGAACCACTCGTCGTAGACGGGTACGACCTCGGCCTCGATGAAGGCGCGAAGGGTCTCCCGGAACGCCTCGTGATCCTCGTTGAACACCGTACGGCGCACGCCGCCACCTCCACGTACCTCGGCCTGTCTAAGCGCTTGCTCATATCACCGTACCGGCGAGTACGGGGTGCGTCCAGGGTGAGTGCGGGGTAACGCTCGTCACGCCCTCCCGGCCCGCCCGCTCGGCCCGCCTCCCGGCCCACTCGACTTTCGTGATAACCTCTAACTAACTCTTGCGGCTCTAGCCGCCCACCTGCGGAAGGGGCACTCCATGGCCGGGACCGGTGGCGCCGAGACCCCCCGGGAGCGGTACCGCGCCCAGGTGCGGGCCGAGGTCAAGGAACGGGCGTGGGAACAGATCGCCTCCGCCGGGGCGTCCGCGCTGTCGCTCAACGCCATCGCCAAGCAGCTGGGGATGAGCGGGCCCGCGCTGTACCGCTACTTCGCCGGCCGGGACGAGCTGATCACCGAGCTGATCAGGGACGCGTACCGCAGCCTCGCCGACGCCGTCCGGGCCGCCGACGGTGACGTCGCCTCGCTGGCGGGCGCCCTGCGCACCTGGGCACTGGCCGATCCGCACCGGTACTTCCTCGTCTACGGCACGCCCGTGCCGGGCTATCACGCGCCCGACGACATCACCGCCATCGCGTCCGAGATCATGGCGCGCCTGCTGGACGCCTGCGCCGAGCTGCCCGCGAGCGGCCCGCGGACGCCGCTGGACACACACCTGGACGAGCACCGGGAATGGACGGACGGCCACCCCGCGCCCACCCCGGCCCCACGCCGGGCGCTGGCCTTCTGGACCCGGCTGCACGGCGTGCTGTCGCTGGAACTGGCGGGCCACTTCACCGGAATGGGCTTCGATCCCGCCCTGCTCTACGCCGCCGAGGTGGCCGGCCTGAGCGACTGACCGCCCACGGCCCCGGCGGCCGCCCGCCCCGCGCACCTCCGCCGCCACACCCGACGGCCCGAGCCGCCGACCGCCCACGGCCCCGGCGGCCGACCACGCCTACTCCCGCTCCCCCTCCACCGCCGAGCCGAAGGCGCCCCGCGCCATCCGGTGCAGCAGGTCCGCCGTGGCGTCCCGGCCGGGGAGCCCGCCCGCCCTCCCCAGGTGCGGGGTGGAGTTGAGCAGTCCGAACACCGAGTGCACCGCGGACCGGGCCGTCGGCTCCGTCAGCGCCGGATAGGCCTCGCGGACGACCTCCACCCACAGCTCGACGTACTGCCGCTGCAACTGCCGCACCAGCTTGCGGTCGCTGTCGCGGAGGCGGTCCAGCTCCCGGTCGTGCAGGGTGATCAGGGGACGGTCGTCGAGCGCGAAGTCGATGTGCCCCTCGATGAGCGAGTCGAGGACCGTCCCGGCGCCGGCCCCGTCGGCCTCCTGCACCCGGCGCCGCGCACCGGTCAGCAGCCGGCCGCTGATCCCGACCAGCAGCTCGGCGAGCATCGCGTCCTTGCCGGGGAAGTGCCGGTAGAGGCCGGGGCCGCTGATGCCGACCGCGGCTCCTATCTCGTCCACACCGACGCCGTGGAACCCGCGTTCGGCGAACAGCCGCGCGGCTTCCTTGAGGATCTGCTCGCGGCGGGTGGGGGCGTCGGTTCTGGTGGCCATGAGAACAATTCTAGACAACGAGGTTAGCGCTCGTTAACCTGACGGAAATGGTTAACGCTCATTAACAGTCGACCACTGGGTGAGGGGACCGCAAGGTATGGAGCAGGCACCGGAGCTGACCAGCGCGGCGGATCCCGCGTCGGAGGCCTGGCGGGCCAACGAGAGGGCCCATCTCGCACTCGTCGAGGAACTGCGCGGCAAGCTCGCCGCGGCCCGGCTGGGCGGCGGGGAGAAGGCGCGGGCCCGGCACACCGCGCGCGGGAAGCTGCTGCCGAGGGACCGGGTGGACACCCTCCTCGACCCCGGCTCCCCGTTCCTGGAGCTGGCCCCCCTCGCCGCCGACGGGCTGTACGACGGGCAGGCCCCCGCGGCCGGCGTGATCGCCGGGATCGGCCGGGTCAGCGGCCGGGAGTGCGTGATCGTCGCCAACGACGCCACCGTCAAGGGCGGGACGTACTACCCGATGACGGTGAAGAAGCACCTGCGGGCCCAGGAGGTCGCCCTCGAGAACCGCCTGCCGTGCCTGTACCTGGTGGACTCCGGCGGCGCCTTCCTGCCCATGCAGGACGAGGTCTTCCCCGACCGTGAGCACTTCGGGCGGATCTTCTACAACCAGGCCCGCATGTCCGGGGCCGGCATCCCGCAGATCGCCGCCGTGCTCGGCTCGTGCACGGCCGGCGGGGCGTACGTCCCGGCGATGAGCGACGAGGCCGTCATCGTGCGCGGCCAGGGCACGATCTTCCTCGGCGGCCCGCCGCTGGTGAAGGCCGCCACCGGCGAGGTCGTCACCGCGGAGGAGCTGGGCGGCGGCGAGGTCCACGCGCGGGTGTCGGGAGTCACCGACCACCTCGCCGAGGACGACGCGCACGCCCTGCGCATCGTGCGGACCATCGTCTCCACCCTCCCGGCCCGCCGCCCGCTGCCCTGGGAGGTGCGGCCCGCGGTCGAGCCCAAGGTCGACCCCCACGGGCTGTACGGCGCGGTGCCGGTCGACTCCCGTACCCCCTACGACGTACGGGAGATCATCGCCCGCATCACGGACGGCTCCCGGTTCGCCGAGTTCAAGTCCGAGTTCGGGCAGACCCTGGTCACCGGCTTCGCCCGCATCCACGGGCACCCGGTCGGCATCGTCGCCAACAACGGCATCCTGTTCTCCGAGTCCGCCCAGAAGGGCGCCCACTTCATCGAGCTGTGCGACCAGCGCGGCATCCCGCTGCTGTTCCTCCAGAACATCTCCGGCTTCATGGTCGGCAAGGACTACGAGGCAGGCGGCATCGCCAAGCACGGCGCCAAGATGGTCACCGCGGTGGCCTGCACGCGCGTGCCCAAGCTGACGGTCGTGGTCGGCGGGTCGTACGGCGCGGGGAACTACTCGATGTGCGGCCGGGCCTACTCCCCCCGCTTCCTGTGGATGTGGCCGAACGCCAAGATCTCCGTGATGGGCGGCGAGCAGGCCGCCTCCGTCCTCGCCACCGTCAAGCGCGACCAGCTCCAGGCGCGCGGCCAGGACTGGCCCGCCGAGGAGGAAGAGGCGTTCAAGGCCCCGGTCCGGGAGCAGTACGAGCGTCAGGGCAACGCCTACTACGCGACCGCCCGGCTCTGGGACGACGGGGTCGTCGACCCGCTGGAGACCCGCCAGGTGCTGGGTCTGGCCCTGACCGCCTGTGCCAACGCGCCGCTGGGCGACCCCCAGTTCGGCGTCTTCCGGATGTGAGGGGCTTCAAGACGATGTTCGACACAGTCCTCGTGGCCAACCGGGGCGAGATCGCCGTCCGGGTGATCCGCACCCTGCGCTCCCTGGGCGTGCGCTCGGTGGCCGTCTTCTCCGACGCCGACGCCGACGCGCGGCACGTCCGGGAGGCCGACACGGCCGTCCGGATCGGTCCGGCGCCGGCCGCCGAGAGCTACCTGTCGGTGGAGCGGCTGCTGGAGGCCGCCGCCCGCACCGGAGCCCAGGCCGTCCACCCCGGCTACGGCTTCCTCGCGGAGAACGCCGGCTTCGCGCGCGCCTGCGCCGACGCCGGGCTCGTGTTCATCGGGCCGCCGGCCGAGGCGATCTCCCTCATGGGCGACAAGATCCGCGCCAAGGAGACCGTGCACGCGGCGGGCGTCCCGGTGGTCCCGGGGTCGAGCGGCAGCGGGCTCGGCGACGCCGAACTGGCCGCCGCGGCCCTGGAGATCGGCATGCCGGTGCTGCTCAAGCCGTCGGCCGGCGGCGGCGGCAAGGGCATGCGGCTGGTGCGGGAGGAGGGCGGCCTCCTGGACGAGATCGCCGCCGCCCGCCGCGAGGCCCGTGCCTCCTTCGGGGACGACACGCTGCTCGTCGAACGGTGGATCGACCGGCCCCGGCACATCGAGATCCAGGTCCTGGCCGACGGCCACGGCCGGGTGATCCACCTGGGCGAGCGCGAGTGCTCCCTCCAGCGCCGGCACCAGAAGCTGATCGAGGAGGCGCCCAGCGTGCTCCTCGACGAGGCCACCCGCGCGGGGATGGGCGAGGCGGCGGTCCAGGCGGCCCTGTCCTGCGGCTACCGGGGCGCGGGCACGGTGGAGTTCATCGTGCCCGGCGGGGACCCGAAGGCGTACTACTTCATGGAGATGAACACCCGTCTCCAGGTGGAGCACCCCGTCACCGAGCTGGTCACCGGGCTCGACCTGGTGGAGTGGCAGCTGCGCGTGGCGGCCGGGGAGCAACTGCCGTACGCGCAGGACGACATCCGTCTGACGGGGCACGCCGTCGAGGCCCGCGTGTGCGCCGAGACGGTGTCCGTCAAAGAGGGCGCCCGCGGCTTCCTGCCGTCCGGTGGCACCGTGGTGCGGCTGCGCGAGCCGCAGGGCGAGGGGGTGCGCACCGACTCGGGGCTGAGCGAGGGAACCGAGGTCGGCAGCCTGTACGACCCGATGCTCTCCAAGGTGATCGCGTACGGCCCCGACCGGGCCACGGCACTGCGCAGGCTCCGGGCCGCCCTCGCGGACACGGTCACGCTGGGCGTGCCGACGAACGCCGGGTTCCTGCGCCGGCTGCTCGCCCATCCGGCGGTCGTGGCGGGCGAGCTGGACACCGGCCTGGTCGAGCGGGTCATGGACGACCTGGTCCCCACCGAGGTGCCGGAGGAGGTCTACGAGGCCGCCGCGGCCGTACGGCTGGAGGCGCTGAAACCGTCCGGGGCGGGGTGGACGGACCCCTTCTCGGTGCCGAGCGGGTGGCGGCTGGGCGGGGAGCACCGGCCGCCGGCGTTCCCGCTGCGGGTCACCGACCCCGTTGAGTACACGCCGCGCGGCACGCACCGGGTCACCGACGACGAGGTCGGCGTCACCCTCGACGGCGTCCGGCACACCTTCCACCGGGCCGGTGACTGGCTGGGCCGCGACGGCGACGCCTGGCAGGTGCGCGACCACGACCCGGTGGCCGCGTCCCTGACCGGGGCCGCGCACGCGGGCGCCGACTCGCTGACCGCGCCCATGCCGGGCACGGTGACGGTGGTGAAGGTCGCCGTCGGCGACGAGGTGACGGCCGGGCAGAGCCTGCTGGTGGTGGAGGCGATGAAGATGGAGCACGTCATCTCCGCCCCGCACGCCGGCACGGTCACCGAACTCGACGTCGGCGCGGGCACCACCGTCGCCATGGACCAGGTGCTGGCCGTGATCGCGCCGCACGGGGAGGAGGGATGAGCGTGCGAGGACTTCCGATGACCGTGCCCGCGCCGGGCCTGCCCGCGCGGGTCAGGATCCACGAGGTCGGCGCCCGCGACGGCCTGCAGAACGAGAGGGCGACCGTGCCGACGGCCGTGAAGGCCGAGTTCGTGCACCGGCTCGCCGACGCCGGGCTGACCACGATCGAGGCGACCAGCTTCGTCCACCCCAGGTGGGTGCCCCAGCTCGCCGACGCGGAGGAGCTGTTCCCGATGCTCGCCGGGCTGCAGGTGGAGCTGCCGGTGCTCGTGCCGAACGAACGCGGGCTGGACCGGGCACTGGCGCTCGGGGCGCGGCGGGTCGCGGTGTTCGCCAGCGCCACCGAGGCCTTCGCCAAGGCCAATCTCAACCGCACGGTGGACGAGGCGCTGGCCATGTTCCACCCGGTGGTGGAGCGGGCCAAGGCCGGCGGGGTGCACGTGCGCGGCTATCTCTCCATGTGCTTCGGCGACCCCTGGGAGGGCGCGGTCCCGGTCCCCCAGGTCGTCCGGGTGTGCCGGGCCCTGGTCGACATGGGCTGCGACGAGCTGAGCCTCGGCGACACCATCGGGGTCGCCACCCCCGGTCACGTCGAGGAGCTGCTGACCGCGCTCGGCGAGGAGGGCATCCCCGTCGGCGCGCTGGGCGTGCACTTCCACGACACCTACGGCCAGGCCCTCGCCAACACCCTGGCCGCGCTCCGGCACGGCGTCACCACCGTCGACGCCTCGGCGGGCGGCCTGGGCGGCTGCCCGTTCGCGAAGTCCGCCACCGGCAATCTCGCCACCGAGGACCTCGTGTGGATGCTGACCGGCCTCGGCATCGACACCGGGGTCGACCTCGGCCGTCTCGTCGCCACCAGCGTCTGGATGGCCGGCCGGCTGGGCCGGCCCAGCCCGTCCCGCACCGTCCGCGCCCTGTCCCACGAGGACGCGCAGGGCCAAGAGGGCCGCGAGGCCCACAAGGAGCAGTGACCGCCATGGACCACCGCCTCTCCCCCGAGCTGGAAGAACTGCGGCGCACCGTCGAGCAGTTCGCGCACGACGTCGTCGCGCCGAAGATCGGCGACTTCTACGAGCGGCACGAGTTCCCGTACGAGATCGTCCGCGAGATGGGCCGCATGGGTCTGTTCGGGCTGCCCTTCCCCGAGGAGTACGGCGGCATGGGCGGCGACTACCTGGCGCTGGGCATCGCGCTGGAGGAACTGGCCCGCGTCGACTCGTCGGTGGCGATCACCCTGGAGGCGGGCGTGTCGCTGGGCGCGATGCCGGTCCACCTCTTCGGCACCGACGAGCAGAAGCGGCAGTGGCTGCCGCGGCTGTGCTCCGGCGAGATCCTGGGCGCGTTCGGCCTGACCGAGCCGGACGGCGGCAGCGACGCGGGCGCGACGCGTACGACGGCCCGGCTGGACCCGGACACCGGCGAGTGGGTGATCAACGGCACGAAGTGCTTCATCACCAACTCGGGCACGGACATCACGGGCCTGGTCACGGTCACCGCGGTGACGGGCCGGAGGCCGGACGGCAGGCCGCTGATCTCGGCGATCGTCGTCCCGTCCGGCACCCCCGGTTTCACGGTCGCCGCGCCCTACTCCAAGGTCGGCTGGAACGCCTCGGACACCCGTGAGCTGTCCTTCACGGACGTCCGTGTCCCGGCGGCCAACCTGCTGGGCGAGGAGGGCCGCGGCTACGCCCAGTTCCTGCGCATCCTGGACGAGGGCCGCATCGCCATCGCGGCCCTGGCGACGGGCCTGGCCCAGGGCTGTGTGGACGAGTCGGTGAAGTACGCCAGGGAGCGCCGCGCCTTCGGCCGCCCGATCGGCGCCAACCAGGCGATCCAGTTCAAGATCGCCGACATGGAGATGAAGGCCCACACGGCCCGCCTCGCCTGGCGCGACGCGGCGTCGCGCCTGGTGTCCGGAGAACCCTTCAAGAAGGAGGCGGCCCTGGCGAAGCTGTACTCCTCGACAATCGCCGTCGACAACGCCCGCGACGCCACCCAGGTCCACGGCGGCTACGGCTTCATGAACGAGTACCCGGTGGCCCGCATGTGGCGCGACTCGAAGATCCTGGAGATCGGCGAGGGCACGAGCGAGGTGCAGCGGATGCTGATCGCCCGGGAGTTGGGGCTGGTGGGCTGAGGTCCGCCGGTCGCCCTCCTGGCAACTCGCTTGCCCGGTGGGCGTTCTGGCCTGAGCCGGCGGGCACGGATGCCTTCGCCGGGGCGGGGCCGGACGGTTCGGTCCGGCACCGCCCCCTGGACAAGATCTGAGGTTAGGCTAACCTACCTTCGAATTGTCCGGCGGTGATCCGCCCCGTTCGAAAGCGGCCACACTCATGTCCAACGCCAGAGCCACTCACCTCACCCGTCGCGGCATCCTCGCCGCCGGTGGCGCCCTCGGTCTCGGTGCCGTGCTCGCAGCCTGCGGGGACGACGACCCGGAGAGCGGCGGCTCGAAGCCGACGGAGGGCGCTGCCGCCAAGTCCGGCCCCTGGACGTTCGAGGACGACCGCGGGACCACCGTGAAGCTGGACGGGATCCCGGCGAACATCGTCGCGTTCACCGGCGTCGCGGCCGCCCTCCACGACTACGGCATCCAGGTCAAGGGCGTCTTCGGACCGACGAGGACCACCGACGGCAAGGCCGACGTCCAGGCCGGCGACATGGACATCAGCAAGGTCGAGATCCTCGGCAACGTCTGGGACGAGTTCAACGTCGAGAAGTACGCGGCCCTCGCGCCCGACGTGCTCATCTCCACGATGTTCGACAACGCCGGCACCCTCTGGTACGTCCCCGAGGCCTCCAAGGACAAGGTCGCCAAGCTGGCCCCGAGCGTCGCCGTCTCCGTCTACGACCGGCAGCTCACCGCTCCCCTGGAGCGCATGTGGGAACTGGCCGAGTCCCTCGGCGCGGACATGACCGCGGCCGGGGTCACCGACGCCAAGAAGCGCTTCGAGACCGCCGCGACCCGGCTGCGCGCCGCCGCCAAGGCCAAGCCCGACATCAAGGTCATGGCCGGTTCCGCGAGCGACCAGCTGTTCTACGTCTCCGGCACGAACCTCTCCATCGACCTGGAGTACTTCAAGGCCCTCGGCGTGAACTTCGTCGAGCCGCCGGAGAGCGCCAAGGCCGTGGGCGGCGGCTGGTACGAGTCGCTGAGCTGGGAGAACGTCGACAAGTACCAGGCCGACATCATCATGATGGACGACCGTTCCTCGACGATCCAGCCGGCCGACATCACCAAGCCGACGTGGAAGCAGCTCCCCGCGGTCAAGGCCGGGCAGGTCATCGCCCGCTCGCCCGAGCCGATCCTGTCGTACGACAAGTGCGTGCCGCTGCTGGAGACCCTCGCCGAGGCCCTCGAGAAGGCGAAGAAGGTCGCCTGACGAGGCCGCCCCGGGGCCCGCGCCCACGCGGTCGAACCGCTCGGGCACGGGCCCGCCCCCGAAGAAGGTCAGCCGCCCCTCCCCCACCCCAGGAGCCCGCGTGACCACGGCCGTCGCCGCCCCGTTCCGCTTCTTCGCACTGCACGTCGTACGGACCAGGCGGCTCGGTCCGTCCCTGGTCCGGGTGAGTTTCGCCGGGGAGGACCTGCGGCACTTCCTCTCCGACGGCTGGGACCAGTCGCTGTCGCTGTTCCTGCCGCATCCGGGCCAGGACGCGCCGGCCGTGCCCGTGGAGCTGGGGGACCACTGGTGGCAGGGCTGGCGTGAACTGCCGGACGACGTACGGGCGGTGATGCGTTCTTACACGCTGCGGGAGCTGCGCCGGGACCCCGACGAGATCGACGTCGACTTCGTGCTGCACACCCCGGCCGGGCCCGCCTCCGCGTGGGCCGACCGGGCGCGCGCCGGGGACCGGGCGGTGGTGCTCGGCCCCGCCGTCGCCGACAACCGGGCGATCCGGTTCCGGCCGCCGGACGACACCGACCTGGTGCTGCTGTGGGGCGACGAGACGGCTCTGCCGGCGATCGGGTCCATTCTCGCGTCGCTGCCCGCCGGACAGCGCGTCCGGGCGTGGCTGGACGTGCGCGACGCCGGGACCGTGCGGCACCTGGCGAGCGCGGCGGACGCCGAGATCTCCTGGCTGACCGGCGGGGCCTGTCCCGACGCCCTGCGCACGGCCGTGCTCCCGCCCGCCGAGCGGCCGTACGCCTGGATCGCGGGCGAGTCGGGCTCGGTGAAGGCGCTGCGCCGGCACTTCGTGCGGGAGCGCGGCATCGACAGGCGCCGGGTCACCTTCGTCGGGTACTGGCGTCAGGGCATGACGGAGGAGCAGCTGCGCGCGGCCGGGTGACCAACCACCGCCCCGGTCAAGGAAGTTGACCGGCAAAACAAACGTGATGACCGTCACGGCGGGGTGGCGTTTCACCCGCATTACTTAGGTTAGGCTAACCTAAGTAAAAATCGAGGCTCCGCTCCCGCGTCCGCCCCGCGGCGGACCCGTCCCCATCCCCGGAGGACCCCCACGATGCGCTCGCACCTGCTCAATGACACGAACGCGGAGCGGTACCGCCGCTCCGTGACCGAAGGAGTCGAGCGGGTGGCCGCCAAACTCGCCGCCACCGACCGTCCGTTCACCGGCGTCACGGTCGACGCCCTCGCTCCCCGCATCGAGGACATCGACCTCGACCGGCCCCTGGGCGACACGACGGCGGTACTGGACGAGCTGGAGGAGGTCTACCTCCGCGACGCGGTCTACTTCCACCACCCCCGCTACCTCGCCCACCTCAACTGCCCGGTCGTCATCCCGGCCGTGCTCGGCGAGGCGGTCCTGTCCGCCGTCAACTCCTCCCTGGACACCTGGGACCAGTCGGCGGGCGGCACCCTCATCGAGCGGAAACTGGTCGACTGGACGGCCGCCCGCATCGGCCTCGGCCCCGCCGCCGACGGCGTGTTCACCTCCGGCGGCAGCCAGTCCAACCTCCAGGCGCTGCTCCTCGCCCGCGAGGAGGCCAAGACCGGCTCCCTGGAGAAACTGCGCGTCTTCGCCTCCGACGTCAGCCACTTCAGCGTGCAGAAGTCGGCGAAACTGCTGGGCCTGGGCCAGGACGCGGTGGTCTCCGTCCCCGTCGACCACGACAAGCGCATGCAGACCCTCGCCCTCGCCCGCGAACTCCGGCGCTGCGAGGAGGCCGGCCTCGTCCCCATGGCCGTCGTCGCCACCGCCGGCACCACCGACTTCGGCTCCATCGACCCGTTGCCCGAGATCGCCGAGCTGTGCGAGCGGTACGGCGCCTGGATGCACGTCGACGCCGCCTACGGCTGCGGGCTGCTCGCCTCGGTGAAGTACCGCGACCGCATCGACGGCATCGAACGCGCCGACTCCGTCACCGTGGACTACCACAAGTCCTTCTTCCAGCCGGTGAGTTCCTCGGCCGTCCTGGTCCGGGACGCGGCCACGCTGCGCCACGCCACCTACCACGCCGAGTACCTGAACCCCCGCCGCACGGTGCAGGAACGCATCCCCAACCAGGTCGACAAGTCCCTCCAGACCACCCGCCGCTTCGACGCGCTGAAACTGTGGATGACACTGCGCACGATGGGCGCCGACGGCATCGGCCAGCTGTTCGACGAGGTCTGCGACCTCGCCGCCCGGGGCTGGGAACTGCTCGCCGCCGACCCGCGCTTCGACGTCGTCGTCGAGCCGTCGCTGTCCACCCTGGTCTTCCGCTACGTCCCGCGGGCCGTCACCGACCCGGCCGAGATCGACCGCGCCAACCTCCACGCCCGCAAGGCCCTGTTCGCCTCGGGCGACGCGGTGGTGGCGGGCACCAAGGTGAGCGGCCGCCACTACCTGAAGTTCACCCTGCTGAACCCCGAGACGACGGTCGACGACATGGCCGCCGTCCTCGAACTGATCGCCGGCCACGCCGAGCAGTACCTGGGAGAGTCCCTTGACCGCGCGTCCTGAAAACCCCGCCGCCACCCACGACTTCGTCGGGATCGGGCTCGGCCCCTTCAATCTCGGGCTCGCCTGCCTGACCGAGCCCATCGACGCACTCAACGGCGTCTTCCTGGAGTCCAAGCCCGGCTTCGAGTGGCACGCGGGCATGTTCCTCGACGGCGCCCACCTGCAGACGCCGTTCATGTCGGACCTGGTCACCCTCGCCGACCCGACCTCGCCGTACTCCTTCCTCAACTACCTGAAGGAGAAGGGCCGGCTGTACTCGTTCTACATCCGCGAGAACTTCTACCCGCTGCGCGTGGAGTACGACGACTACTGCCGCTGGGCCGCCGGCAAGCTGAGCAGCGTGCGCTTCTCGACGACGGTCGCCGAGGTGACGTACGACGAGGGCACCGAGCTGTACGCCGTGCGGACCACGGACGGCGAGGAGTACCGCGCCCCCCACCTGGTCCTGGGCACCGGCACCGTGCCGTTCGTCCCCGAGGCGTGCCGCGGCCTGGAGGACGGCGTCCTGCACACCTCGCAGTACATGCACCGCAAGGCGGAGCTGCGGGAGAAGAAGTCGGTCACCGTGGTCGGCAGCGGGCAGAGCGCCGCCGAGATCTACCACGAGCTGCTCTCCGAGATCGACGTCCACGGCTACCAGCTCAACTGGGTCACCCGCTCCCCGCGGTTCTTCCCGCTGGAGTACACCAAGCTGACCCTGGAGATGACCTCCCCGGACTACATCGACTACTTCCGCGCACTGCCCGAGGAGACCCGCTACCGGCTGGAGAAGCAGCAGAAGGGCCTGTTCAAGGGCATCAACTCGGAGCTGATCGACGCGGTCTTCGACCTGCTGTACCAGAAGAACGTCGAGAGCGCCGGCCGCGGCGTTGCCACCCGGCTGCTCACCAACTCCTCGCTCGTCTCCGCGCGGTACGAGGACGGCGGCTACACACTCGGCTTCCACCAGGACGAGCAGGACAAGGACTTCGAGATCCGCACCGAGGCCCTGGTGCTGGCCACCGGCTACCACTACGAGCCGCCGGCCTTCCTCGACCCGATCCGCGACCGGCTCCGCTTCGACGCACACGGCCGTTTCGACGTGACCCGCGACTACGCGATCGACGTCACCGGCCGGGGCGTCTTCCTGCAGAACGCCGGCGTCCACACGCACAGCGTCACCAGCCCCGACCTCGGCATGGGCCCCTACCGCAACAGCTGCATCATCCGCGAGCTGCTCGGCAGCGAGTACTACCCGGTCGAGAAGACCATCGCGTTCCAGGAGTTCGGCGCATGAACACGACCGCGGCCGTCGGCCGTCTCACCTTCCGCCCCCTCGCCCCCCCGAAGGACGCCGAGCTGCTGCACTCCTGGGTGACGCACCCCAAGGCGGCCTTCTGGATGATGCAGGACGCCACGCAGGCCGACGTCGAGCGCGCCTACGCGGAGATCGCCGCCGACGAGCACCACCACGCCCTGCTCGGGCTGCACGACGGCGTACCGGCCTTCCTGATGGAGCACTACGACCCCCGCCACCGCGAGCTGGTCGGCCTGTACGAGCCGCGGCCCGGCGACGTCGGCATGCACTTCCTGGTCGCCCCCACCGACCGGCCCGTGCACGGCTTCACCCGCGCGGTCATCACCGCCGTCATGGCCCGCCTCTTCCAGGACCCGGCCACCGAACGGGTGGTGGTCGAGCCGGACGTCTCCAACAAGGCCGTGCACGCGCTGAACGAGGCCGTCGGCTTCGTCCCCGAACGCGAGATCGACAAGCCGGAGAAGAAGGCACTGCTCAGCTTCTGCACGCGGGAGCGGTTCACCGCCGCCACGGGGGTGGACGCATGAGCCTCGCCGACGCCGTGGCCCACCTCTCCCCCGAACGCTGGGAGAAGGCCAACCGCCTGCTGATCCGCAAAGCCCTCGCGGAGTTCGCCCACGAGCGGCTGATCACACCCGAACTCACGGACGAGCAGGACGAGCAGGACGAGCGGTACGTCGTGCGCAGCGACGACGGTCTGACGTCCTACCGCTTCACCGCCGTGCGCCGCACCCTGGACCACTGGCAGGTCGACGCCGACTCGATCACCCGCACCCGGGACGGCGCCGCGCTCCCCCTCGCCGCACTGGACTTCTTCATCGAGTTGCGGCACACGCTCGGACTGAGCGACGAGATCCTGCCGGTCTACCTGGAGGAGATCTCCTCCACCCTCTCCGGCACCTGCTACAAACTCGCCAAGCCGCAGCTCACCGCCGCCGAGCTGCTGGAGAGCGGCTTCCAGGGCGTCGAGAGCGGCATGACCGAGGGCCACCCCTGCTTCGTCGCCAACAACGGGCGGCTCGGCTTCGGCGTCCACGAGTACCTGGCGTACGCGCCGGAGACCGCGAGCGCGGTCCGCCTGGTGTGGCTGGCGGCGCACCGGTCGCGGGCGGCGTTCACGGCGGGCGTCGGCATCGACTACGAGTCCTTCGTCCGGCAGGAGCTGGGCGAGGAGACCGTGGAGCGCTTCGACGGCGTACTGCGCGGACGGGGCCTCGACCCGGCCGACTACCTCCTGATCCCCGTCCACCCCTGGCAGTGGTGGAACAAGCTCAGTGTCACCTTCGCCGCCGAGGTCGCCCGCCAGAACCTGGTGTGCCTCGGCGAGGGCGACGACGAGTACCTGGCCCAGCAGTCCATCCGGACGTTCTTCAACGCGACCCACCCCGAGAAGCACTACGTGAAGACGGCCCTGTCCGTCCTCAACATGGGCTTCATGCGCGGTCTGTCGGCGGCGTACATGGAGGCGACCCCGGCGATCAACGACTGGCTGGACCGGCTGATCGACAGCGACCCGGTGCTGAAGTCGACGGGCCTGTCGATCATCCGGGAGCGGGCGGCCGTCGGCTACCGGCACCTGGAGTACGAGGCGGCGACCGACCGCCACTCGCCGTACCGCAAGATGCTGGCCGCGCTGTGGCGGGAGAGCCCCGTCCCCTCCCTCCGCGACGGCGAGTCCCTCACCACGATGGCCGCCCTGGTCCACGTGGACCACGAGGGCAGGTCGGTGGCCGGCGCGCTGATCGAGCGGTCGGGCCTGGCCCCCGCCGAGTGGCTGCAGCACTACCTGCGGGCGTACTACACCCCCCTCCTGCACACCTTCTACGCCTACGACCTGGTCTTCATGCCGCACGGCGAGAACACCATCCTGGTCCTGAAGGACGGTGTCGTGCAGCGGGCGGTCTACAAGGACATCGCCGAGGAGATCGCCGTCATGGACCCGGACGCGGTGCTGCCGCCCGAGGTCCGGCGCATCCGGGTCGAGGTCCCCGAGGACACGAAACTCCTGTCGATCTTCACGGACGTCTTCGACTGCTTCTTCCGCTTCCTCGCCGCCGGCCTGGCCGCCGAGGGGATCCTGGCGGAGGACGGCTTCTGGCGCACGGTCGCCGAGGTCACCCGCGAGTACCAGGAGGCGCACCCCGAACTCGACGACCGGTTCCGGCAGTACGACATGTTCGCCCCCGAGTTCGCGCTGTCCTGCCTCAACCGGCTCCAGCTGCGGAACAACCGGCAGATGGTGGACCTGTCGGACCCGTCGGGCGCCCTCCAGCTGGTCGGCACCCTGAAGAACCCCATCGCCGGTCTCTGACCCGCCGACAGGCGCACGCCCCCGAGTACGGTCCCCGGGGGCGTGCGTCGTCGTACCGGCACGTCCCGGAGCGCCCGGCCCCGCGGCCTCAGGTGCGGGCCCCGCGGCGTCAGGTGCGTGCTCCGGGGGCCCCGGGCCGAAGGCCGGGAGAGTGCCGGGCCCGGCGCCTCGTACGGGACGTACCCGGGTCGGGGCCCGGTGCGGCGAGTGGGGGTCCCCCTCCGGGGCAGGCGTGCACGGCGTCGCGGGGCGGGCGGGAAGGCGACGGCAGGGCCCAGCACACGCACAGGTCACCCACGGCTCCCCACCAGGGGTCTGCCCGGAATCGGGCAGGAATCTTGCGAAACTCTCGCCGGTACCCCAGGATCTACCGGGTGCACGACGAACTCGTTGATCATCTGACGCGCTCCACCCCGCTGAACCGGGGTGAGGCCCTGCGGGTGATCCAGGACGTTCTCGCCTACTTCGACGAGACGACCGAGGAATTCGTCCGTCGCCGCCACCGCGAGCTCCAGGCCCAGGGCCTGGTCAACGCGGAGATCTTCGAACGGATCGCGGCGGACCTGACCTACCGGGCGGTGGCACCGCCGGAGCCGACACTCCGCCAGCTGCGCCGCATGGTCTACGGCTGATCACCGGCCCGGACCGACCGAGAACTACAGAGGGATTGCCTACACATGTGCGGAATCGTCGGATACATCGGGAAGCGTGACGTCGCGCCCCTGCTCCTGGAGGGCCTGCAGCGCCTGGAGTACCGCGGCTACGACTCCGCGGGCATCGTCGTCACCTCCCCGAAGACGGCCGGCCTGAAGATGGTCAAGGCCAAGGGGCGCGTCCGCGACCTGGAGGCCAAGGTCCCGGCCCGCTTCAAGGGCACCACCGGTATCGCCCACACCCGCTGGGCCACCCACGGCGCCCCCTCCGACGTGAACGCCCACCCGCACATGTCGGCCGACCTCAAGGTCGCCGTCGTCCACAACGGCATCGTCGACAACGCCTCCGACCTGCGCCGCAAGCTGGAGGCGGACGGCGTCGAGTTCCTCTCCGAGACCGACACCGAGGTCCTCGTCCACCTGATCGCCCGCTCCCGGGCCGAGAAGCTCGAGGACAAGGTCCGCGAGGCGCTGCGGGTGGTCGAGGGCACCTACGGCATCGCCGTCATGCACGCCGACTTCAACGACCGGATCGTCGTCGCCCGCAACGGCTCCCCGGTCGTCCTCGGCATCGGCGAGAAGGAGATGTTCGTCGCCTCGGACATCGCCGCCCTGGTCGCCCACACCCGCCAGATCGTCACCCTCGACGACGGCGAGATGGCCACCCTCAAGGCCGACGACTTCCGCACCTACACCACCGAGGGCACCCGCACCACGGCCGAGCCCACCACCGTGGAGTGGGAGGCCGCCTCCTACGACATGGGCGGCCACGACACCTACATGCACAAGGAGATCCACGAGCAGGCCGACGCCGTGGACCGCGTGCTGCGCGGCCGCATCGACGACCGCTTCTCCACCGTGCACCTGGGCGGCCTCAACCTGGACGCCCGCGAGGCGCGCCAGATCCGCCGCGTGAAGATCCTCGGCTGCGGCACCTCGTACCACGCGGGCATGATCGGCGCCCAGATGATCGAGGAGCTGGCCCGCATCCCCGCGGACGCAGAGCCCGCCTCCGAGTTCCGCTACCGCAACGCGGTCGTCGACCCCGACACGCTGTACATCGCCGTCTCCCAGTCCGGTGAGACCTACGACGTGCTGGCCGCCGTCCAGGAGCTGAAGCGCAAGGGCGCGCGGGTGCTCGGCGTGGTGAACGTGGTCGGCTCCGCCATCGCCCGCGAGGCCGACGGCGGCGTCTACGTGCACGCCGGGCCGGAGGTCTGCGTCGTCTCCACCAAGTGCTTCACCAACACCACCGTCGCCTTCGCGCTGCTCGCGCTGCACCTGGGCCGCACCCGTGACCTGTCGGTGCGCGACGGCAAGCGGATCATCGAGGGTCTGCGCCGGCTGCCCGCCCAGATCGCCGAGATCCTCAAGGGCGAGGAGGAGATCAAGAAGCTGGCGGAGGAGTTCGCCGAGGCCCGCTCGATGCTCTTCATCGGCCGTGTCCGGGGCTATCCGGTGGCCCGTGAGGCCTCCCTGAAGCTCAAGGAGGTCTCCTACATCCACGCCGAGGCCTACCCGGCCTCCGAGCTGAAGCACGGCCCGCTCGCCCTGATCGAGCCCGCCCTGCCGACGGTCGCGATCGTCCCCGACGACGACCTGCTGGAGAAGAACCGCGCCGCCCTGGAGGAGATCAAGGCCCGCAGCGGCCGGATCCTCGCGGTGGCTCACCAGGAGCAGGAGAAGGCCGACCAGACGATCGTCGTCCCCAAGAACGAGGACGAGCTCGACCCCATCCTCATGGGCATCCCCCTCCAGCTCCTCGCCTACTACACAGCCAAGGCCCTCGGCCGTGACATCGACAAGCCGAGGAACCTGGCGAAGTCGGTGACGGTCGAGTAGGGGACCAGGAGGACGGACCCCCCGTGCCGCCACCGCGCACGGGGGGTCCGCTCATCCGCCGGGGGAGCCCGACTCCCCGGCGCCGGCTGCCGTTCAGCCCGTGGCCGTCACTCCGGGGCGGGCAGCCCGTCGCGAGACCGCCGTGGGCCGGCACCTGTCCACGGTCGCGCGGTGCACGGTATATGCCCTTCACCAGGGCACGAACCACCTCTACGCGCGAGTAGTTTCCTCTTGCACAAAGGGAGTTGGGGAAACCGGGGCTCATCGCGCCCGGAGCGAGGGCGAGTTGGCGGAAACGCCGGGGAATCGAGGGAGTTCGGGGAGCTCAGGAAACTCAGGGGACTCAGGGAGCTCAGGGGACTCAGGGAGCTCAGGGAATGACGACGACGGGCCGCTTCGCCCGCTTGGCGAGCCGCCCCGCGACCGACCCGAAGATCCGCCCGACGAGGCCGTGCGTGGAACCGACGACGATCGCGTCCGCCGCGTACTCCCGCCCCACCTCCTCGAGTTCGTGGCAGATGTCGCCGCCGCGCTCGACCAGGATCCAGGGCACCTCGGACAGGTACTCGGCGCAGGCCAGTTCCAGGCCGAGCACCTCGGTGCGGTGGTCCGGCACGTCCACGAAGACCGGCGGCTCGCAGCCCGCCCACACCGTGGTGGGCAGCCTGTTGGCCACATGGACGATGATCAGGCCCGCACGGGAGCGGTGAGCCATGCCGACGGCGTACGCCAGGGCCCGCTCGCTGGACGTCGATCCGTCGAAGCCGACGACGACACCGTGCTTGAAAGCGGGATCACAGGAGGGGCGTACCTCCTCCGCCGCCAGGGGCTCGGCCGCCGTGTGATCGGCGACCGGCCGCTTGCGGTCCGCTGGTTCGAAGAATTCGTGACCGGCCATGGCTGTCTCGGCGTATCGATCCTTTTACGGGTGGGACGAACGTGAGCGGCGGAGCGTGTCCGGGAATCATCTTCCCCACCCCATACCCCCAAGGGTACGGCGCCACGCCTGCACGGCCCAGTCCCGCCCACGGTCCGCGGGGGTTCCAGGGAGCATGCACGAGGGGCCGCCCGTGACGCAATGGTCGCTGCCCCGTACAGGCGGTTCGCACAGGATTCACCTGCCCGCCGGTCGCCCGATGAGTGACCGACCGGTCGAACAGGCGTTGAACCACCCGAACCACGCCTCAGGGAGGAGTCCGCCCATGCCCTCATCCCGCCCGACCCCCGGGCCCCGCTCCGGCGACGACAGGACGACGGAGCTGATCCGCTGGGCGGCCTTCAGCTGCGTCCTCGTCCCGGTGGTCCTCCTCTGGTACGGCGCCTCCCTGGCCGGAACCGCGGGCACCGCCGTCGGCCTGGCCGCCGTCACGGCCGCCTGCCGGCTGCTGCTGCGCCGCTCCGAGCGGTGCGCGGCCCGGCTCCCCGAGGAGGAACACCCGTCGCGCGCGCCGCACCGGGGAGGCCGTCGGTACACCGGAACCGGGTCGCGCCGTGGCGGTCGTCACAGCGGCGGAAGCACACCGGTCGGCTGACCGGTTTTCACGCACGCGCCCGTATCTTTTCAGCCAACTTCCGGATACCGCGCATGCCGTGCCGCGACCACCCTCCTCACCCCTTCCGACCTGCACGAAAAGGCGTCCCGGGGGCCCTGGCACCCTACGTGGATTGGCCACTGCGACGAGGCGCACTTCCCTGCACGGCCCACGAGTGCAACGCTTCGTGATCGAATGCTTCACGCCAAGTTGCCATGTCGACAATGTGCCGGGTGACGAACTGGCCACTCCGGCACCACGCGACACAGTAGATTCGATCTTGACTGTCTACGGCGGGGGACTCGTGCAGGACCGAGGGGAAACGTGCAGGAGCGACACAACCGAGGAGCCGCGACCACCGAGGGGGGCTTAGCAGGGATGAGCCACGACTCCACTGCCGCGCCGGAAGCCGCGGCCCGGAAACTGTCCGGGCGACGCCGCAAGGAGATCGTCGCGGTGCTGCTGTTCAGCGGCGGTCCCATCTTCGAGAGTTCCATTCCGCTGTCGGTGTTCGGGATCGACCGCCAGGACGCCGGCGTGCCTCGCTACCGCCTCCTGGTGTGCGCGGGCGAGGACGGCCCGCTGCGGACCACAGGGGGCCTGGAACTCACCGCGCCACATGGCCTGGAGGCGATATCGAGGGCGGGCACGGTCGTCGTACCGGCCTGGCGCTCGATCACCTCGCCGCCACCGGCCGACGCGCTCGACGCACTGCGCCGGGCGCACGAGGAGGGTGCCCGCATCGTGGGCCTGTGCACCGGCGCGTTCGTGCTGGCGGCCGCGGGTCTGCTGGACGGCAGGCCGGCCACGACCCACTGGATGTACGCACCGACGCTGGCCAAACGCTACCCGTCGGTGCACGTCGATCCGCGTGAGCTGTTCGTCGACGACGGCGACGTGCTGACGTCGGCGGGGACGGCGGCCGGAATCGATCTCTGTCTCCACATCGTGCGGACGGACCACGGCAACGAGGCGGCCGGTGCGCTGGCCCGCCGGCTCGTGGTCCCGCCGCGCCGGACGGGCGGCCAGGAGCGCTACCTCGACCGGTCTTTACCGGAGGAGATCGGCGCCGACCCGCTCGCCGAGGTCGTCGCCTGGGCGCTGGAACACCTCCACGAACAGTTCGACGTGGAGACGCTGGCCGCGCGCGCCTACATGAGCCGACGGACGTTCGACCGTCGCTTCCGGTCGCTGACCGGCAGCGCGCCGCTGCAATGGCTGATCACCCAGCGGGTGCTTCAGGCGCAGCGGCTGCTGGAGACGTCGGACTACTCCGTCGACGAGGTGGCCGGACGGTGCGGTTTCCGCTCGCCGGTCGCGCTGCGCGGACACTTCCGGCGGCAGCTCGGCTCCTCGCCGGCGGCCTACCGGGCGGCGTACCGGGCGCGACGGCCGCAGAGCGAGCGGGTGCCCGCGGCGGAGAATGAGACGGCGTCCGCCGTCACGGCGGGCGGTGCGGGCGGGCCCGCCGCTCCGCACCCGGAGACCGCGGGGGTGCCGCCGCAGATACGGCGGACCGCGGGAGCGGGGGCGCTGGGCACGGCTCCGGCCGCGGCTTCGGCGAGCGCCCTGGCCGCGGAGCAGCATCCGCGGGACGCGTACGCGGGGTCCCGGGGCGGGTTGCCGGGGCAGCGCAGCGGGATGTGAGAGGCGGGCGGTGGTGGGCGGGTCTCCTCGCCCCCGCCGCCCCTTCCCGTTCCCGCCTCCGGGGGCCGCACCCCCGGGGCGTCGCGTCCACCGTGACGCGGGGCATCGGATCGGGGGACGTCACCCTTAGGGTGGACGCATGAACGATCGCATGGTGTGGATCGACTGCGAGATGACCGGCCTCTCGCTGTCGGACGACGCGCTCATCGAGGTTGCCGCCCTCGTCACCGACTCCGAGCTGAACATCCTCGGCGACGGTGTGGACATCGTCGTACGGCCGCCGGACGCGGCCCTGGAGACGATGCCGGAGGTGGTGCGTCAGATGCACACCGCGTCCGGGCTGCTCGACGAGCTGGCGGGCGGCACCACCCTGGCCGACGCCGAGGAACGGGTCCTCGCCTACGTCCGCGAGCACGTGAAGGAGCCCGGCAAGGCCCCGCTGTGCGGGAACTCCGTCGGCACCGACCGCGGCTTCCTGGCGCGGGACATGCCGACGCTGGAGAGCTACCTCCACTACCGGATCGTCGACGTGTCCTCCGTCAAGGAACTGGCCCGGCGCTGGTACCCGCGGGCGTACTTCAACAGCCCGGAGAAGAACGGCAACCACCGCGCCCTCGCCGACATCCGCGAGTCCATCGCGGAGCTGCGCTACTACCGCGAGGCCGTGTTCGTGCCGCAGCCCGGACCGGACTCCGACACCGCGAAGGCGATCGCCGCGAAGCACGTCCTGCCCGCCGGATGAAAGCCGTGCGCGAGCACCCCTTCGGACCCTGTACACTTTTTCTCGGCCGGTAGGGAGACCACAAAGTCAACTGCCGGGCGTGGTGGGTGTAGCTCAGCTGGTAGAGCACCTGGTTGTGGTCCAGGATGCCGCGGGTTCGAGTCCCGTCACTCACCCTGAATGATCAAGGGCTGACCTGGTGAAACAGGTCAGCCCTTCGTCATGTCCGGACCCTTCGGGAACGGACGGGATCACGCCCCTCCCCCGCGCCCTCCCCCCTCCCCCGCGCCCGTCACGGGCGGCTCGCCGCGGAGACCGGCCGGGCGGCGGGGCACGGGAACGGCCGGGTACGCGCCGGCTGGGCGCGGCGGTGGTGGCGACGGTGACCGCTACGCCGACTACGCCGACGCGCGCACCATCAGCTCCGTGGCCAGGACCACCTGACGCCGCTCCAGGCCCCGCGACACCGCCGGGCGGTCGTCCGCGATCTCCGTGAGCAGCAGGTCGAGCATGCGGCGGCCCATCTCCTCGATGGGCTGGCGCACGCTGGTCAGCGGCGGATCCATGTGGCGGGCGATCGCCGAGTCGTCGTAGCCGACCAGGGCCACGTCGTCCGGGATGCGGCGGCCCGCCTCGCGCAGGGCCTGGCGGGCGCCGGCCGCCATCACGTCGGAGCCGGCGAACACCGCGTCGAGGGCGGGGTCGCGGGCCAGCAGCTCACGCATCGCCCGCTGGCCGCCCTCCTCGGTGAAGTCACCCTGCACGATGAGGAGTTCGTCCACCCCGTGACCCGCGTCGAGCAGGGCGTCGCGGTAGCCGTCGACGCGCCGCTGGGCGCCGTACACGTCGAGGCGGCCGGTGATGTGGCCGATGCGCCGGCAGCCGCGGGCCAGCAGGTGCTCGACGGCGGAGCGGGCGCCGCCGTAGTTGTCGGAGTCCACGGACGGCAGCGTCTCGGCGGCGGAGCGGGGGCCGCTGATCACGGCCGGGATCTCCAGCTGGGCGATGAGGTCGGGCAGCGGGTCGTCGGCGTGCACGGAGACGAGGAGGACGCCGTCCACGCGGTGGGCGGCCAGGTACTGGGCGAGGCGCTGCCGCTCCCGGTCGCTGCCCGCGAAGATCAGCAGCAGCTGCATCTCCGTGTCGGCGAGTTCCGCGCCCACTCCGCGCAGGATGTCGGAGAAGTACGGTTCGGCGAAGAAGCGGGTCTCCGGCTCGGGCACCACGAGGGCGATCGCGTTCGTGCGGTTGGCGGCGAGCGCGCGGGCCGCGGTGTTGGGGACGTAGCCCAGCTCGGCGACCGCGGCCTCGACGGCGGCCCGGGTGGCGTCGCTGACCCGGGGCGAACCGTTGATCACGCGGGAGACCGTGCCGCGGCCCACACCGGCGCGTGCCGCCACCTCTTCGAGGGTCGGCCGGCCACCGCTCCGTCCCCGCGTACCGTGGCTTGCCATGGACCCCGCCTTCCCGCCGTCATCATCACACTGGCCTGGAATCTAACAGTCCCGGCCGTCCGCCCCACCGTCCCCGGGGGCTGCCGCCCCGTCCGAAAAGCGCCGCCCCGGCGCGTTAGCTAACAGCCGGATAACTGAACGCATCTCTGCGCGCCCCCACCCTTGACACCCTCGCCCGAACCGACGACTCTTCAACACATCACCTGTGGGAGCGCTCCCACGGTACCTGACACATACACAACCCGCACGTTCCCCGCCCGAGCCGCAGCGAGAAACTAACGGGCCCAACAATGCAGTTGGCCGGGGGGTCGGCACGTCAGGGCAACAGGAGGACGTAATGCGAGCACGTACCCGAAGCTCCCGTCGGGTGGTAGTCCTGGCGACCGTCGCCACCATGGGCGCCGGGCTGCTGGCCGGCTGTGCCGACGACGGCGGCGACAAGGCCTCCGACGGGTCGTCGTCCGGCGACGGCAAGGGCAAGACCACGATCACCCTGGGACTCTTCGGCACGATGGGCTTCAAGGAAGCCGGTCTCTACGCCGAGTACGAGAAGCTCAACCCGAACATCAAGATCGCCGAGAACGTGATCGAGCGCAACGAGAACTACTACCCCGCGCTCGTCAACCACCTCACCACCAACAGCGGTCTCCAGGACGTCCAGGCGGTCGAGGTCGCCAACATCGCCGAGGTCACCGCCACCCAGAGCGCGAAGCTCCAGGACATGTCCAAGGTTTCGGGCGTGAACAAGAGCAACTGGCTCGACTGGAAGTGGTCGCAGGCCACGACCAAGGACGGCAAGACCATCGGTCTCGGCACGGACGTCGGCCCGATGGCCCTCTGCTACCGCACGGACCTCTTCAAGCAGGCCGGTCTGCCGACCGACCCGGCGGAGGTCGGCAAGCTGTGGGCGGGCGACTGGAACAAGTTCGTCTCGGTCGGCGAGCAGTACAAGAAGAAGGCGCCCGCGGGCACCTTCTTCATGGACTCCCCCGGCGGCCTGCTCAACGCCGTTCTCAGCAGTGAGAAGGAGAAGTTCTACGACTCCTCCGGCGAGGTCATCTACAAGTCGAACCCGGCTGTCAAGGCGGCCTTCACCCTGACCGCCAAGGCCGCCGAGCAGGGCCTGGTGCAGGCGCAGACGCAGTTCCAGCCGGCGTGGGACACCACGATCGCGAACAGCAAGTTCGCGACGATCGCCTGCCCGCCGTGGATGCTCGGCACCCTCAAGGGCAAGTCGAAGCCGGAGTCCCTCGGCAAGTGGGCCGTCGCGGTCGCTCCGAAGTCCGGCAACTGGGGCGGTTCCTTCCTGTCCGTGCCCTCCAGCGGCAAGAACGTGAAGGAGGCCGAGAAGCTGGTCGCCTGGCTGACCGCGCCCGAGCAGCAGGCGAAGCTGTTCAAGGTGCAGGGCTCCTTCCCCAGCACGCCCAGCGCGTACACCATGCCCGAGGTGACCGGCGCCAAGAACGAGATGACCGGTGACCTCAACATCGGCACCATCTTCGCCGAGGCCGCGAAGGCCGCCCCGGTCCAGGTGATCGGCCCGAAGGACCAGATCATCCAGCAGGGTCTGACCGACAACGGCGTCATCCTCGTGACGAAGGGCAAGTCGCCGGAGGAGGCCTGGAAGACGGCGACGAAGACCATCGACAACAACCTGGACAAGTGACCCGCATGGCCACCCACGACACCGCCGCGCCCCCCGCCAAGGAGGGGGGCGCGGCCCCGGGCCGAGCGCCCGCCGGCCCCACCGGGGCCGAGCAGCGGCACCGCGCCCGGCTCTCCCGCCGCTGGCAGCGGGACATGCGCTGGAGCCCGTACGCCTTCGTCTCGCCGTTCTTCCTGCTGTTCCTGGCGTTCGGCCTGTTCCCGCTGATCTACACCGGCTGGGCCTCGCTGCACCAGGTGGAGATGACGGCACCCACCGACATGGAGTGGGTGGGGCTGCGCAACTACACGCGGATCTTCGACGACGACTTCTTCTGGAACGCGGCGAAGAACACGCTCACGATCGGCATCATCTCGACGGTGCCGCAGCTGCTGATGGCGATGGGGCTCGCCCACATCCTCAACTACAAGCTGCGCGGCTCGACGTTCTTCCGGGTCACGATGCTCGCCCCGTACGCGACGTCCATCGCGGCCGCCTCGCTCGTCTTCGTGCTGCTGTTCGGGCGCGACTACGGCATGATCAACTGGGTTCTGAACAACGTCGGGATCGATCCGGTCGACTGGCAGAGCGACAAGTGGCCCTCGCAGTTCGCGGTGTCCACGATCGTCATCTGGCGCTGGACCGGCTACAACGCGCTGATCTACCTGGCGGCGATGCAGGCGATCCCGCAGGACCTGTACGAGTCGGCGGCGCTGGACGGCGCGAGCCGGTGGAAGCAGTTCATCCACGTGACCCTGCCGTCGCTGCGTCCGACCATCCTGTTCACGGTCGTCGTCTCGACGATCGGCGCCACCCAGGTGTTCGGCGAGCCGCTGCTGTTCGACGCCAACAAGGGGGCGTCGGGCGGTTCCGAGCACCAGTTCCAGACCCTGGGCCTGTACCTGTACGAGCAGGGCTGGGTCAACCAGCACCTGGGCCGTGCCTCCGCGATCGCCTGGACCATGTTCCTGATCCTGATCGTGGTCGGCATCGTCAACTACGTCATCTCGCGCCGGCTGCGCGCCAGTAGTTAGGAGTACGGCCGTGACGACGACGACTTCCACGACACCGCCCCCCTCTCCGCCGGACACGGCCGTGAAGAAGCCCGGCCGTGTGCGGCGGCCCAGATCGGCGCGGGCCGGCGGGCAGATGCACGCGGGGCCGATCGCGTACGTGATCCTGGCCCTGTTCACCGTCGGCTCGCTGTTCCCGCTGGTGTGGACGGCGATCGCCGCCTCCCGCGACAACAACCGGCTGGCGCAGACACCGCCGCCGTTCTGGTTCGGGTCGAACCTCTTCCACAACCTGGACATCGCCTGGAACGACGCCAACCTCGGCACCGCGTTCGTCAACACGACGATCGTGGCGGGCACCTCGGCCGTGACGATCGTGTTCCTGTCCACGATCGCCGGATTCGCCTTCGCCAAGCTGAAGTTCAAGGGCCGCGGCGCGATGATGCTGATCGTGATCGGCACGATGATGGTGCCGCCGCAGCTCAGCGTGATCCCGCTGTACATGATGGTCGCCAAGCTGGAGTGGACCGACCAGCTCCAGGCGGTGATCCTGCCGTCGCTGGTCAGCGCGTTCGGTGTGTTCTTCATGCGGCAGTACCTGCTCCAGGCGCTGCCCGACGAGATCATCGAGGCGGCCCGGATGGACGGCGCGAGCAGCTGGCGCGTGGTGTGGCACGTGGTGTTCCCCGCGGCGCGCCCCGCGATGGCGGTGCTCGGCATGCTGATGTTCGTCCAGACCTGGAACGACTTCCTGTGGCCGTTCCTGGTGCTGAGCCAGACCGGCAACCCGACCGTCCAGGTCGCGGTCGCGGGCCTCGGCCGCGGGTACACGCCCGACCAGTCCCTGATCATGGCGGGCGCACTGCTGGGCACGCTGCCGCTGCTGCTGGTCTTCGCGATCTTCGGCAAGCAGATCGTGGGCGGCATCATGCAGGGCGCGGTGAAGGGCTGATGCGGGGGCGCTCCGCGGCGGTGCCGGGGCCGGGACCCTCACCGGTCCGGCGGCCGCGCGGGACCGACAGCGCCGTCGGTCACCGAAACCGCGCAGGGCTGACCGGCGTGTCGGCCCGGCGTCCACGCGGGGCCGGGACCGCCACGGATCCGGCTCGCGCGCGGGTTCGGCACCGCCGCGGGACCGGCGTCCTCACCGACCGGACGCCCGCGCCGGCCCGGCAGCCCGCCGGAGCGGCATCGACGCGGCACCGGCACCCCGCCGGTCCGGCATCCGCACGGGCCTGACACCCTGGCCATCACGATGTCCGCAAGGGCCGGGGCCCCCCGCGGTCCCGCGTCCGTACGGTGCCGGCACCCTCGCGGGTCCCAGGTCCGCGCGGGACGGACACCCCCCGCGGGTCCGGAATCCGCACGGGACCGACACCGCGCCGGACCGGCGTCCGCGCGGGACCGGCACCCCAGCGGTCCGGTGCCGGCGCGGGACGGACACCCCGCCGACCCGGCATCCGCACAGGGCCGGCACCCCGTCGGCAGGCGTCCGCGCAGGGCCGACACCCAGCAGGGCCGTTGTCCGTGCGGGCCGACACCCAGCCGGTCCGACACCAGCCGGTCCGGCGTCCGTGCGGGGCCGACAGCCCCGCCGGTGCCGCGTCCGACGGAGCCGGGTCACCGCCGCCCCGGCCCTCCGTACCTCTTCCCCCCATCCTTCGTCGGTCTCGACGACCTCGACGACCACTCATGGGAGCGCTTCCATGCCTGAGTCCGCACAGTCGGCCAACCCGGTGACCTTTCCCCCGGCCTTCCTCTGGGGCGCGGCGACGTCCGCGTACCAGATCGAGGGGGCGGTGCGGGAGGACGGCCGCACGCCCTCCATCTGGGACACCTTCAGCCATACGCCCGGCAAGACCGCCGGTGGCGACACCGGTGACATCGCTGTCGACCACTACCACCGCTACCGCGACGACGTGGCGCTGATGGCCGAGCTGGGCCTGACCTCGTACCGCTTCTCCATCTCGTGGTCGCGGGTCCAGCCGACCGGCCGCGGCCCGGCGGTCCAGGTGGGCCTGGACTTCTACCGCCGGCTGGTGGACGAGCTGCTGGCGAAGGGCATCAAGCCGGCCGTCACGCTCTACCACTGGGACCTCCCGCAGGAGCTGGAGGACGCGGGCGGCTGGCCGGAGCGGGACACCGCGTACCGGTTCGCCGAGTACGCGCAGATCGTCGGGGAGGCCCTCGGCGACCGGGTGGAGCAGTGGATCACGCTCAACGAGCCGTGGTGCAGCGCCTTCCTCGGGTACGCCGCCGGAGTGCACGCCCCCGGCCGCACCGACCCGGCCGCGTCCCTGAGGGCCGCGCACCACCTCAACCTGGCGCACGGCCTGGGCACCAAGGCCCTGCGGTCGGTGATGCCGACCCGCAACTCGGTGGCGATCAGCCTCAACTCCTCGGTCGTCAGGCCGCTCTCGCAGACCCCCGACGACCTGGCCGCGGTCCGCCGGATCGACGACCTCGCCAACGGCGTCTTCCACGGCCCGATCCTGCGCGGCGCCTACCCCGAGACGCTCCTGGCCGCGACCTCGTCGCTCACCGACTGGTCGTACGTCCTCGACGGCGATCTGCGCACCATCAACCAGCCGCTGGACGCGCTGGGTCTGAACTACTACACGCCCACCCTGGTCTCCGCGGCGGACGCCGACCCGAAGGCACCGCGGGCGGACGGCCACGGCGCCGGCGAGCACTCCCCCTGGCCGGCCGCGGACGACGTCGCCTTCCACCAGACGCCGGGCGAGCGCACCGAGATGGGCTGGACGATCGACCCGACGGGTCTGCACGACCTGATCATGCGGTACACGAAGGAAGCCCCGGGCCTGCCGCTGTACATCACGGAGAACGGCGCGGCCTACGACGACAAGCCCGACTCCGACGGCCGCGTCCACGACCCGGAGCGGATCGCGTACCTGCACGGCCACCTGCGTGCCGTGCGCCGCGCCATCGCCGAGGGCGCGGACGTGCGCGGCTACTACCTGTGGTCGCTGATGGACAACTTCGAGTGGGCGTACGGCTACGAGAAGCGGTTCGGCGCGGTGTACGTGGACTACGCCACCCTTGCCCGCACCCCGAAGTCGAGTGCCCTCTGGTACGGCCAGGCGGCCCGCACGGGAACCCTGCCGGCGCTCGAGACGGCCTGACCGAAGACCCCCGGGACGGGGATCCCGGGAGAACGGGGGAACGGGGAAACAGGGGAAGGGGCGCGGCACGCCGTGGGGGCGTGCCGCGCCCCGCTGTCCTTCCGCGCGGGGTGACCGGCGGTGGCCGTCGCGGTCGGGGGCGCGGTGGGGGCCGGGGAGGCCTTCGGGGTCCCGGTCGGGCGGCCGCTCGGCCCGGGGGTCGCGCCGCCGTCCGCCGAGCAGGTGGCCCCGTCGATGAGACAGCCGGCGGGGTCGGCGGTGCCGTTGACGACGAAGCCGACGGTGACGGACTCGCCGGCGGCCAGGCCGTCCTCGTCCCACGCGGCCGGCTTCACCGTGACGTGCCGTCCGGTCCTGCTCGACCCGGCGTTCCGCAGCGAGCCGGTCCGCGACCCGGCCGGCAGGTCAACTCCGGCGTCCAGTCGGTCTTCGGGCCGCCGCTGTTGTCGGTGACGACGTACTGCCCGGTGTATCCCGTCGACCAGTCACTGGTCCTCGTGCACGCGGCTCCGGTCCCGGCCGCCTGGGCGGTGCCGGTGAGGAACACGGCGCCCCCGCCCACGGCGGCCGCGGCGACCACACCCCCGATCAGCTTGTTCCTGGTTCTGACGGTGCGCCGGTGCGTGCTCATCGCGTGCCCTGCCTTCACTGCTCACGGGGGGGGTGGGGTGCGGCAGCACGCCAGCGTCCCCCGATCGGGCAGAACGCCTGATCGGGGCGGGGTCCGGGGATCTCAGGGCGCGCTCAGGGGAGGGATCGGGAGCGGTTGGAGGTGGCGGTCCGTCCGCCCTGCCGGCGGCGGCGCACCGTGCCCCGGTGCCCCCTGCGCTCCGGCTCCCGCCCGTCGAGCTGGATCCAGATCCGCACCTCGGTGCCGCCCAGCACGGACGAGCCGATGCGCACGTCCCCGCCGGTCGACTCCGCGAGCCGGCGCACGATGTCGAGCCCGAGCCCGGTCGACCCGGCGTTGCCGGACCCCCGGCCGCGGGCCATCGCCGCCTCCGGGTCGGGTATGCCGGGGCCCGCGTCCGAGACGAGGACGATCACCGCGTCCTCGCCGTTGTGCAGGTCGACCGCGAAGGCCGTGCCCTCGGGGGTGTGCCGGAAGACGTTGCCGAGCAGGGCGTCGAGGGCGGCGACGAGGTCGCTGCGGGCCACCGGTGCGCGCACCGGCCGGTCGGCGCCGGCCACCCGCACCTTGCGGCCCTCGTCCTCCGCGAGCGCCGACCAGAACGCCATCCGCTCCCGGACGACCTCGGCGGCGTCGCATCCGGCGCCCGGTCCGGGGGCCGCGGTCTGCGGCTTGGCCTCGCGGGCGGTACGGATGATGGTGTCGACCTCCCGCTCCAGCTGGGCGACCGCGGCGCGGGTCTGCTCGGCGGCCGGGGAGTCGCCGAGGGAGGCCGCGTTGAGCCGCAGCACGGTCAGCGGTGTGCGCAGCCGGTGGGAGAGGTCGGCGGCCAGCTCCCTTTCGTTGGCCAGGAGTTGGACGACCTGGTCGGCCATGGAGTTGAACGCGACCGCCGCGAGCCGCAGTTCGTTCGGCCCCTCCTCCGGCACGCGTGCGCCCAGTCTCCCCTCCCCCAGTTCGCGCGCGCCCTCGACCAGCCGCCGGGCGGGCCGCACCATGCGCACGCCCAGCCGGTCGGCGACGGCCACCGAGCCGACGACCAGTGCGGCGCCGACCGCGGCCAGCACCGCCCAGGCGGTCCCGACCCCGTTGCTGACCTCGGACTCGGGGACGTAGACCTCGACGACGACCGTGCCGAAGCTCAGCGCGACGGGCTGCAGGAGCGCGGAGCCGCCGGGCACTTCGGCGGTGGAGGCACGGCCCAGCTCGCGGACGGCCGCGATGTCGGCGGCGGTGGCGCGCCGCCGGCCGAGGTCGAGGGCCTGCCGGCCGTCACCGGCGGGGATGTGCACGGCCATGCCGTCGTCGGAGCCCGTGGCGGCGACGACCCGCTCCAACTGGTCGCGGTCGGTGGTGATGGACAGCGCGGGGACCACGACGGCGGCCTCCCGCTCGGCGTTGGAGAAGGCGCGGTCGCGGGCCATCTCCTTGACGACCAGCCCGAGCGGCACGGCGAAGGCGACCACGACCATCGTGGTGACCGCCAGGCAGACCTTGACGAGGGCCCATCTCATCGCGGCTCCCCGGTGGGTGGCACGGCGGGCGGCTCCAGCTTCACGCCGACGCCCCGCAGGGTGTGCAGGTAGCGCGGGCGGGCCGCCGTCTCGCCCAGCTTGCGGCGCAGCCAGGACAGATGGACGTCGATGGTCTGGTCGTCACCGTAGGACTGCTGCCAGACCTCGGCGAGCAGTTCGCGGCGCGGGACGACGACGCCGGGACGGCCGGCGAGGAAGGCGAGCAGGTCGAACTCGCGGCGGGTGAGGTCGAGGCGGACGCCGTCCAGTTCGGCCTGGCGGCGCAGCGGGTCGACGGTCAGCCCGCCGACGCGCAGCACGCTGGACGGCGGTGCCTCACCGGCGCCGGAGCGGGAGCGGCGCAGGACGGCCGCCATGCGCGCGGAGAGGTGCTCCACCGAGAACGGCTTCGTCAGATAGTCGTCCGCGCCCGCGTTGAGCAGCCGGACGATCTCCGTCTCGTCGTCGCGGGCGGTGGCGATGATGACGGGTACGTCCGTGATGCCGCGCAGCATCTTCAGGGCCTCGGAGCCGTCCAGGTCCGGCAGTCCGAGGTCCAGCACGACCACGTCGAAGCGGAAATGGGCGACTTCGCGCAGCGCCTCCAGTGCCGTGCCGACACTGCGCACGGTGTGTGCGGCGTCGGTGAGGTGCCGGATGAGCGCCGAGCGGACGAACTGGTCGTCCTCGACCACGAGCACACTTGCCATGCGCCGCAACCTACGCCATGCGGCCGGGACTCCCTTGGGGCCTGTGCACAACTCCGCCCCTGTGGACGACCGGTGGGGAGGCGGGGCCCTGCGGGGCATGCGGAGGGGGCGCGTGGTGGACATCCGTGCGACACGGCTGTGGCGGGTGAGGCAGGATGGCCCGCGATGCGCAGAGGACTCGTACACGTACTGGCCTGGACGCTCGCCACGGGCGCGGCGGTCACGCTGTCGTGGTGGGGTGTCCACACGGTCTTGGCGGGCACGGCCTACGACCCGCCGCGCGCCCTGCCGCTGACGGCCGGCGACGTGCCCACCGGGGCTCCGGAGCCGCCGACGGCCTCGGCCACCGGCCGCCCCGCGCCGACGCCGTCCCCGCCCGCCTCCCGGAGGTCCGCGACGCCGGCGGCCACGCCGTCTCCGTCCCGGACCCCCGGAAGTGCGGCGGCCCCCTCCCGCTCCCGGCCGGCGGCCTCGCCCAGCCCGTCCGGCCAGGTCAAGAGCTACGACACCGACGGCGGGCTGGTCGTCTTCGACCTGGGGAGGACCTCGGCCTCGCTCGTCTCGGCCACGCCGGGCGCGGGCTGGTCGATGCAGGTGTGGAAGACGGAGTCCTGGATCCGGGTGGAGTTCGCCTCGGGCACGGACCGCGTGTCGGTCTTCTGCACCTGGCACGACGGGCCACCGCGCGTGGAGATCGGCACCTACTGAGCGGGCGAGGGGCCTCAGCGGAAGACGGACGGCGGCGGGGCCGGTGAGGCCACCGCCGAGGCGTCGACGACCGGTACGGCCCCGCCGGTGAAGTCGGTGAGGCCCTTGCCGTGCTCGACGCGCCCGGGGTGCGGGTCGGAGGCGGCCCTGCGGGTCAGTTCGGCGGTCGGCAGCGGCAGGTCGGAGGCGACGAGGACGGCGTTGCCGAACCGCTTGCCGCGCAGCACGGTGGGGTCGGCCACCAGGGCGAGTTCCGGGAAGCGGGCGGCGGCGGTGGCGATCTGGGCGCGCAGGTGCGCGAGCGGGGGGCCGTCGGCCAGGTTGGCGGCGTAGACACCACCGGGCTTCAGGGCCCTGCGGACCTCGTCGAGGAACTCGGTCGAGGTCAGGTGCGCGGGGGTGCGGGCGCCGCTGAACACATCGGCGATGACGAGGTCGGCCCATCCGTCCGGCACCTTGCGGAGCCCGTCCCGCGCGTCGGCGGACCGCACCCGGATCCGGGCGCCGGGGTCCAGGGGCAGCTCCCGGCGGACCAGCTGGACGAGGGCCGCGTCCCGTTCGACGACCTGCTGGGTGGAGCGGGGGCGGGTGGCGGCGACGTACCGGGCGAGGGTGAAGGCACCGCCGCCGAGGTGGAGGACGTGCAGCGGTCTGCAGGGCGGGGCGGCGAGGTCGATGACGTGGCCGAGCCGCCGCTGGTACTCGAAGGAGAGGTACCCGGGGTCGTCGAGGTCCACGTGCGACTGGGGTGCCCCGTCGATGAACAGCGTCCAGGCCCGCGCCCGGTCGCGGTCCGGGCGGAGCTGGGCGAGCCCGCCGTCGACGGTCTCGCTGACGGTCGCGTCGCTGTCGCGTTCGCGCCGGGAGTTCCTGGACCTTGCCATGCGGGCATTTTCGCAGGGGCCAAAACGTGCCGTGCTCCCCCGGTCGGTCACCGCCGGGTGGGACGCGCCGCCCGCCGCCGCCCGCCGGCGGCCGCCTCGGGGAGCCGGGCCGGCTACCGGCAGCTGTCCGCCGCCTCGATGAGCCGCGCCGCTTCCCACAACGCCCGCTGGAGCACGGCCGGGTCGGTCGCGAGGTCGGCCTCGCCGGGCGGGAGCAGCCAGTCCGAGCCCTCGACGGGGGGCTCGGGGGCGAGTCTCAGCCCCCGTCCGTCGGTCTCCGTACAGGTGCTGCCCGGGACGTCCCAGGCGGCGGCGGTGCCCGGCGGCACCAGGAAGGCGAGGGTGCCGTGTCCGTCGCAGTGGAGCACGGGCCCCATCGCGTCGCCGGCCCCCCGGCGCAGGATGTCGACCGCCTCCAGCCCCTGCCGGGTCGGCACCGTCACGAGATCGCACGCCCTCCCCGACGACACGAGAGGATCGTTCCTTCGACTGGTCCCCACTCCCGGCCTCCCTCGGCGGTCACTGTGCACGTCCATCGGGTTCAACGCGGCGGACCGTCAACGGCTACGCGGAAATACGCCGCAAAGGATGGCAGTTCATGGCAGATCGCGGATGAGATATCCGGTTTTGTGGCCAAACGCTGTGTGGCGGTCCGATCACAGAAGGTACGTTCATGCCCGCCGGAAACAGGGGGATCACGCCGACGGATCGGTCGACCCGCCCTGGTTCCGGCATGGTTCGACGGTTCGCACGAGAGGACCCGGCCATGGCGTCGTCACCGGTGACCCCACCTCGGCCCGACCGGCCGGCACGGCCCAATCCCACCTTCCGGCGGCTGCGCGGACAGCGCTCGCCGGCCGAGTTCGCCGCGTTGGTGCGGCGGGCCGCGCATGAGATCGGGGAGCGGGTGAGCTGCGACGCGCGCTATGTCGGCCGCGTCGAGGCGGGCGAGATCCGCTGCCCCAACTACGCGTACGAGCGGGTGTTCCTGCACATGTTTCCCGGCCGCACGCTCACCGATCTGGGGTTCGCGCCCCGTTCGTCCGTCCGCGGGCGGGGGGCGCACCCCCTCGAGGACGTGCCGGGCACCGGTGAGACGCGTGGGGCGCACGAGCCGTATGACACGCAGGACCCGTACGACACGCACCGCAACGACGAGGAGAGCGACGTGCTGCGTCGCGCATTCATGACCGGCGGGGGCGCCACGGTGGCCGCCGTCTCGATGGGCCCTCTGGGGCTCGCCCTGGACGCGTCGGCGGCCGAACGCCCCGTGCGGCGCCCCGGGACGGGCGAGGCGACCGCACTGGAGGAAGCGGTCCGCAGGATCCGGCTGCTGGACGACCGGCACGGCGCCGACGGGCTCTACCGGCGCGCGGCGACACCGCTGCGCGCCGCCTACGCGCTGCTGGACGCCGGAGCGGTACGGCAGGCGACCGCCGACCGGCTCCACTCGGGCGCGGGCGAACTGGCCATCTCCGTGGGCTGGCTGGCGCACGACTCGGGCCGGTTCGACGACGCCCGCTCGCACTACGCGGAGGCCCTCGCGACCGCCCGGATGACCGGCGACGAGGCTGTGGAGGCGCACGCCTTCTGCAACACGGCGTTCCTCGCGCGCGACGCGGGACGCCCGCGCGAGGCGGTCCGGGCGGCGCAGGCCGCCCAGCGCGCCGCCCGCCCGCTGGGCTCCGCCCGGCTGATGTCGCTGCTCGCGCTGCGCGAGGCGGGGGGCTGGGCCGGACTCGCCGACCGCACCGGCTGCGAGCAGGCACTCGCACGTGCCCACGCCCTGTACGCGCGCGGTCTCTCGGACGCCGACCCCGAGTGGATGAGCTTCTACGGTGAGGCCGAACTGGAGGGTCTGGAGGCGCAGTGCTGGTCCACGCTCGGGTCGTGGCCGCGGGCGGCCCGGCACGCGCGGCGGGCGGCACAGCTCCAGGACCCCCACTTCACGCGGAACATCGCGCTGTACACCGCCGAGCTGGCGGACGACCTCGCGCGCGGGGGGCGGCCAGACGAGGCGGCCACGGCCGGGATGCACGTGCTGGACCTGCTGGACGAGGTGCAGTCGTCGCGGATCCGGACGATGCTCGCGGGGACGGCGCGGGTGCTGCTGCCCCACCGGCGGGCCCCGGGCGTGTCGGAGTTCCTGGAGCGGCACGCCACGGCCCCGCGCAAGGCGTGACCGCCCCGGACACCCGTGCCACCGCCGTCGCAGCTGGTGCTGTGGCCGGAAAGGTCTGCCGGAAAGGTCTGCCGGAAAGCTCGCGGCGTCCGGTGCGGTGCGTCGCAAGGCGGAGCATCGCCCGCGTACCGGATGTACTCGGCCGATGCGACAACGCGGCGGTGGGGCCCCTCCCGCGCGAGCGGAGCCGAGCGTGGGGGGAGCCGTGCCGGGCGTCGCGAGCCGGTGAACCCTCCCGGTCACGGCACTAGCCCGCCAGGTGCCCCAGGTCGTTCCAGCTCTCGATCGCCGGTTCGCCGTAGGCCCAGCCGAGTATGGACAGCGACGTCGGGTTGAGGCGTATGCGGGCCGCGAAGTCCAGCGGGAGGCCCAGCCACCGGGCGCCGATCGAACGCAGGATGTGCCCGTGGGCGAAGACCAGCACGTCCCGGTCGGCCGACCGCGCCCATGCGACGACCTCGTCCGCGCGCGCGGTGACCTCCGCCAGGGTCTCGCCCTCCGGCACACCGTCGCGCCAGATGAGCCAGCCCGGCCGGGCCGCCTGGATCTCGGCGGGGGTCATGCCCTCGTAGGCGCCGTAGTGGAACTCCATGAGCGTGTCCCACGCCGTGGCACGCTCGCCGAAGCCGGCGAGTTCGCACGTCTCACGCGCGCGCGTCAGCGGGCTGGTGCGGACCTCGACGTCGGCGAGACCGTCGAACGGCGCCCGGTGCAGCCGCTCGCCGAGCAGCTTGGCGCCGCGCCGGCCCTCCTCCAGCAGGGGCACGTCGGTCCTGCCGGTGTGCTTGCCGGACAGCGACCACTCGGTCTGTCCGTGCCGGGCCAGCAGGATGCGCGGTGCCATGGAGAACCCTTCCGGGGAAATCAGGGGCGGAACCCTTCCATCATCGCGCACCCCGAACAGGGGCAACCCGGTGGGCGATCTCAGCGTCTTCGAGGGCCGGGGGCGTCCTGTGGGGGGCGCCTTCCCAGGCCGTAAAGTGGCACCTCCGTGCCACGGGCACCGCAGCTACACGAAGGGGGAGGCGATCGGATGCCGCAGACCGAGACACCAGGCACCGAGGCGGCCTCGCCGACCAGGCTGCGGTGGTGGACGGAACTGCCCCTGATCGTGCTGGTGTACGCCTGCTACTCCGCGGGCCGGCTGCTCGCGCGGGGCGACGTCAACAGTGCCGTCGACCACGGCCTGGCGATCCTGCGGATCGAGAAGGTCCTGCACATCAACGCCGAGCACCCGCTGAACCGGCTGTTCCGGACCGAGGCGTGGATCGGGGTGCCGGCCGACTTCTGGTACGCGTCGCTGCACTACCTGGTCACCCCGGCGGTCCTGATATGGCTGTTCCGCTCCCGCACGGTGCACTACCGGGCGGCCCGCACCTGGCTGATGACGTCGACCTTCATAGGTCTGATCGGTTTCACCCTGCTGCCCACCTGCCCGCCGCGCCTGCTCTCCGCGGACCACGGCTTCGTGGACACGATGGCCCAGTACAGCTCGTACGGCTGGTGGGGCGGCGAGGCGAGCGCCCCGCGCGGCCTGGGCGGCATGACCAACCAGTACGCGGCGATGCCGAGCCTGCACGTCGGCTGGGCGCTGTGGTGCGGGGTGATGCTGTGGCGGCACGGCGGCACCCGCGCGGCGAAGATCGCGGGCGTGGTCTATCCGCTGGTGACGACGATCGTGGTCATGGGCACCGCGAACCACTACTTCCTCGACGCGGCCGCGGGCGCGGCCGTGATGGGCGCGGGCCTGCTGCTGGCGCCGCTGGTGACACGCCGGGCGGACCGGGTCGCGGGCTGGGCGGCGGGACGGTTCCCGTTCGTCCCGGTGGCAACTCGGAGCACCGAGGCCCCGATTGTCAGTGGCGGATGCCAGACTTCCCCGGGTGAGCGAATTCCACGGCAGCGCGAGTCACGGTTCGGGCCCGGAGCCGAGCCGGGTGCCACCTCCTCGGACGCGGGGGACGGCGCTCCGGCAGCGGCTCGCTGACCTGCGCGGACCCGACGTACCCGCCAAGGCGCTGGACGCCCGCGCCCTGGCGGCGCTCGCCGCCAACCCGGGATGCAGCCGGCGCGCGATCCTCGACGGCGCCGGGGTGGACAAGGCGGCGCTGGCCGACGCGCTCGGCTCGCCCTCGGCGTTCGGCCAGTCCCAGTTCGCCCTCACGCGCGGCAACGCCTTCGAGGCGAAGGTGAAGGCCGACGGCGGCGCCGCCCTGCTGCGCCTGGTGCACGAGAAGCTGGACCCGCGCGCGGAGCCGCCCACCGGGGCGAGCGTCCCCGACCTGTCGGCGATCGGCCCCGAGGGCCGTACGGCGCGGACGGCGCTGGCGCTGCGCGAGGCCGGCCCGGCGTCCGGCACCTGGACCCTGCTCGACCACCCGATGCTCGCGCTCGACGTCGCGGGCTCCCCGGCGTTCCTGGAGCCGGACGCCGTCGTGGTGCACCCCGACGGCAGCTGGACGGTCGTGGAGATCAAGTCGTTCCCCCTGCTGGACGGCTCCGCGGACCCCGCGAAGGTCGGCGCGGCCGCCCGGCAGGCCGCGGTGTACGTGCTGGCGCTGGAGGCGGTCGCCGCCCGCCTCGACCCCGCGCCGCGGGTGCGCCACCGCGTCCTGCTGGTCTGCCCCAAGGACTTCTCCAACCTGCCCACCGCGTCCGCCGTGGACATCCGCAAGCAGCGCGCGGTCACCCACCGCCAGCTGGCGCGGCTGACCCGTATCGAGGAGATCGCCGACGCGCTCCCCGAGGGCACGTGCTTCTCGCCGGAGCTGCCGCCCGACCGGCTCACGGCGGCCGTCGAGTCCGTCCCGGCGGCGTACGCGCCCGAGTGCCTGGCCGCCTGCGAGCTGGCGTTCCACTGCCGGGGCCGCTCCCGCGCGGCCGGCGCGGTCACCACCCTCGGCCGCCCCGTCCGCGCCGAACTGGGCGGCCTGACGACGGTCGAGGACGTGCTCGCCGCCGCGCGCGGGGAGGCCGGCGATCCGGACGACCCGGCCGTGGCGGCCCTGCGCCGGGCCGCCCTGCTGCGCGACGAGGCCCTGGGGGCGATGTGTCGCTGATCGCCACCCTGGCCCGCCTGGAGGCCGTCGCCACCGGCCGTGCCAGGCCCGCCGCCACCGTCCGCCACCGGCACCTGTCCGAGCGGCCGCTGGTGTTCGTGCCGCTGACCACCGCCGGTGAGGCGGGCGCCCCGCTCGGCGCCCTCGTCGGCGCCGACCGCGACGCGCCCCGGCTGCTGGTCGTACCGCAGCCCCGCGACCGCGACCTGCGGTTCGCGTTCCTCGCCGAGCTGGCCGACATCGTCCTGCCGTACATCGACTCCCACGCCGACGCCGTCGAGGCCGCCGAGCGCAGCGAGACCGACCCCGAGACCGGGAAACGCGTCAAGGTCGAGGTCGAGCTCTGCTCCGACGCGCCCCAGCTGATCGTCCCGAGCCGCGCGGGCGTCGAGTACGTCCGCCTCCTGGGCCGCTCCACGCGCTTCAGGCGTACGGCGGAGCAGGACCCGGAGACGCCGTATCCCGCGCCGCCGCGCGTGCCGCTGCTCGGGCGGTGGCTGACGCACTTCGGGGAGCGGTCCCGGGTGCCCGGCTCCTCGCTGCTGCTGGCGCTCACGGAGGTGCTGGGGCGGCACTGGGCGACCGGGCAGTCCAGCCTGGAGGACCAGCATCTGGGGGCGTTGCTCGCCTGGATCGCCCCTCCCGAGGGGGAGAGCGGCGCCGAGGCCGCGCTGCGGGCCGAGCTGGCCCGCGACGACGGGGGCCAGCTGCTGTGTCCGCCGGCCGGTCCGGCGACCGACCCGGCGTTCGACAACAAGCTGCTCGCCCCCGCCATCGAGCGCTACGACCGCGCGCGGACCGCCCTGGCCGCCGCCGAGGACGGTCTCCAGGCCGACGACCGGCTGGGCGAGCTGACCGCCGCCGAGCGGGCGGTCCGGGACCTCGTGCTGAGCCGGACCCTGCCCACCTGGGAGAAGGTGTGGCAGGGCATCGACCTGCTGCGGGAGCTGCCCGAGGGGGCGCACGTCGAGGAGCGGTGGACCCGCGACCGCTGGTCGTTCACCGGCCACCGCGACCGGGTCGTGGCGGGCGAGCCGCCGCAGCCGCGCCGCGACGACGCGGTCACCGCCGCCAACAAGCTGGCCACGCGCGAGCGGGAACAGGCCAGGCTGGAAGCGCAGGAGGCCCTCGACGACCCGCTGGTGATGGCGGGACGGCGGCTGGCCGGGGAGGCGTTCGCGGGCGAGGTCGTCGACGTGGTGATGGCGTACGGCGAGGGCAGGCGGCCCAGTCCGCGCCCGCTGGTCACCGTCCGCACGGACGACCGGCCGCATCTCGGGGAGCGGGTCAAGGTGTACCGGTCGCTGGGCGGGAAGCCGCAGGCGGCGGAGTTCGTGCGGCGGGCCGGCCCGGACGGTGCGAATGGTGCGGACGACCCGGACGGCCCGGAGGACGAGGGTCTGCTGGTGCTGCGGATCGTCGACAAGATGGGCCGCGGCAAGGAGCCGGAGGAAGGGTCCGTGCCCGAGAAGGGCGACCGGGTGTGCTTCACCCTGTTCGAGCACGAGCAGCGCGGCGGCGCCAGGCTGCCCGACCCGGAGGACACCCCGTGGACGCACGGCGGCCCGCCCGGGGAGCCGGTGCCCGAAGCCGCCGATTCCGTCACCGAGGAGGACGTCCTGTGACCACCGAGGCCGTCCAGGACCCCGGTACCGCCGCCACCCGCGCCACCGACGCGATCCTGCGCGACACGCTGCACGGCACCGCGCGCGGGGTCGTCGTGGACTCCCCGCCCGGTGCCGGCAAGTCGACGCTCGTCGTCCGCGCGGCGCTGGAACTGGCGGACGCGGGGCGGCCGCTGATGGTCGTCGCGCAGACCAACGCGCAGGTCGACGACCTGGTGCTGCGGCTCGCCGAGAAGAACTCCGGGCTGCCGGTGGGCCGGCTACACAGCAGCGACACCGACGCCTACGACAAGGCGCTGGACGACCTGCCGAACGTACGGAAGTCGGCGAAGGCCGGTGACCTGGCCGGACTGCCGGTCGTCATCTCCACGGCCGCCAAGTGGGCGCACGTGAAGGCCGACGAGCCGTGGCCGCACGCGATCGTGGACGAGGCCTACCAGATGCGCTCGGACGGGCTGCTGGCCGTGGCCGGGCTGTTCGAGCGGGCGCTGTTCGTGGGCGACCCGGGTCAGCTGGACCCGTTCGCGATCGTGGGCAGCGAACAGTGGGCCGGCCTGTCGTACGACCCGTCGGCCTCGGCGGTGTCGACGCTGCTGGCGCACAATCCCGGCCTGCCGCAGCACCGGCTGCCGGTGTCCTGGCGGCTGCCGGCGTCGGCGGCGCCGCTGGTCTCGGACGCCTTCTACCCGTTCACGCCGTTCCGCAGCGGCACCGGCCACGGCGACCGGAAGCTGTCCTTCGGCGTCCGGTCCGACGGCTCGGGTCCCGACCGGGTGATCGACGAGGCGGCGGAGTCCGGCTGGGGCCTGCTGGAGCTGCCCGCCCGGCACACGCCCCGCACCGACCCGGAGGCGGTACGGGCGGTCGCCGCGGTCGTCCGGCGCCTCCTGGACCGGGGCGGCGCGGCCGTCTCCGAGCGCTCCCCCGCCCCCACCCCCCTCACCGCCGACCGGATCGCCGTCGGCACCGCCCACCGCGACCAGGCGGCGGCGGTCCGCGCGGCGCTGGCCGAGCTGGGCGTCACGGACGTCACCGTCGACACGGCGAACCGGCTCCAGGGCCGCGAGTACGACGTCACGGTCGTCCTGCATCCCCTGTCCGGCCGCCCCGACGCCACCGCCTTCCACCTGGAGACGGGCCGCCTGTGCGTCCTGGCCTCCCGCCACCGCCACGCCTGCGTCGTCGTCTGCCGAGCGGGGGTCACCGACCTCCTGGACGCCTACCCGTCGACGGAACCGGTCCAGCTGGGAACCACCGTGAAGTTCCCGGACGGCTGGGAGGCGAACCACGCGGTACTGGCGCACCTCGCCGAACACCGGATCCCCTGGACACCGTGACCACCCCACCCCCGGACGCAGCCCGGCACCCCGCCCCCGGACGCGGTCCGGTACGCCGCCGGAGGCGGCCGACGAACACAGCCCGGACGGCTGGGAGGCGAACCACGCGGTACTGGCGCACCTCGCCGAACACCGGATCCCCTGGACACCGTGATCACCCCACCCCCGGACGCAGCCCGGCACCCCGCCCCCGGACGCAGTCCGGCACACCGCCGGAGGCAGCCGACGAACACAGCCCGGACGGCTGGGAGGCGAACCACGCGGTACTGGCACACCTCGCCGAACACCGGATCCCCTGGACACCGTGACCACCCCACCCCCGGACGCAGTCCGGCACACCGCCCCCGGACGCGGTCCGGTACGCCGCCGGAGGCGGCCGGGGAAGACGGCCAGGCGCCAGGTGGCGTGGAAGTGCCGGTGGCTGGGGAACATCGCCGGGGGCGGATGGCTTGAGAAGGCCGGGGCCCCGGCCCCCTTGCGTCGCCGGGGGACAATGGAGGGTGGTCCGCTCACCGGTGGTGCCATCCCGACCGTACGAGGAGGAGAAGACATGGCGGAGCCCACGCCGGGTCGGAACGAACCGCGGCTACGCCCCGCGCCCCTGCTCTTCGAGCCTGCCGAGGCGGCGGGTGATCCGGAGCACTTCTTCGATCTGGAGTCGATAGACGATCCCGGCGCGCTGCTGACACGGGCCACGGAGCTGACGCAGGCCTTCCGCGCGGCGGCCGACCGGGCGATGGAGTTCCAGGCCGTGGCCGCGGCCCAGCTCGCCGATCCGCGCCGCTTCGACCGGCTGACGGCGGCGGACATCGCCGACCGGGCCGAGTGGACCGAGGACTACGCGAAGAAGATGGTCGAGTTCGGACGGGACCTGCTGAGCGGGGACGTCGAGGGACGCGGGCACGCCGACCCCGTGTGACGGCTGGACGGCCGCGGAACCCGCGCCGGTCGCCCCGCGTCGGACCCAGGCATATGCCAGGCGGGCAAGATACCCCCTCCCCGCTCCTCTCGTCCCGGTTTCCCGGAACCCTGCGAGATCGCCCGCTCACGCCGGGTAGACCTTGTCGGCATGAGCAGCACATGGAACGTCCCGGACACCGGCCGCCGCGACGGCTGCGGGGTCACCGCGGACGGCGTCGCCTGGCTGGCGTCCGCGGCACCGTTCCCCCGCAGCACCCTGGCCCTGTGGGAGGAGCGCCCGCACGCCCCGGTCGTGCTGCCCTGCGGTTCCGTCTTCGACGTCGTCAGCGCCCCCGCGATGTTCGGGCGGCTGATGCTGGACCGGCTGTGGGACGAGGGGCCGGGTTCCGGGCCGGTGGCGGCGTTCCGCGGGCGGGTGCTGCTGTTCGCCGCACCCGGCACCGCCCGGCGGCTTCCCTCGCTCCTGGAGTGGGAGGAGTGGAGCGCCGAAGGCCGCCGGGACGGACGTGCGGGGGCGGTGCCGCCGCTGCTGTGCCACGGCAACGGGGACGCGGTGACCGTGCCGGCCCCGCTCGCCCCGGAGGCGAGCGGCACCACCACCCGCTGGGTCACCGCCCCTGACGCCCGCCACCCCTGGCTGCCGGGCCCGGAGATCCTGCTCTGGGCGGCCGTCCGGGCCGCCCGTGCCGCCGTGCGGATATCGATTTCTCACGCCTCGGATCCGGATGCTAAGGTCTACGACGTCAGCAGGCGCCGCTAGCTCAGTTGGTTAGAGCAGCTGACTCTTAATCAGCGGGTCCGGGGTTCGAGTCCCTGGCGGCGCACAGACAGCAAGGCCCCTCGCGCAAGCGGGGGGCCTTTCGCGTGCCCGTACCCGGGCCTCCGTCCCTGGGGCCTGTCCGGCGGATCGTGCTCGTGCCGGACAGGCCCTATGCCGTGATCCGGACCGTCCACGTTCCCGCCGCGGTGCGCCCCTCCACCTCCACCCGTACGCCCTCCCCCGGCACGGTGAAGCTCTCGCCGGCGCCGACCGGGGCGTCGGCGAGGGGCGGGTAGACCGAGTCGCCCCAGCAGGCGTCGGTGGCGGGGTGGGCGTCGACCACCTCGACCGGGCCGCGGCCGGATGCCGCGCCGCTTCGGACGCGGTAGACGAGCACGCCCGAGCGGCAGGACGCGCGGTCGTTGCCGATGCGGCCGCGGGCCTCGAAGGCGAGCACGCTGTCGGCGCCGGTGCGGACGACCGCGAGCTTGGTGCCGTTGCCGAGTCCGAAGGCCGGCGAGCCGGAGGCCCGGCTCACCGGCACGTCCGGCCCGGCGCCCAGCGGCTCCAGGGTCAGGCGGGTCGGCGTCCCGCGGGGCACGCACACGACCTGGCGCGGCTCCAGCCAGCCCAGCTTCCACTTGTGCCAGGCGAACAGGTCGGGAGCCAGGCCGAACTGGCTGCCCATCAGGTCCCAGTCGCCGACGTGCGTGTCCCAGTCGCCCTTGCCGTCCGTGGGACGGTGATACAGGTCGGGCAGGTCGAACACGTGTCCGGTCTCGTGGGCGAGGACGAGCCGGTCCGGCGGATGCTGCTCGAAGACGGTGACGATCCGCCGGATGTCGGTGCCGTCGGCGCGCAGCGGGTGGTCCATGTTGACGACCTTGGTGGCGTCGGAGTCCACGCCGGGGGCGTCCGGGTCGGCGACGAGGTAGACGACGTCGTAGCGGGAGAAGTCGACCTGCCCGTCGGCCGCGGCGAGGGCGTCGCGCAGGTAGGCGCCGCGGTGCGCGGCGTTCCAGTCCCGCTGTATGGCGTACGCGGTGGACGGCTTCGGCATCCGGATCCAGCGCTTCAGGGGGTGCGCGCGCAGGGTGAACCTGCCGTAGGAGGCCTGCCGGAAGTAGCGGCTGGTGGCCGGGAAGTGGTCGGCGGCGAGTTCGGCCGGAGGGACCGTCGGCGCCCAGTCCGGGAACGACAGGAAGATCATGACCGCGTCGAGGGCGCGAGCGGGCCGTGGATAGGCGGCGTTCCAGGTGTCCAGGCCCTCGGAGTGGTGGGCGACCGTGCGTTTCAGCGCACAGGGGGTGGCCGAGAAGGGTTCCGCCGCGGGGGCACTGATGAGGCAGATCGCGGCGAGTGCCGAGAGGGTGGTGAACATGGCCGCGATGCTGCGCAGTCGGGGGCGCGGGAGCTGTCGCGGCACAGGGACCTCCGGGAGCGGTTCACGGGACACCGCCCCCCAGCCTGGGGTAATTCACCGCATTACGCCCTGTTTGTCTACACCGGACGAGTGAGGACGCGGAAACGGGGCATCATGCCGACACCCCCGGAACACTCACGGAACGTCACAAGCGGTCGCCCGCCCGCAGAACCGGTCCACCCGGGGGCAGAAACGATCTGTCAGAAACGTCGGTTGTTCCGGGACACTGGGCAGTGGCTGCGGACGTCCGGGGGCAGCCTCTATGATCGGCAGACTTTCCTGCGCGGACAGAGATCGAGTGCACTGCGGGAGCGAGCGGTGAGCGGAACGTCCGAAGGGCCGACGCCCGCGGCAGACCTCGACCGGTCGGCCGTCACAGTGAGTGACATCAAGGCATCTACTCGTAGGGGTGCCGCCGAGGACACCGACGGCGGGCCACCGGCCTACCGTTCCGTCTTCGCGGCCGCGCCCCTCGCCATGGCGGTCGTGGACCGCGACGGCCTGGTCACCGACGCCAACGAAGCGCTCGGCACGCTGCTGGGCGGCGGGCCCGCAGGGCTGGTCGGGCGGTCCGCCGCCGACCTGCTGGACCTGGCCTCCGACGCGCGCGCCCGGCACGCCTACCGGGAGGTGCTCCGCGGCCGCCAGGCGAAACTGTGCTGCACACGGCGGCTGAAACGGTCCGACGGGCGTTCGCTGTGGGCCCAGGTCACGGTGGCGCCGCTGGACGGCGGTCCGGGCAGCGTCCTGCTGTCGGTCACCGACGTCAGCGGTCACCGGGAGTTGCAGGCCCGGCTGCGCCACCTCCAGATGCACGATCCGGTGACCCGGCTGCCCAACCGCACCCTGTTCTTCGAGCGGGTGACGGGAGCGCTGGAGGCGGAGTCGTTCGAGCAGGGCGGAACCGGCCGGATCGGGCTGTGCTACCTCGATCTGGACGGGTTCAAAGCGGTCAACGACACGCTCGGCCACCGGGTCGGCGACCAACTGCTGGCCGCCGTCGCGGAGCGGCTGACCGCGTGCGCGCAGGAGGCCGGCCGGACCCGGCCGGGCGTGCCGCTGGTGGCACGGCTCGGCGGGGACGAGTTCGCCCTGCTGGTGGAGGACTCCACGGGCACCGAACAGCTCGCGGATCTCGCCGAGTCCGTACTGAAGGCGCTCCAGGCGCCGTTCGACCTCTCGGGGCAGCGGCTGAACGTCTCCGCGTCGATCGGGGTCGTCGAGCGGCACGCGGCGGGCACCACGGCCACCGGGCTGATGCAGGCCGCCGACACGACCCTGTACTGGGCGAAGGTGGACGGCAAGGACCGCTGGACGCTGTTCGACCCGGAGCGCAACGCGCATCTGATGACCCGCCAGGCACTGGCCTCCACCCTGCGGCCGGCCATCGAGCGGGGCGAGTTCCGGCTCGACTACCAGCCGCTGGTGGGGATGTCGGACGGACGGCTGCGGGGGGTGGAGGCGCTGGTGCGCTGGGACCACCCCCGGTTCGGCCTGCTGCCGCCGAACCGGTTCGTCGCGCTCGCCGAGGAGGACGGCTCCATCGTGCCGCTGGGGCGCTGGGTGCTGGCCACCGCCTGCCGGCAGGCGCGGGCCTGGCAGCTGGCCCGTCCGGACGATCCGCCGCTGTTCGTGAGCGTCAATGTGGCGGTCCGTCAGGTGTGGGACTCCGACCTGGTGGCGGACGTGGCGGAGATCCTCGCCGAGACCCGGCTGGACCCGTCGCTGCTTCAGCTGGAGCTGACGGAGTCCGCGGTGATGGGCTCGGCCGGGCGCCCGCTGCAGGCCCTCCAGGCGCTCAGCGACATGGGCGTGAACATCGCCATCGACGACTTCGGCACCGGCTACTCCAACCTGGCGTACCTGAGCCGGCTCCCGGTGTCGGTGCTCAAGCTGGACGGGTCGTTCGTGCGCGGCTTCCAGTACGAGGGCACGGGCGCGCCGCCCAATCCGGCGGACGAGGTCGTCGTCGAGGCGATGATCGCCCTCGCGCACCGGCTCGGGCTGACCGTGACCGCGGAGTGCGTGGAGACGCCCGCGCAGGCCGGCCGGCTGCGCCGGATCGGCTGCGACACCGGACAGGGGTGGCTCTACTCCCGCCCGGTGCCGCCGGACCGCATCTCCGAGCTGATGGCCGGCGCGTCCTACGCCGTCGGCAACCCGTAGGCGTCCGCGACGAGTTCGTAGGAGCGCAGGCGCAGGTCGCCGCGGTGGGCGTGGCTGGTGAGCATCAACTCGTCGGCACCGGTGCGCTTGTGCAGGCCGTCGAGGCCGGAGCGGACCTCGTCGGCCGTGCCGTGGATGATGTTCGCCGTCCAGGATTCGACGAACTCCCGCTCCATCGGGGTGAATTCGTGGGCCTCCGCCTCCTGCGGGGAGGGGAACAGGCCGGGCCGGCCGCCGCGCAGCCGGACCATGTTCAGGCCGGTGGCCAGGACCTGGCGGCGCGCCTCGCGCTCGTCGTCGGCGGCGAGCACCGAGACGCCGATGAGGGCGTACGGCTCGTCGAGGACCGCGGACGGCCGGAAGGACTCCCGGTAGAGGTCGAGGGCCGGGACGGTGTTCTGCGCGGAGAAGTGGTGCGCGAAGGCGAACGGCAGGCCCAGCAGGCCGGCCAGCCGGGCACTGAACCCGGAGGAGCCGAGCAGCCACACCGGCGGGCGGTGCCGGGACTGGACGCCGCCGGGGGAGGTGGCCTGGACGGGGCCGGGGACGGCGTGGATACGGCGGTAGGGGTGCCCGTCGGGGAAGTCGTCGTCGAGGAACCGGGTCAGCTCGGCGAGCTGCTCGGGGAAGTCGTCGGCGCCCTCGTGCAGCCTGTCGGTGCGGCGCAGGGCGGCGGCGGTGGCCCCGTCGGTGCCGGGGGCGCGGCCGAGACCGAGGTCGACGCGTCCAGGGGCGAGGGCCTCCAGGGTGCCGAACTGCTCGGCGATGACCAGCGGGGCGTGGTTGGGCAGCATGACGCCGCCCGAGCCGAGCCGGATGCGGCCGGTGTGGGCGGCGAGGTGGGCCAGGATCACCGCGGGCGAGGAGGAGGCGACGCCCGGCATCGAGTGGTGCTCGGCGACCCAGTACCGGTGGAAGCCGCGGGCCTCGGCGAGCCGGGCGAGGTCGACGCCGGTGCGCAGGGCGTCGGTGGCGGTGTGCCCGGAACCTACGATGACCAGGTCCAGCACGGAGAGGGGGGCGGGGGCGCTGCCGTGCACCGCGCCGCGGATCCCGTCGGCCGGCACGCCACCGGCCGCCGCCTCGCCGGCCGCCGCTCCACGGGCCGTGTTCCCGGCTGCCGCCGTCTCGTCTGCCGCCACGGGTTCCTCCTGCATCTCGGCGTGCACTGTCCGTCGGACGCTAACAGGAGGCTGTCCCCGCTTATTCCCGGCTGGTGGCGAGGGGGGGGTGGGCGAGGACCGCCGGCCCCCCGGCAGACACCGTGCGGGGCAGGAGCACCGAGCCCGGCACGCGGTCGGCGGGGCGCGGGTGTCGGTGCTCCGCCGCTCACGCCTGCACGATCGGCTCCCGGGTGAACAGTGCTCCCAGGCCGGGTGCGTTGACCCGGCGGCCGGTCAGGCGGAGGGCCTCCCAGACGGTCACCTGGTTGGCGGTGAGGACCGGCTTGCCGAGCTCCTTCTCCAGGGCGGGGAGGTGGGCGGCCGTGTGCAGGGCGGTGTCGGGGAGGAGGACCGCGTCCGCGTCGGGGGTGTCGGCCTCGCGGGCCAGGGCCAGCACCTCCGCCTCCCCCCAGGCTCCGACCTCGGCGGCGGTGCCGGGTCCGGAGCCGTGCAGTGCCGTCACCTCGACGCCGCCCGCCCGCAGGAATCCGGCGAAGAGCCCGGCGACGTCGTCGGGGTAGGTCGCCCCGATCGCGACCCGCGTGGCGCCGATCTCCTTGACCGCGTGGACGAAGCCGAAAGACGTGGAGGAGGCGGGCATCCCGGCGGCGCGGGCCAGTGCGCGCACCTGCTCGTGGGCGCCCTCCCAGCCGTGCACGAAGCCGCCGCTGGTGCAGGCCCACACGACCGCCTCGGCGCCGGACAGCCGCAGCTGCTCGACGCCGGCCGCCAGGCGTTCGGGCGCGCCCAGCTGCCGCAGGGCGTCGACGCGGTGGGCGTCCTCACCGGTGTCCGTGTGGGCCAGGTCCAGCCGGATGTCACTGCCCAGGAGCTGCTCGATGCGCGGGTAGTCGTCCTCGGCGGAGTGGCCCGGGTAGAGGAATCCGAGTGCGGTCATGTCCAGCCTTCCTGCTGTTCTTCCGGCAGTGCGGGGGCCGGTTCCGCGCCCCCTCGTCCAGCAGAGCCTGGTACGGCCCCACGGCTCGGGTACCCAATCGGCGCAGCGCCGCCCACTTCGTCACCTGGTTGGCCGAGACGACGCGGGGGCACCGCCCCCGCCGGAGGCAGGACGGTGCAACGGGCCGTGCCGAAGGACGTGTTGACGACGGCGGGTCCGGGCGTGCTGACGACGGCGGGTCCGGGCGGGAACACGTCCGGCCGAGGCTGGGCGGCTCCTCCGCCGCCCCGGACCGCCACCTGCCGCGCCGTGCGTCCCACGGCCCCTCCCCCGGCCCCCTCCCCCGGCGGCCGAGGAGGTCACGGCCGTCGGCGCCGGGCCGGAAGTGATCCGCATGACTCGCATGAGGTCTGGGTAGCCGCGCGCCCATGGCTCGACCACAAGCACATCGATCAGGAACCGCCGGCGGATCCCGCTCGGGGCTCGGCCGCCGCTCACTGCTCGTCGGAGCGGTGTCGCTGGGCGCGGCGGGCACTCTCGGGACGGCCGGCTGCAGCCGCGTCCCGGACGACGGGAGGGTCCTGGGAGGCAGTCTTCTGGACACCCTGCGCGATCAGGGGTCCGTGAGGATCGGCATCGCCAGCGAGCCGCCCTTCGGATACGTCGGGGACGACGGACGGGCCACCGGGGAGGCGCCCGCGATCGCGGAGGTGGTCTTCAAGCGGCTCGGCATCGACGAGGTCAAGCCGGTGCCGGTGGACTTCGGTGCCCTGATACCCGGGCTGAAGGCGCGGCAGTTCGACGTGGTGTCCGCCGGTATGTACATCAATCCGGTCCGGTGCGAGCAGGTCCTGTTCGCCGACCCGGACTACCTGATGCTGGACTCCTTCATCGTCAGGAAGGGCAATCCGCACGGCATCAGGACGTACGCGGACGTCAGGAAGAAGGGGCTCACGCTGGCCTCCGGCAAGGCCTACGCCCAGATCGACTACGCCAGGGCCGCGGGCATCCGCGACGTCCTCGTGCTGCCGGACCAGGTGGCCGGCCTGGACGCGGTGGCCCAGGGGCGGGTGGACGCCTTCGCGGGCACCCGCATCACGGTCAGGGCGGCGGTGGAGGGCAGGGGACGCGTGTCGGCGACCGAGCCGTTCCAGCCCGTGGTGGACGGCAGGCCCGCCTACGGCGCGGGCGGGTTCGCCTTCCGGCTGTCCGAGAAGAACTTCCGTGACGCCTTCAACGGGGAACTGCTGAAGCTCAAGCAGCAGGACTACAGGGAACTGCTGGAGATCGTCGGCCCCTTCGGTTTCGGCATGGACGAGATGACGGACCTCACGGCGAAGGAGCTGTGCGGCTGATGATGAGTTCGGAGTTCCTCACCACCTGGTTCCTGCCGGGCATCTGGGTCACCGTCCAGGTCACCGTGTACGCGGCGGCCCTCGGTGCGGCCGTCTCGTTCGGGATCGGCCTGGCCCGCGGTTCGCGGCACTGGATCGTCCGCTTCCTCGCCGGGACCTACTTCGAGGTCTTCCGCGGCATGTCGGCGCTGGTGCTGATGTTCTGGATGTTCTTCGCCCTGCCCCTCTTCGGCTGGCAGCTGGTGCCCATGTGGGCCGGTGTCAGCGCACTCGGCCTGACCTACGGCGCCTACGGCTCGGAGATCGTCCGCGGTTCCCTGGCCGCCGTCGCCCCGGCGCAGAAGGAGGCGGGCATCGCGCTCAACTTCACCCGCCGGCAGCGGCTGCGCCTGATCGAACTGCCCCAGGCGTGGCCCGCGATGGTGCCGCCGTTCAACAACCTGCTGATCGAGCTGCTGAAGGGGACCGCCCTGGTCTCGGTCATCACGGTGGCCGACATGACGTTCGCCGGCAATCTGCTCCGGCTGGGCACCAACGAGACCACCCCGGTCTACACCCTGCTGCTGGTCCTCTACTTCGTCCTCGCCTTCCTCCTCACCCGCGGCATGCGGCTGCTGGAGCGCAGGGCGAAGGCCGGCATCGGTGAGCTGCCGGAGAAGTCCGCCGGCCCCACCGGGAGGCCCGGCGCCCGGGGCGGGAGCCTGCGGGCCGGTGCGCGGTCCGCGGGAGGTGTGCGATGAACTGGGACTGGAGGGTCGTGGAAGACTTCATGCCACGGTTCTGGGACGGCGTACTGGTCACCCTGCAGGCCCTGGCCGCCGGCACCCTGATCGCGTTCGTGCTGGGCCTGGTGTGGGCGCTGGCCCAGCGGTCCGCGCGGGTGTGGGTGCGCCGGCCGGTCGTCGCCTTCACGGAGTTCGTCCGCAACACTCCGCTGCTGGTGCAGCTGTTCTTCCTGTTCTACGTGGTGCCGGACTTCGGCCCGTCGATGTCGCCGCTCACCACCGGCATCATCGGCCTCGGACTGCACTACTCCACCTACACCGCCGAGGTCTACCGCGCGGGCATCGACGGCGTCCCCGCCGGCCAGTGGGAGGCGGCCACGGCGCTGAGCCTGCCCAGGGCCCGCACCTGGCGGGCGGTGATCCTTCCGCAGGCGATCCGCCGCGTCGTCCCGCCGCTGGGCAACTACGTCGTCGCCATGCTCAAGGACTCGCCGATGATCGCCACCATCGGCGCCTTCGACATGCTCGGCGAGGCCCAGTCCTTCAGCAACGAGACCTTCACCACCGAGGCGCTCACCGTCGTGGGCGTGGCCTTCGTCGCCGTCGCCTACCCCGCCTCCCTACTGATCCGAGCCCTGGAGCGACGCCTTGTCCGCTGACACCGATGCCGCCGACACCAATGCCGTGCGGAACAACACCGGCACCCTCGCCAACCCGCCCGTGGACGGCCGCGAGCTGATCCGCTTCGACGAGGTCACCAAACGCTTCGGCGACCACACCGTCCTCGACCGGCTCGACTTCTCCGTCGACTCCGGCAAGCACGTCACGCTGATCGGCCCGTCGGGCTCCGGCAAGACGACGATCCTGCGGCTGCTGATGACCCTGGACAGGCCCGACGAGGGCACGATCAGGGTGGGCGGCGACTACCTGACCCACGAGGAGCGGGGCGGCAGGCTCGTCCGGGCCGGCGAGAAACACGTCCGCGAGGTCCGCAAGAACATCGGGATGGTCTTCCAGCAGTTCAACCTGTTCCCGAACATGAAGGTGCTGCGCAACATCACCGAGGCCCCGGTCACCGTCCTCGGCCTGTCCAGGGACGAGGCCGAACAGCGGGCCCGCGAACTGCTCGACCTGGTGGGTCTGACCGAGCACGTCGACAAGTACCCGACCCAGCTGTCCGGCGGCCAGCAGCAGCGGGTGGCGATCGCGCGGGCGCTGGCGATGCGGCCGCAGGTCCTGCTCCTGGACGAGGTGACCTCCGCGCTGGACCCGGAGCTGGTGGCCGGCGTCCTGGACGTGCTGCGGGACATCGCCCGCACCACCGACATCACGATGCTCTGCGTGACCCACGAGATGAACTTCGCCCGGGACATCTCGGACCAGGTGCTGATGTTCGACGCGGGTCGCGTCGTCGAGTCGGGCCCGCCGGAGAAGATCTTCAGCGAGCCGGAGCAGGAGCGGACGCGGGAGTTCCTCAGCGCCGTGCTGTGAGCGCGGGGCGGCGCCCGCGCCACGCCGCCGGCATATGACGGCGGAACAGTCCCCCTGCTGAGGGGGCCGTAATCCGCTCGACGCACCTTTCCACGGGTCCGTCGCCGGATATCGTGGAACCGGTTCACCGACCGGATTACGGCCCAGACAGCAAGCGCAGCCGACACAGCGAGCGCAGGGGGAACCGTGGCGCTGAAACACGAGCCGACCGCGCCGTACGACTCGACCCAGGACGCCCTGCGCGTCCTGGAGACGGTGGCCCGGCACACCACAGGCGTCACCGACGCCGAACTGACCCGCGAGACCGGCCTCGGCACGGAGCGACTGACCCCGCTCCTGCGGATGCTGCGCCGCGAGGGATACGTCGAGCAGATCACGGACGGGGCGTACGTCACCGGCGCCGCCCTGACCCGCCTGGCATCAGCACACCACCACGAGGAGGCCCTCAGGGGCCGGCTCCAGCAGACCCTGGAGCGGCTGCGCGACTGTATCGGCGCCGCCGTCTACCTGAGCCGCTACGTCGACGGAGAGGTCACCGTCATCCAGTACGCCGACGGCCCGGCCACGCCCGCGGTCAACGAGTGGGTCGACTTCCGTTCGTGCGCCCACGCCACCGCGCTCGGCAAGAGCCTTCTCGGCCAGCTCGACCACGACGGCCGGCGCGACCACCTGTCCCGGCACAAGATGGCCCGCCTCACCTCGCGCACCATCACCAGCGACAAGCTGCTGCTCTCCCGCCTGGCGTCGCAGCCGCCCACGGTCCCGGTGCTCGACCTCCAGGAGTACGCCGTGGGCACGGTCTGCGCGGCCGTCCCGATCACGGCCGGCTCCACCGCGGGCTGCCTGGCCCTGTCCCTGCCCGTCGAACACGCCCACCGCCTGCGCCGGGCCGCCGACACCCTGAACCGGAACGCGACCCGGGTGCTGCTCTCGCTGGCCATCTAGACGGCCCGTCCCGGGGGCCGTGCGGGGCGACCTCCGGGGGGCCGGGCGGGGCGACCTCCGGGGGGCCGGGCGGAACGACCTCCGGGGGGCCGGGCGGGGCGACCTCCGGGGGCCGTGGGGACGGCCTCCGGCGACCGGCGGCACCTGGTCCGGAGCACCCCCGCGGACCGGGTAGTATTTTCTTCGTCGCCGGCCGCCGAAAGCGGAAGGCGGGAGTCATGCGCCGCTAGCTCAGTTGGTTAGAGCAGCTGACTCTTAATCAGCGGGTCCGGGGTTCGAGTCCCTGGCGGCGCACCGGAGAAGGGCCCCTCGTGGAGACGCGAGGGGCCCTTCGGCGTGCGCGGCCGGCGCCCCGTGGCCCTCGGGCGCGGGCGGTCCCGCCCCGGCCCGGAGGTCTACAGCCCCGGAGGTCTGCGGCCCCGGCGGTCCGAGCTCCGGGGGTCCGCGCTCCGGCGGTCAGAACGTGACGTCGGAGCAGGCGTAGAACGCGTTGGCCGTGTCGGCGATCGTCCAGACTGCGACGACGACGTGGTGCCCGCTCAGCCCGGACGGCAGGGTGCCGCTGTGGGAGAGGGTCTGCGGCGGGCGCTGGCCGCCGTAGGGCACCGTGAGGAACGGCGTCAGGTTGAGGTCGGAGCGGGCCAGGTTGTGGTTCTGGTTCCAGCCCGGCCTGGTGACGTAGTACCTGAAGTCGGTCGTGGCGTGCATGGCGGTGAACTGCCAGCGGAAGGTGTACGACTGGCCGCCGGTCACCCGGGTGGTCGGCCAGGCCGCGCCCGACGGGGCCTTCGGGCTGTCGAGCTGGGCGAACGGGGCGTTGTTCGCCGAACAGATCCGGCCGTCGGCCGGTCCGGCGGCCGGGAAGCCCTTGGGGCCCTCGACGCTCTGCGGCTCCCACTGGATGTTGCCGCAGCCGGCGACGGTGCCGTTCTGGCAGAGCTTCTGCCTGCTGACGGGGAGGTCGGTGTAGCCGTGGCCGCTCGCGCCTCCGGCGGTGAGCACGAAGGCTCCCGCCGTGGTGAGGCCGAGCGCGGCGGCGTACCACTTGGTCTTTTTGCGCATGCTGCCGCTCCTGGAGAACGTGGGGAGGTTCCGTGAGGCGTGCAGGTCTAGACCAAGTTCGAGATTATTGCCGATCGTTGAACATGTCCATACCAATGGGGGGACTTGTCCGACGGGTCGTCAGGGCGACTGCTCCCCCCGTCCCGAGCAGAACGCCACCGTCAGGTCCTTCACCAGCGCCTTGCGCTCGTAGTCGTCGAGTTCCACCAGCCCGCGCATGGTCAGCCGGGTCACCGTGTCCTCCACCGAGTCCACCACCGAGCCCAGCACCGTCGCCCGCTGCTGGGCGTCCAGCGCGGCAATCCGGCGCCGGTTCATCGCGGCGGCCACCTCGGGGGCGTACTCGACGCGCAGCGGCTGCACCGAGTACACCTCCAGGCCGATCGCGCCCGCGTCCCGCGCGACCCGCCGGGTCAGCGCCTCCCCGGACGCCTCGACCGCCCCCCGCCCGGCACCCGGCGTCTCCACCGGGACGCGGGCCAGCGCCGCCTCGACGCACTCGCGCAGATACGTCTCGTGGTCCTCCACGCCGAGCGTGGCCCGCGCGGTGTCCCGCACCCGCCACACCACGAGCGCCACCACCCGCAGCGCGACCCCGTTGCCGTCGGCCGCGGGCATCTCCTCGCTGCGCCAGTGCCGCAGCCGCACGTCGACCCGGCGGCGCAGCAGCAGCGGGTTCACCCAGAGCAGGCCGGTGCGGCGGACCGTCCCCCGGTAGCGGCCGAACAGGCCGAGCACCCAGGCCCGCCCGGTCCTGCCGCGCGCCAGCCCGCCGAAACCGAACAGGCCGAGGGCGCCCGCCCCCGCGTACGCCGCCCACTGCGCGGGGCCGAGCCCGGCACCGGCCGACGCGGGCAGCGCGAGCGCCTCCACCACCACCGGCGGCAGCACGCCCGCCCACCACGAGGCGGCCGCGCAGCCCGCCGCCCCGCACGCCCCGGCGGCCACCCCGACCGCGCCGGGCAGCACGCGGCCGGGCCGCTCGACGAGCGCGGGGTCGACCTGCGCGACCGGCCGCGCCTTCACCGGCACCGGCCGGCGGAACCTCGGCTGCTCCCCGGTGCCCACCCGGCTGCCCACGACGGTGGGCCCGAGCGGCACCGGCCTCGGCTCGGGGTCGTCGCGGAACAGCAGATGGACGGGGATCTCGGTGGTCGCCTCGTTCTGGATCAGCCGGGCGGGCCGTGCCGGCCCCTCCGATTCGGGCGTCTGAGAAGTGGTCGTACTCATGCGTGCCTCCAGCCTCCGCGCCAGATACGCCATGACAGTGGATGGGGACGACCGGGGTCGCCGGTACGGTCCGACGGCCCGGGTCGCTGCGGGCGGTCCCGGCAGTCCGGGTGACCAGGTCAGGTCCGGGGGACCAGGTGGGTCCGGGCGGCCGGGGTCGCCGCGCGCCCGTCCGGACGGCCGAGGTCACCGGACGGCCGAGGCCGCCGGGCGGCCGGGCTACGAGAACAGCCGCCGCCAGGTCTCCGGTCCCGGGTAGCCGTCGGCCGCCCCGCCGCGCCAGCCCTGGGCGCGTTGGAAGGCCTCGACGCCCCGCCGGTCCGCCTCGCCCCAGCGCGGTCCGGGCCCCTTGGTGTAGTACTTGCCGAACCCCTTCTTCACCAGCTGCCTCCCCAGCTGGGTGACGTGCGCGTTGTCGGCGCCGGGGCGGAACATGCCCCGGCCGGGATAGGCGGGGACCCGCGGGGCCGGGGCGGGGGCGGGCGCACCCACCGCTCCGGACCCCGCGGGGGCGATGTCCTTGCCCTTGCCGGTGGTCAGCAGCGACCAGGTCAGCGGGCCGGGCAGCCCGTCGGCGCCGGCGCCGCTCCAGCCCTGGGCCTGCTGGAACGCCCGGGTGGCCCGCCGGTCGGCGTCCGACCAGCGCGGGCCGGGCCCCGAGGCGTAGAACCGCTTCGCGCCGCGCTCGACGAGGAGCCGGCCGAGCCGGGTGACGTGCTTGTTGTCGGCCCCGGGCCCGAAGGCCGCCCGCCCCGGGTACGCGGGCGGTACGGCGCCGGAGCCGGGGTTGGCGGCGTCCCCGCCGCCGTCCTTGCCCGGGACCTGCGGCACGGCCGGGCCCTTCGGCTCGGCGGTCAGGCCCTTGTAGCGGTAGGGGACGTACTTGCCGGGGTTGGTCCAGTACCCGTAAGGAGTGGCGAGCCTGCGGGTGGTGGGGCGGGTCTGCTCGTAGGCGATGTAGTAGCCGTGCGTGTAGTCCGTCCAGCCGCCGAAGAGGACGACGTGGGAGCCGTTCGTCGGGTTGGCCGGGTTGTGGAACAGCAGCATGTCGCCCGGCTGGAGATCCTCCTTGGTGATCTTGGTCGCGTAGGTGTGGAGGCTGCCCGTCCACTCGTTGCCCGGCAGGTTCCAGGCCATGGACACATAGCCGGAGCAGTCCTGCCGGTAGCCGTCCGACCAGTACGCGCTCATGCTGTACGGCACCTTCGCCGCGACCCACTTCTTGGCGCGGTCGATGATCTCCGTTCGGGTGGTCGCCGGCAGGGGGACCGTGCCGGCGGGCTTGCCGCCGGGCCCGTGCAGGGGCGCCTTCGCGCCCTGCGGGGTCTCGGGCCCGTCGTCCGCCGGGGCTCCCGGCCGGTCGGGGGCCTGGTGGGGGGCCTGGTGGGGGGCCTGGTGGGGGGCGGCCAGGGCGGGGACCGCGTGACCGGCTCCGAGGGCCGCGGAGGCCGCGGCCGCGACGACGACGGTGCGGTGGGCGGCCGGGCGGCCGCCGGTTCCGGCGGCCGGGGAAGCCGCTGCGGACCGCCTCCGGTCGACACATCCGGGGCATTCGCAGTCGCTCGCGGGATCGAATTCCTCGAACACCGGAGCCACCATGCGATTCCCCTCACACTGCAGATGAAAATGTCCGCGACTGTGCACGTTCGCCAGTCTTTACCAACTGCCTTGCCGACGCGCATGCTGACGGTCCGAATGATGTACGCGGGCCCCTCCCAGGGGGGTGCGGGGCAGGTCCGGAGGGCCGTCCGGGCGTCAGGAGCACCCCCGGAGGTCATGTAGAGTTAACGTCGTCAGCAGGCGCCGCTAGCTCAGTTGGTTAGAGCAGCTGACTCTTAATCAGCGGGTCCGGGGTTCGAGTCCCTGGCGGCGCACAGACGAGAAAGCCCCTCGCGCGAGCGAGGGGCTTTCTGCTGTTCCGGGCGGCCGTCAGGGCGCGGTGCCGGTCAGGTACGCCGACACGATCACGTTGGCCGTGTAGCTGCGGCTCGCCCGGTCGAAGGTGCCGCCGCAGGTGATCAGACGCAGCTCGGCGCGGCCCGGCTCGCGGGTGCCGTAGGCCCGGCGGGCGTCGAAGCCGTCGCGCCGGACCACCGCGACGTCGTCGACGGTGAACTCGGCGACCTTGCCGTCGGCGCGGACCACCCGGATCGTCTCGCCGGCCGCGAGCGTGCTCAGCTTGTAGAAGACCGCGGGGCGGGTCTCGGTGTCGACGTGGCCGACCATCAGCGCGGTACCGGCGGCGCCGGGCTTCACCCCGGCGCCGTACCAGCCGACGACGCCCGCCTGGTCGTAGGGCGGCGCGGCGATCGCGCCCTGTGCGTCCAGGCCGCGGGCCACGACCGGGGCCTGCACGCCCAGCTGCGGGATGTCCACGCGCTGCGGCAGCGCGGCGGCCAGCGGCCGGGCGGCGGGCGGCAGCTCGGCGTCGGCGGGCCGGCCCACCGCGGCCACGTCACCCGTGGCGGTGGCGGCGGCGCCGGGCCGCAGGTCGGTCGCCTCGCGGCCCCACAGCCACAGGCCGAGCAGCAGCAGCGCCCAGGCCAGGCCGATGAGGAGCCGTCCGGAGCCGTGTTCCCGTTCGGACACGGTCATTCCGTCCCACGGCGGCGGCGCCGGACCCCGCGCAGCACCACGGCGACGGCGGCGGCACCGGCCAGCAGCAGACCGGTGACGGCGTGGGCGAGGCCGGGGCCCTCCGTGCGGGATTCGTCGGTGGCGGCCAGGGGCGCCGCGCCTCCGCCGCCCGCCAGGACCGGCGCGACCGGGGACGCGGGGGCGGTCGGCCGGGCGGTGGCCGCCACCACCTTGATCGCGCCCTTGACCTCGAAGTCGGCGCAGACGATCGTGACGCGGTAGGAACCGGGGGCGAGCGAGGTGCGGATCCGGGTGTCACCGGACAGCGGGCCGCCCGAACCGCCCGGGCCGACCAGGTGCGCGTCGGAGACGAACGCCTCGGACTCCGCGGTGGCCTTCTTCCCCGGGCAGCCGGTGACCTCGAGGGCGACCTCGGCGCCGGGGGCCGGGGTCGACGGGGTCACCGAGACTCCGCCTGCCGGGTTCGTGGCGTACGCCGTCGGGGTGAGGGCCGCCGCGACGACCGCGACGCCCGCACAGAGTGTGGCTTTCAGTGAACCCATCGTGAACCTCCCAGTACCTGGAGGCTCCTCCTCGCGCCGGTGCCCCGCATCTCCAGCGGGGCACCGCTGCTCCGTCCGGGTCATTTCCGCCCGGTGACAGGTTTCAGATCCGGTCGACGAGGTCCGCGATCGAGTCGACCACCTTCGACGGGCGGTACGGGAAGCCCTCCACGTCCTCGGGCCGGGTCAGGCCGGTGAGCACCAGGAACGTCTGCATCCCGGCCTCCATGCCGGCCAGCACGTCGGTGTCCATGCGGTCGCCGATCATCGCGCTGGTCTCGGAGTGGGCGCCGATCGCGTTCAGTCCCGTGCGCATCATCAGCGGGTTGGGCTTGCCCGCGAAGTAGGGCTGCTTGCCGGTCGCCTTGGTGATCAGCGCGGCCACCGCGCCGGTCGCGGGCAGCGGGCCCTCGGTGGAGGGGCCGGTCTCGTCCGGGTTGGTGCAGATGAAGCGGGCGCCGTCGTTGATCAGCCGTACCGCCTTCGTCATGGCTTCGAAGGAGTAGGTCCGGGTCTCGCCGAGGACGACGTAGTCCGGCTCGTGGTCGGTGAGGATGTAGCCGATGTCGTGCAGCGCCGTGGTCAGGCCGGCCTCGCCGATGACGTACGCGGAACCGTCGGGCCGCTGGTCGTCCAGGAACTGGGCGGTGGCCAGGGCCGAGGTCCAGATGTTCTCGATCGGCACCTCCAGGCCCATGCGGCGCAGCCGGGCGTGCAGGTCGCGCGGGGTGTAGATCGAGTTGTTCGTCAGCACGAGGAAGGGCCGGCCCGACTCGCGCAGCTTCTTCAGGAAGGAGTCTGCGCCGGGGATCGGGACGCCCTCGTGGATGAGCACCCCGTCCATGTCGGTGAGCCACGACTCGATGGGCTTGCGGTCTGCCATGTGGTGCGTCTCCTGGCGTGCGTACGGGCGGTGCGGGGGCGCCGGAACCACGGCGTACCGACGCCCCCAGCCTAATCAGGACCGCGCGATCCGGACCCGGCCGGTCACCAGGTGAACGAGGCGATGCCGCGGTGCGGCCCCGGTACGCGTCAGCGGCGCCTGCGGAGCACGACGAGGGCGGCGCCCGTGGCGAGGAGAACGGCGGTGACGGCGAGGGCGCCGACCGGGGAGGAGAGACCGGTGAGGGCCAGTTCCTGGGCCTCGTCGGCGAGGGAGGGCGGGGCGGAGCGGGAGGTCTCGGGAGTGGGGGAGGTTTCGGCGGTGGAGGAGCTCTCGCCGGTGGGGGAGCTCTCGCCGGTGGGGGTGGCGGGGGTGGACCGGGGGGCGGACTCGGTCGCGGAGTCGCTCCCGCCGCCCGTCTCGATGGCGAACCGGTAGTCGTTCGACTGTCCGACCCACTCGCCGTCCTCTCCCTGGCGCTGGACGACCGCCGCGTTGGCGGTGACCCGGTTGGGCACGGCGTCCGAGGCGAGCGAGAGGCGCAGCTTCACGGTGAGGGTCCGGCCCGGGGGGACGGTGAAGCCGGGGAAGGGGGCCGGGCGCTCCGCGGACCCGGCGGGTTCCTCCGTCGCGCCGGGGACGTCCGCGAGTGCTCCGACGAGTTCGTCCTCGTCGGTCGTCTCGAAGCGGACGGGGTGCGGGTGGCCGTCGGCGTAGAACTCCAGACGGGTCTGGGCCGGCTCCAGGGCGTGCGCGGAGTCGACGAGGACGACGACCGGGTGCACGCCGGTGCAGGTGCGGCGGGTGGTGTTGGTGAGGTCGACGAACCAGGTGCCGGGGCCGCCCCCGGCACGGTAGGAGTCGGGCCCGCCGTGCAGCCGGGTGGTGAGCGGGAAGTCCCCCGCGTCCGCCCCGGCACAGCTCGGCACGGCTTCCGCCAAGGGGGGTAAGGGCAGCAGAACGGCGGCTGCGGCGAGGCAGAGGGAGACGGGCGTGCACAGTCGCATGAACACGTGAGCCTGCCGGAGGGGTGCGCCGGGCGGGGGCTGCCGCACCGTACGGCCGTGCGAATGCATTCGTTCGGCGGAGGGTACCGGTTCCTCTCGGACACCCGACCGTCTCATGCGTCCGTCTCATGCATCCGTCCCATGCATCCGTCCCAGGGTCCGTCTCATACGTCCGTCCGCCCGAACACCGGCCCCAGGAGCAGGTGGGCGGCGCCCTCCGCCACCCCGGCCGGGCCGCCGGAGCCGTCGGACCCGCCGGGCGCGAGTCGTACGGGTACGGCGAGGTCCGGGGAGCCCTCCCGGGCGGCGCGGGCGGCGAGGACCGCCGCGACTCCGGCCACGAAGGGGTCCGGGGTGGCGGTGATCGTGCGGCCGCCGAGGAGGACCTGGTCGATGTCGAGCAGACCGGCGAGGTTCGCGGTGGCGGTGCCCAGCACCCGGGCCGCCTCCGCCACGTCACCCCGGTCGATGGCCGCCAGGCACAGCGCCTCGACGCAGCCGCGGTTCCCGCAGGGGCAGGGCGGCCCGTCCAGCTGGATGACCTGGTGGCCGAACTCCCCCGCGCCCGTGCGCGCCCCGCGGTGCACCCTGCCGCCGACGACGAGGCCGGCGCCGAGTCCCGTACCGAGGTGGAGGTAGGCGAAGGAGCCGCGTTCGCCGGCGACGGCGAGGCCGAGGGCGGCGGCGTTGGTGTCCTTGTCGACGACCACCGGCACGCGGAGCCGCCGTGCCAGCGCGTCCCGCAGGGGGAAGCCGTCCCACTCCGGGAAGCCGGTGACGCGGTGCAGGACGCCGTGGGTGTGGTCGAGCGGACCGGGCAGGGCGACGCCGACACCGAGCAGCCTCGAGGCCTGCCCCAGCCCCAGCCCCAGCCCCAGCCCCAGCATCTCGCCGACGCCCCGTTCGACGGCCCCCAGCACCGCTTCCGCCCCGGCCCCCAGGTCGAGCGGGCCCCGGCGCTCCCCGACCACGCTCCCGTAGAGGTCCGTGAGGACGATCCGCAGTTCGTCGCGGTCGAGGTGGACGCCGACCGCGTGGGCGGCCGCCGGCACCAGCCGCAGCACGGTGCGCGGCTTGCCGCCGGTGGAGGCGCGGCGGCCGGCCTCCGCCGCGAGGCCCTCCTCCCGCAGCCGGGCGGTGATCTTGCTGACGGCCTGCGGGGTGAGGCCGGTGCGCTCGGCGAGTTCGAGCCGGCTGATGCCGTCCGGTCCGGCCGTGCGCAGCAGGTCGAGCACGAGCGCGGCGTTGTGACTGCGCACGGCGAGGAGATTCGCGCCGACGGCGCCACCGCTCGCGCCGCTCGCGCCGCGGGTGCCTCCAGGGCCGCTCGGGCCGCCCGCCCCGCTCCTGCCGCCTGCCGTGCCGCCGTTCGTCCTGTTCACGCGCCCATTCTCCCCCGCGCTTGCACTTTGGCAACAGCGTTGCGAAAGTAGGTCGCATGACTGGTACCCCCCTCCGCGTGGGCCTGATCGGCTACGGCCTGGCCGGCTCCGTCTTCCACGCCCCGCTGATCGCCGCCACCGAGGGCCTCGTCCTCGACACGGTGGTCACCTCGAACCCCGAGCGGCGGGAGCAGGCCCGCGCCGGGTTCCCGGACGTACGCGTCGCCGGCACCCCCGACGAGCTGTTCGCCCGCTCCGGGGACCTGGACCTGATCGTCGTCGCGTCCCCGAACAAGACGCACGTGCCGCTCGCCAGGACCGCCCTCGAAGCGGACCTCGCGGTCGTCGTGGACAAGCCGGTCGCCGGTACCGCCGCCGGGGCACGGGAGCTGGCCGGCCTGGCCGAGGAGCGCGGACTGTTCCTCTCCGTCTTCCAGAACCGCCGCTGGGACAACGACTTCCTCACCCTGCGCGCACTGCTCGCCGAGGGCGCGCTGGGCGACGTGTGGCGCTTCGAGTCCCGGTTCGAGCGGTGGCGGCCGCAGCCGAAGGGCGGCTGGCGGGAGTCCGGCGACCCTGCGGAGATCGGAGGTCTGCTGTACGACCTCGGCAGCCATGTCGTCGACCAGGCGCTGGTCCTCTTCGGCCCGGTCACCCAGGTCTACGCCGAGTCGGTCGTCCGCCGGGCCGGCGCGGAGGCCGACGACGACACGTTCCTCGCGCTCACCCACGCCGGCGGCGTCCGCTCCCACCTCTACGTCTCGGCGACGACCGCCCAGCTCGGCCCGCGGTTCCGGGTGCTGGGCTCGAAGGCCGGCTATGTGAAGTACGGCCTGGACCCGCAGGAGGCGGCGCTGCGGGACGGCGGGCGGCCCGGCGCCGGCTGGGGCGAGGAGCCCGAGGAGCTGTGGGGGCGCGTCGGCTCCGGCGAGTCGCCGGTGACCGGCGGCGGACGGGCCGTGCGGACCCTGCCCGGCGACTACCCGGCCTACTACGCTGCGGTGGCGAAGGCACTGACCGACGGCGGTCCCAACCCGGTGACCGCCGCGGAGGCGGCCGCCGCGCTCGACGTCCTGGAGGCGGCCCGCCGTTCGGCACGAGACGGAGTGGCGGTGTCGCTGTGACCCACGAGATCACCCCCAGGTTCACCCCGGAGATCGCTCCCACCCTGGAGGAGCTACAGGCGCAGGAACGCCGCCTGGTGTTCCGGCAGTTCACCTTCGACGACGCCTGGGCGCTCGGCACGCTGCTGGTGGAGCTGGCCCGCGAACGGCAGGCCCCGGTCGCCGTCGACATCCACCGGGCCGGCCAGCAGCTCTTCCACGCGGCCCTGCCCGGCTCGGCCCCCGACAACGACGCCTGGATCGCGCGCAAGCGCCGGGTGGTGGAGCGCTACGGCGCCTCGTCCTACCTGGTGGGCTCGCGTTTCCGTGCGAAGGGCACGACGTTCGAGGAGTCCTCGCGCCTGGACCCCGACACGTACGCGGCCCACGGCGGCTCCTTCCCGATCACCGTCGAGGGCGTCGGGGTGGTCGGCGCGGTGACCGTCTCGGGCCTGCCGCAGCTGGAGGACCACCGTTTCGTGGTGGAAGCCCTGGAACAGTTCCTGGAGAAGGACCTGGACCCGCGCTGAGGCACGCCAGGAGGTGCGGGGCGGAGCCGGGGTACGGGCTCCGTCCCGCGGACGCGACCGGCCGGGGACGACCCGCACCGACCGATCGCTCCGGCCGACCGCCCGCCCCGTTCCTCCCGCCCCCGCCCGCCCCGTTTCCCCCGCCCGCGGCGGAGCGTCACGCGTCCTCGAGTTCCTGACGCTGGCGCCCCAGACCGTCGATCTCCAGCTCGACCACGTCCCCCGCCCGCAGGTACGGCTTCGGCTCGGGCTGCCCGAAGGCGACCCCGGCGGGCGTCCCCGTGTTGATGACGTCGCCGGGGTACAGCACCATGAACTGGCTTACGTAGCGGACGACTTCGCCGACGGGGAAGATCTGCTCGGCGGTCGTGCCGTCCTGCTTCAGCTCGCCGTTGACCCACAGCCGCAGCCCCAGCGCCTGGGGGTCGGGCACCTCGTCGGCCGTCACGAGCCACGGGCCGAGCGGGTTGAACGTCTCGCAGTTCTTCCCCTTGTCCCACGTGCCGCCCCGGTCCATCTGGAACTCCCGCTCGGAGACGTCGTGCGCGACGGCGTACCCGGCGACGTGCGCGAGCCCTTCCGCCGCCGACTCCAGGTAGCGGGCGGTGCGCCCGATGACGACCGCCAGCTCCACCTCCCAGTCGGTCCGCGTGGACCCGCGCGGCACGAGCACGGTGTCGTACGGCCCGACGACCGTGTCCGCCGCCTTGAAGAAGACGACGGGCTCGGCGGGCGCCGCGGACCCCGTCTCGCGGGCGTGGTCGTGGTAGTTCAGCCCGATGCACACGACCTTGCCGATCCGGCCGAGCGGCGGGCCGACCCGCAGCCCGGTCGCGTCCAGCGCGGGCAGCTCGCCGGACTCGCCGGCGGCACGGATCCGGCCGAGCGCGTCGGCGTCGGCGAGCAGGGCGCCGTCGATGTCGTCCACGAGGCCCGACAGGTCCCGCAGGGTTCCCTGGGCGTCGAGCAGCGCGGGACGCTCCGCGCCCGCCGTACCGACTCGCAGCAGCTTCATGATCACAGTCTCCCTCGGTCGCGGGCGCCCGCCGACGGGTGCGGTGGTCGGAGGACTGGCCGATCCTCCAAGCTGTGCGTCCACTCCGCAAGACCCGGTTCACGTACTGGACCGTCACGGCAGGTCCGTCCCACGGGCACGCGCCACGGGCCCGCGCCACGGGCACGTCACCGGTGGAGCAGCGCCCGCTCGGCCACGCTCCAGGCCGTGCTGGTGACGACGTACAGGGCGGCGGCCAGCGGTACGACGGCGACGGTGACGAGGGTGAAGAAGGACAGGAACGGCATCACCCGGGTGACCGCGCCCAGGCCGGGCACCTGCTCCCCGCCGGTCGCCGGGCTCACGGCTACCGGGCTCACGGCCGTCGCGCGCCGAGCGTGGCGGTAGCCGACGGTGGCGACGGCCGCGACGACGGCGAACAGCGCCATGTAGACCAGCCCGGCCCCGCCGAACGGCCCGCCGGCGGCGAGGGCGTCGGTCCAGCGGTCGCCGAGGGGTGCGTCGAGGAGCCGGTGGGTGAGCAGGCCGTTGGTCTCGCCGCCGATCGTGGAGTGCGAGAAGACGTAGTAGAGGAGGAGGAAGGCGGGCGCCTGGAGGAGGCCGGGCAGGCAGCCGGACAGCGGGGACACCTGCTCCCGGGCGTGCAGTTCCAGCACGGCCCGCCGGAGCCTCTCCGGGTCGCGGGCGTGCCGGGCGCGCAGTTCGGCGATCCGCGGCTGGAGCGCGGCCCGCGCCTTCTGGCCGCGGGCGGCGGCCCGTGACAGGGGATGGACGAGGAGCCGTACGAACGCGGTGAACAGGACGATCGCGGCGGCGGCCGCGGAGGCGTGGAAGAGGGGTTCGAGCAGGTCGGCGAGCCGCTCGACGAGGTGGACGAAGACGGTGAAGAAGACAGAGAGGACGGAGAAGACGGACATGGGTACGGAGCCCTCCGGGGGTCTCGTCGTGCCGGGACGTGGATACGGCGGCATGACGGCCCGCGCGGGGCACGGTGTGGTCAGCGGTGCGACCCGGGTGGTGGCTTGGGTGCCCTTGGGTGCCCTACGCGACGGCCGTCGGGAGGGCGTGTCCGGGTGCCCTGGGCCGGGGCCGTCCGGAGGCGTCGGGGTCGCGCTGCGGCAGGAAGGCGGTACGGCGGTCGCGGTCGCGGACGGCCGTGCGCACCCGGGTGCGCGGCACGGCGGGGGCGCAGCGCGCGGCGAGAAGCGAGCAGAGCGCGAGGGCGGCCCCGGCGGCGGCGGTCGCGGCGAGGGCGACGGTCGAGGAGAGGCTGCCCGCGTCGATCAGGGCGAGCCCGAGAACGGTGAGGAGGAGGGCGACCGCGGGCCGGCGCCGCAGCAGGGGGGTGTCGAGCATGGCGCGGATCACCGTGGTCCCCTCCTGTTCGCGTAGCCGTTCACGTCGCTGTCCTTGTTCGGTTATACCCGAACGGGCCGGGGTGTGGGGCGGGACCCGGTCGACCAACCGCCCACGAGGGCAATGCCGTTCGCCCCGTCGAACCTTCCTCCGCGGGTTTGAGAAAGGGCTGTCGGAACCCTCGACAACAGCACGCGCCGCCCCCGATGCTTCGTGACGCGCGCACGCACTCACGTTCCCGCAACGAGCCACGAGTGACGGACCCCGGCCGGGACGGCCGGCCCCCTGTCCTCGGTTCACGGATGCCGCCGGTGGGACGACCGGCACGTCCTCAGCCCAGTGAAGCGGAGAAGCCATGATCCGACGCAGAACCCTGCTGGCGGCCACCGGCGGCGCCCTCCTCGGCACCGGCCTGGCGGCCGGCACGGCCCGCGCCGACGCGACGATCGGCGTCAACCCGTCTACCAATTACGGCACTTGGGAGGGCTGGGGCACCTCCCTCGCCTGGTGGGCGAACGTCTTCGGCGCCCGCGACGACTTCGCCGACATCTTCTTCACGACCAGGTCGGTGGCCTACGGCGGCCGGACGCTCCCGGGCCTCGGCATGAACATCGCCCGCTACAACCTGGGCGCGTGCAGCTGGAACAGCGTGGGCGGCGAGTCGATGGCGGTCTCCCCCAACATCCCCGCGTTCAAGCAGATCGAGGGCTTCTGGCAGGACTGGAACAACGAGGACCCCGCCTCCTCGGCGTGGAACTGGTCGGCGGACGCCAAGCAGCGGGCCATGCTGACGAAGGCGACCGCGCGGGGCGCGACCACCGAACTGTTCGCCAACTCCCCCATGTGGTGGATGTGCCTGAACCACAACCCCTCGGGCGCGGCGGGCGGCGGCAACAACCTCCAGTCCTGGAACTACCGCCAGCACGCCTCCCACCTGGCCGCCGTCGCGCTGTACGCGAAGAACAACTGGGGGGTGGACTTCGCGACGGTCGACCCCTTCAACGAGCCCTCCTCGTCCTGGTGGACGGCGACCGGCACCCAGGAGGGCTGCCACATGGACGCCGGCGTCCAGGCGGCCGTACTGCCGCACCTACGCAGCGAGTTGGACAAGCGCGGCCTGACCGGCACCCGTATCTCCGCCTCGGACGAGACGAGTTACGACCTGGCCCGCACGACGTGGAACTCCTTCGGCGCGTCCACGAAGGCCCTGGTGAACCGGGTCAACGTGCACGGCTACCAGGGCTCGGGCGGCCGCCGGGACCTCCTGTACACGGACGTGGTGACGACGTCCGGCAAGGCCCTGTGGAACTCCGAGACCGGCGACAACGACGGCACCGGCCTGTCCATGGCGAGCAACCTGCTCTACGACTTCCGCTGGCTGCACCCGACGGCCTGGGTGTACTGGCAGGTCATGGACCCCTCGACGAACTGGGCGATGATCGCGTACGACGCGGCCACCCTCCAGCCCGGCGCGGTCACCACGAAGTACTACGTGATGGCCCAGTTCAGCCGCCACATCCGCCCCGGCATGACGATCCTCGACACGGGCGTCAGCTATGCGGTGGCCGCCCTGGACAGGGCCGCGCGGCGCCTGGTGATCGTCGCCGCCAACACCTCCGCGTCGGCCCAGACCCTGACCTTCGACCTCTCCCGCTTCACCACCGTGACCGGCGGCTCCGGCGGCCTGGTCCCCCGCTGGAACACGGTGACCTCGGGCGGCGGCGGCGACCTCTACACGGCCCGCTCGGACACGTACCTGTCCGGAAAGACGGTCAGCGTGCCGTTCGCGGCGGGCGCGGTGCAGACCCTCCAGGTGGACGGGGTGACGGTCTAGGGGATCCAGGCCCCCCGGGGCGCCCCCTCCCCGGCGCCCCGGGCCCCGGGCCCCGGGCCGCGGGCCGCGGGCCGCGGGCCGGGCTTCCCGTGCCCGTCGTCCCCGTCCCCCTGGCCTGCGGCTCTCTCCTCTTCGTCACCGGTCGGCAGTACGGTGTCACCCATGCGCCCCGACACGCCTGCCGAGAACGTCGACCACACCGCCGAAGCGGCACGCCTGGAGCGGACCGCCGGCCTGTATCCCGAGGACGCCGAGGCCCTGCTGATCCAGGCCGCGGCCCACTTGGAACTGTCCGGCGACCGCCCCGCCGCGACCACCCTCTACGACCGCCTGCTGTCGTCCCCGGCCGGCCTGGACGCCCCGCACCTGGTCCGCGCCCTCAAGGCCTCGAACCTGTGGGAGTACGGCCACGAGGCCGAGGCCCGCGCGATCATCGACGGCATCCGCGCGGCCGCGCCGCGGGACCCGGCCCCCTGGGTGATCGTCGCGGAGTCCCTGGAGGCCCACGACGAGCTGGAGGCGGCGGAGGCGACGTTCACCGAGGCGGCCCGGCTGCTGCTGACGGACGTACCCGAGCCGCCGTACGCCACGCACCCCCTGCTCTTCGGCCGCCACCGCGTCCGCCGGATGCTGGGCGCGGCCCACGACGACTGGGACACCCTCGCCGACGCCGTGAACGCGTCCCCGGTCTCCCTGGACGAACTCCACGACCCGAAGCGGGTCTGGTCCCTCGGGTCCGACAACCCGCTGGAGCTGGAAGCCGAGATCTCCCGCCTCCGCGCCGAACTGGGCACCTTCCGGGAGGCCCTCTCCCGCCCCTTCCCGGTGGCGGTCCTGCACTGGCCGGCGGGCGAACTGGCAGAACTGCGGTCGGCCTACCCCACCCTCGCGGACGAGTACCCGTCCCACGAGACCCACCTCGCGGTGATAGAGGCCTCCCTGCGCGAACTGGCCGCCTCCGGCACGGGCAACCTGGGCATCGTGACGGGCACGGTCCCCTCGTACGAGGCCTTCGCGGCCTCGGAGGGCGCCTCCCCGGGAGACCCCGACCTGCTGCCCCAGTACGCGACGATCCTGGCGGCCCGGGGGAGGGCGGCGGCTTGGCCGCCTCAGCGGGGGGCGGATTGTTGGTGCGGGTCGCAGAAGGCTTATGGGGAGTGTCACGGGGCATGACCGGGGTCCCCTCGCGGGCGTCTCACCGGTCGACCGCCGAACACTCGGCGTATTTCCCGAACCAAACGACGCACGACGCCCGGAGCCACTGACCTGGGGCCCCACTCCTCGGGCTCCGGGCACCCGGCACGCTGCCTAGAGTTCAGGCAGGCCAGGACGGTCGCCTGGATGCACCCATGGCGGCATATTCGATGAAGATCTTTGGCCAGAGCTACTTGCGAACCAGGCGCAGATAAGGGATTTATCGCCCCTGTTCAGCACCCACCTCCCCCTATGTCCAACCTTTGCAGTACGGTCACATTCTCCGTTTGTTGTGTGTAGGGGGCTGCTAACTCGTGGAGCAGGCCCTGACCTGCGTCTTCGAGGAAGCATGCCCTACCAGCCCGGCACCGAATGGCAGTACGACGTCCCCACGTCCGGCAGTACGCACCTACCGCCGGACGCCGGTTACGGGAGGGCCCTGACCAACCAGGGCTACGGCTTCGAGGTCGCCGTCGCCGACCTCATCGACAACTCCATCGACGCCCGAGCCGACAAGATCGTCGTCCACTTCCTGCGTGATGCCGATCGAATCCTCACCCTGCTGATCATCGACAACGGCAAGGGGATGGACGACGAGGATCTGGACGCCGCGATGACGGTGGGCCGTCGCCGTGACTACGGCGACGGCGCCCTCGGTATGTACGGCACAGGGATGAAAGCGGCTTCCCTGTCCCATGCCTCCTCGCTCACCGTGGTCAGCCGCACCCGGCGCAGCCGAGCCACCGGACGCCGCCTCACCGCGGAGGGCATCGAGGACGGCTTCCGGTGCGACACCGTCGACCCGCGGTACGCGCAGGAACTCGTGGATCGTTACGACGGGGTCATCGAATGGCAGGGAACCGTCGTGCGCTGGGACGGCGTGCGGGCCTTCGAGACCGTCGCCCGCGGCCAGAGCGACCAGTTCCTGTCCAAAGCGATATCCCGTCTCGAGACCCACCTCGGTCTCTACCTCCACCGGTATCTTCAGCGCGGGCTGAAGCTCGACATAGCGGTCTGGGACGTCGGCAGCGGAGGACAGGGTCCTGGCGAGGAAGTGGACCACATCGCCGTGGAAGCCCTGGACCCCTTCGGATACAAAGTCCCGGGCAAAGCCGGCTACCCCCGGGAGTTCGTCGCCCCGGTGGAAAGTCTGGGGGATCTGCGGCTGAAGGCACACATCTGGCAGGCGAAGTCCAAACAGGCGGGCTTCCGCCAGGTCGGCGCGCTGACGGACAGGCAGGGTTTCTACTTCTACCGTAACGACCGTCTCGTGCAGGCCGGTGGGTGGAACGGCTGGCGGAATCCCGAGGGGCACCTGGTACTCGCCCGGGTCGCCGTCGAACTTCCGCCCCAGGCCAACAACGTACTGAGCCTGGACGTGAAGAAGGAGAAGATCACCGTCACCCAGGCCTTCACCGACGGCCTCGACAAGGCAGTGGACTCCAGGGGGCGCACTTTCCGGAGTTTCATCCTGGACGCCGAGACCGCCTATCGGGACGGTTCGAGGCGCAACGAGATCGTCCGCAAGCCTGTGACGCCCCCCGGCAAGGGCCTGGACCCCAAGGTCAAGCGAGTCATCAAGGAGGAACTGCCCGAGAAAGCGGGTGAGGAACCGATCGCCTTCGTCTGGGGTTCGCTTCCGCCCGACCAGTTCTTCGGTCTGAACCGTGAGAGCAACGTCGTGATCCTGAACAAGGCGTACCGGGAGGACTTCAACGACGGCAGACGCGGAGGAGCGAATGACACCCCCGTGACAAAGACCCTGCTCTATCTGCTTCTCGAGGACTGCTTCGGACTGGGGCGCTGGGAACGCAGCCGTCAGGACCGTCTGGACTACTGGAACACCATTCTCATGGCCTCGGTGGAAGCTCAGCGCGCGCGACGTGCACAGCCTTTTTCCTGACGCCGGCAATGCATCCCACCACGCCTCTGCTCCAGACCGAGGACTTCACATGAGTGACACCCCGCCCTCCGTTCTTCTTGCGATCCACGCCGACGTACTGGCAGGCATGAAGAGCGCGCCCCGGCATTTCGCGAAGTGGGCCGCCCTTGCCGCTGATGAGGACCACCCGGACGCCGACCTGAGCGAGGAACTGTTCCACGCCTGCCTCGTCAATGGCGACGAGTCGCTCAGAGCACTCTGGAGCCGTCACCTCACGATCTGGGACTTCGCCGAGGACCCTCACTGGGCGCCCGCCACCCCCGCCCGCACCGATGAGCGCCGCGCAGCCGTGTACGAGAGACTCAAGTTCGGCAACGACGTGCGAAAGGCGCTGGACGATGCCGTACCCGTGGCGAAGATCCCTGGCCCCACGGTGATCACGCGTGAGTTCACCCCTTGGTACACCCCGGAGCGAGCGGCTGCCCGCTCCTTCTACTGGACCTCGTACGAGGGGAAGCTCCGGACAAAGGGATGGTCTGACGCCGCGGTCACAAGCCTTGACGAAGCGAGCCGGGCGGTCGTGGAACGCCTGACCGATCCGGAACAACCTGCGGCCCGGCAGGCGAAGGGCTTGGTCGTCGGATATGTACAGTCCGGCAAGACGGCCAACTTCACGGGTGTCGCCGCCAAGGCCATCGACGCCGGCTACCGACTCGTCATCGTGCTGGGCGGCACCCTCAACCTGTTGCGTGCTCAGACCCAGCGCCGACTCGACATGGAGCTGATCGGTCAGGAGAACATCCTGCGAGGCGCGGACATCACGGACCTCGACTCCCTCGTGGGGGTGGACTATGTGGGTGACGACGACGCGGACTGGGACGACTTCGTCCGGCACGGAGCGCGCCCGTCCGTCCTCGGTGCGTTCGACATCGAGCGTCTGACCACTCGCGACAAGGATTACAAGAGCCTCGCCCAAGGCATCCGGGCCCTCGAGTTCGAGAAGCGGGAGCCGACCCGGCCCCTGCACGATCCGGCCAACCTCCACCACACCGCCGCCCGCATCCTGGTGGTGAAGAAGAACAAGGCCGTCCTGACCAAGCTGGTCAAGGACCTCAAGCAGATCCACGGACTGCTCGGCGAACTGCCCGCCCTGATCATCGACGACGAGTCCGACCAGGCCTCCATCAACACCCTGGACCCGAAGAAGTGGGAACAGGGACGCACGGAACGCACAGCCATCAACGGCCTGCTCTCCCAGCTCCTGGGACTGCTTCCGCGGGCGCAGTACGTCGGCTACACGGCCACCCCCTTCGCCAACGTCTTCATCGATCCGGGTGACGACGAGGACCTCTTCCCCAGCGACTTCCTGATCTCGCTTCCCCGCCCGTCCGGATACATGGGCGTCCAGGACTTCCACGATCTGGACTCGGCGGCGCCGCGCTACGAGCGCACCTTTGCCAACTCTCAGGAGAAGGCGCACATCCGGGACGTCCGCGACTCCGCGGACGACCGTCTCCAAGAGGCGATGGATGCATTCGTCCTGTCCGGTGCGCTGAAGCTGTACCGAGCCGACCACGGTGTCGACGACGGGCCGTTCCGGCATCACACGATGCTCGCTCATCAGTCGGTGCGGAAGGATGATCACGCGGAACTCGCCCTGCGGATCAATTCCATGTGGCATCAGGCGGGTTACAGCTCGACGGCAGGTCACGAACGTCTTGCCGCACTGTGGGCTTCGGACTTCGCTCCGGTCAGTGAGGCACGTGCCTCGGACCTCCCCGCTCCCGACACCTACGAGGAGCTGCGGCCCTACGTCAACACCGCACGTCAGCGCATCGGCCAGGGAGGTCAGCCGGTCATCGTCGTGAACGGTGACTCCGACCGCTACTTCGAGCAGCTGAACCTCGACTTCGACCGGACACCGCACGTCTGGAAGATCTTGGTGGGCGGTACGAAGCTCTCCCGCGGCTTCACCGTGGAGGGCCTGACGATCACGTACTACCGCCGTACGACGCAGCAGGCCGACACCTTGATGCAGATGGGCCGCTGGTTCGGTTTCCGGCCCGGGTACCGGGACCTCGTACGCCTCTACATAGGGCGTGAGGAGACTCTCGGCAGCGGCCGCAACGCCAGGACGGTGGACCTGTACGAGGCTTTCGAAGCCATCTGCCGGGATGAGGAGCTCTTCCGCGAGGAACTGGCCCGGTACGCACCACTGGTCGACGGCCGCCCCCAAGTCACGCCGGCGCAGATCCCGCCGCTGGTGGCCCAGCATCTGCCTTGGGTGAAGCCGTCGGCTCGGAACAAGATGTTCAATGCGGAACTGGTGGAGGTGCGGTCCCCGGGTGTATGGGAGGAACCCACGGCCTACCCCGAGGACCCCGAAGCCCTGCGCCACAACACGGAGTGCTGGGCGCCGATCCTCGGCGTGCTGTCGGACACTCCCGTCCCGCTCTCCGTGGGCGACAGCCCGGAGTACGACGCGCGGGTGGGCACGGTGTCGCACGGGGACCTGCTCACGGTGTTGTGCGACCTGCGCTGGTCCGCCCCGGAGCAGTTCTCGCCCCACCTGGAATTCCTCCTGGACGCCGGGCGAGAAGCGGGCAGGATCGACGACTGGCTCGTGATCGCTCCGATGCAGACGTCCGCCCGCCGGAACGAGGCCCGCATCTCGGGGCACGGCCCCTTCTCCCTGGCCCGTCGAAGGCGTCGACGAGGTCCTCTCTTCGGCGCGATCCGTGACCCCAAGCACGTCGCTGCGGCGAAGCGCATAGCGGGGGCCATCAGCCTGACCGGAAACGCGACCGTCGAACAGAACGCCCGCCCGCGTCGAGGTGCACTCGTGCTCTACCCCGTGGTGGAATCGGAGCCCCGGATCACGTCCGACGGTTCGGTCGATCCGCGGGACCTCGTCATGGCCTTCGCCTTCGTCGCCCCGTCGTCGACGGCGCAGGGCAACCGTCCCTTGGTGCGGTTCCGTGCGATCGACTCGACCAGGGAGGACGCGGCGATCATCGACCGTGACGACACGCGTTCGTGAGGCCGACGACAGTGAACAGCATGACGCCTTCCTCTCCCGGTGTCTCGGCCCGCATGAGCAGGCAGGCGAGCAAGGACACCGGGATCGAACTGGCCGTGCGGCGACTGCTGCACGCGGCCGGGCTGCGTTACCGCGTGGAGTACCCCGTGCCGGGCATGCCCCGGCGGCGCATCGACGTGGCTTTCCCGCGGGCCAAGGTCGCGATCCTCATCGACGGCTGCTTCTGGCACGGCTGCCCTGAGCACGCCACTCGGCCGAAGGCGAATGCTGACTGGTGGCGGCAGAAACTGGACCGGAACATGGCACGTGATCGGGAGACGACCGAGCACCTCACCGCCCAGGGCTGGACGGTGCTGCGATTCTGGGAGCACGTACCGCCCGACGAGGTGGCAGCGGCGGTACGGGCTGCGGTGGCTCTGGAGAAACAGGACCGGGAACGCCGTAGGGGGAGAACGCGGTCGTCGGACACCATGCGGGAAACCGAGGGCAGTGAATGACAGACCGGTTGAGTTTCGTGGATGTCTGCGCGGGTGCCGGCGGACTGGCCTCGGGGCTGGAGAGCGCGGGCTTCTCGCCGGTGCTCCTGCTCGACAGCAAGCACCAGGCGTGTGAGACGCTCCTGGCCAACCGGCCGGACTGGAACGTGGTCCGCGAGGACCTGATCGAGTTCCTTCCGGACGAGCACCCGGAGGTCTTCGACGTCGACCTGCTGTCGGCCGGCCTGCCGCGAGTCAAAGCCTCGGCCGCAGTGGGGCGTGCCGACAGCGACCAGGAACTGAGACTTCTCACTGCCACGATCTATCTGGTCCACTCGATCCAGCCGCGCGCCCTGTTGCTGGAGAACCTGCCCGCTCTCGTCGAGTCCCCGGCCTACGCCGATGTTCGCGACTTCATCCAGAAGGAACTCGCACATCTCGGTTATCAATTCTGCTGGTTCGTGCTGAACGCGGCCGATTTCGGTGTGCCGCAAGAACGGAGGCAGGGCATTCTCGTGGCTCTCAAAGAAGAGTGGTTCCACGGCTTCGCCCCGCCCGAGCCGACGGTGGACGAGCACGTGTCGGTCGGTCGGGCACTGCTCCGATCCATGAAGGCCCGCGGCTGGCGCAGCGCCGAAGGCTGGGCGGCACAGGCCTCGTCCGTCGCCCCCACTCTGGTCGGCGGCTCGGACAATCGCGGCGGTGCGGATCTCGGTCCGTCCGGCACGAAGCGGGCCTGGGCGCGGATGGGGGTGAACGCGGGGGCGATGGCGGACGAAGTGCCGGGAGCAGATTACGAGTGGCCGCAGGCGAACGATCCGTCGCAGATGATCAAAATCACGGTGGACCAGGCGGCCCTCCTGCAGTCGTTCCCTCCGGAATGGCACATCACGGGACGGAAGACGGCTCGGTACAGGCAGATCGGTCATGCCACTCCTCCGCCGGTGGGGAAGGCGCTCGGAACCGCCATCGCGACCGCTCTGCGTTCCTCACCGGTACATGGGACGGACGGGCCGTACGCACCTCGCAACGCCGGCTAAACTTCACGCCCATGAGCCACATCGAGAAGAAAGACGTCCGACCTGTGAGTTTCCGCATCGTGGATCTGTTTGCGGGGCCCGGTGGGCTGGATGTGGCTGCGGACGTCCTGGGCCACCAGGTCACCGGCATCGAGTGGGACAAGGACGCGTGCGCCACTCGCAGCGCGGCGGGGATGGACACCTTCCACGGCGACGTGAGGGAATACTCCGCTGCGCATTTCCCCCATGCCCAGGTGCTGACCGGTGGGCCTCCCTGCCAGACCTTCACCGTGGCCGGGCACGGCGCCGGTCGCAGGGCGCTGGACGACGTGCTGCGGTACATCGAGCGCCTGCACACCGCCGTGAAAACGGACGAAGCGGAATGGGACAGCATTTCCGGTGTCTGGCGGGAGATCTCCGAGGAGCTGAAGGAAAAGGCCGCCGAGGCAGAGAAGATCAAGGACGAGAAGCGTGAGGTCGAGGCGCTCCGTTCCGTGGAGCGCAAGGCGATCAAGAAGAGTCTTCAGGAGCACGGCAGCTCCCCGGAAGAGATCAAGGGCGTTCTGAAGGCGCTCAGGGCCTCAAGAGAACGCGAGCTCGAGAATGCGGACCTCAAGCATCTGATCGAGGAGTACAGCGCCCTGGGGGCCAGGCTGAACGACCTCAAGGCCGAGCTCGAGAAGTTGGGCGACGAACGGACAGGGCTGGTCCTTCAACCGCTGTGGTGGGTCATCGAGCGGAGCCGACGTCCAGGGCTGGAGCCCTACGAGGCAGTCGTCCTGGAGCAGGTCCCCGCCGTGATGCCGGTATGGGAGGAGTACGCCAAGGTGCTCGACACCCTCGGCTACCGGACGAAGACGCAATTGATGTTCACCGAGGCGTTCGGGGTTCCGCAGACACGCAAGCGCGCGGTGCTCATGGCGCGACGCGGCGATACCGACATCCCTGAAGTGGTGGAGACCCACGAGCGCTACCGCCCCATGGCCGTTCCCGTGGGATCGTCGGCAGCGGAGCAGACGGACACACTTCTCTGGGACACCATGGAGGAGAACCCCGCCGGGACGCCGAAAGCGGCCTGGGTGTCCATGGAGGCAGCTCTCAAGAAGGCTCGGAATCTCGCGCCCCATCTGCCGGACCGCCCCGCCTTCACCGTCGTCTCCAACTACGGGACCGGCGGCGACCCCGGTGCGCGCGGCAAGCGTGATCACGACGTTCCGTCCGCGACGATCACCGGGAAGGTGTCGCGCAACCGTCTGGTTCACAAAGGCACGGACACCGACCTCTCCGAGTTCGACCGTTTCACCTTCGCCGAGGCCGGCGTGCTCCAGACGTTCCCCGTCGCCTACCCCTGGTGCGGTAACGACGTGCCGCAGCAGATCGGCAACGCCGTACCGCCCAGGCTCGCCCTGCACGTGCTGCGGCACGTCCTCGAACCGGAGCTGACCGGTGAGGAGGCCCGCGCCCGACTGGAGCAGGCCGTCGCGGACCTGGAGGCCTGGCAGCCCGGCGAGCCGGTGGAGGTGCGCGAGCACGGGCAATGGGAGGGCCACCCGCTCACCGGCAGGTGACCCTTGCCCCTCCCGATCAGGTCTGAGGCACGCGCCCCCTGACCGGGGCCGTCTCGAAGAGGTCCGTGAAGTACTCGGTGAGCGCGGCCACCGATTTCTCGGGGACGGGCTCTTCGTCAGGTCCGGTGGGCAGGTCGTGCCTGGGGACCGGCGGCGCGGACTCGGCCTCCGCGATCCATTGGCGGAGGGCCTCGGGGTCACGCAGCTCGTCCGGGGCGAGCGCGTCGTAGACGAGGGTGGCGCCGGCGGTGTTGATCGCCGCCATCAGGCCGTTGATCTCGCGGCCGGTGCCCGCGATCCCTCGTTCCAGGACACGTACCAGAGCCTGAGCGGTGGGGCGGTGGTCGAGCAGGTCCAGGCGCAACGCGTTGTGGATCAGATCCTGGTTGGCGCAGGCCGCCACCACCGGTGCGTAGTCGTCACCGTTGCGGAACATCTCCGCCAACCACCAGAGGCGCGAGAAGCACTGCCGATCAGCCGCACCTTTGAAACGGTCCCTGTTGATACGCGGCGCGCCTCCTCCCCGTGGAGGCACCGGCGGGTGCCTAAAAGCCACATAGTCCGGAGCGACAGCCAGCGCGAGATGGTTCCAGAGCCTCTGATCCGCGGCCTCACGCCGGCTGAGACGCAGAGTCGCGTGCAGCCGGGGCGCCAACCAGCCGTCCGCGTCGGTCCGGTTTCCCTTGAACTGGTGCATCGCGTCGTCCACGAGATCCCTGAGCGGTTCGACCGTCCACCGGGCATCGTCCTCCGGCAGAGGTTCGACGACTTTGGCCAGGTCGACGCCTCCGTGCCCTTGGACCGCCTTGAGGAGGTCCTCGGTGAGGAAGGGATCGGCAGCCGTCGCAGAGAGCAGACCGAGCCGCTCGGGAAGGTAGTGCGGCTTCTCGATCACGCGCTGTCCTCTCGATTCATCTGCTGCAGTGCGCGCAGGACGTTGGCGAGCGCCTTGCTCGCGCCGGCGCGACGCACGGCGGCGTAATGGACACGGGTCTGAAGCTCCACCCATCCCGCGTCACCGGTCCGACGGTGGTGGACCTGACGGAGTGCTTCCTCGACACGAAAGCCCGGCACCACATCGGGGAGCATCTCCCGTAGCACTTCTCCCCGCCAGTCGGTGGGGAAGACGGGCGAGCCGTCCGGTTCGACCTCCAGGTCCCCCACGGCGCTGTGGAACACCGCGGTCCATACATCGGTGGACATCTGGGAGATCAACAACTCGTGGACCTTGTTCTCGATCCCCCCGCCCTCACCTCCGAGGAGATCGGAGAATTCCTCGATGTCAGTGTTGATCATGATCAACGGCAGCCGGCCCGAGGCATCGATCACCCAAGGCGCGTCGGCATAGGGGCGCAACCACTCCCGCGCGCTCCTGGAGAAACTCGCCTGTTTCACGTCCAGACGCAGACCGCCGAGCGGTTCCTCAGCAATGACGTCGACGGTCCAGTCACCGTCCGTCTCCGTGATCGCCCGACCCCGCACATCACCGACCGTGGCGACCGCGTGAACGGCCAAGGAGGCACGACCCACGTGATCATCGCGGAGCACCTCGATCTCGCCGGACCATTCCTTGCTGTCCGGAGCGTCCTGCCGCAGTTCCACCGAGTTCCGCACATTGGTGGCGCCTTCGGTGAGCACCGCCAGGACTTTCAGATCGCCCCACGGGGCATCGGGATCGGTGGCGCCGGGAGGCAGGGTGGCGGACAGACCGATCCTGGCCGACACCCAGTCCTCGTGTTGCCCCACCCCCAGGGCCACGGTCCGCTGGGGGGTGGAATACGCCGAAGTGTCCAGTGGATCGCGAGTACCGTCAGACAGTTTGAGGGAGACCGAGGTCACTCTCAAGGTGATCGGACGGTTGAGTCGCTTGTACGGATAGAACTTCATGCCTCACTCCCCTGCGCCGGCACGGAGTTCAAGAACGAGTCGCGTGAGTTCGGTACGGACCGGATGGCTGGTGGGGTCGGTGGACCCCCGGAAGGCGGCTCGGCGGGCACCGGGGGTAAAGCGGAGTACGCCGTTCTCGACATTGCACCCCTCCAAAGCAACGAGGTCCGCCCAGTCGAGCCGCGGGCGACTACCGGACCGAACGTCGAGGAGGACCACCGGTGTCATGGCGGGCAGTTCGTCGGCACGCGGCAGTTTCACGTCGGCGGTGATCTTCCACTCACCTTCCGTGCCGATCTCGGCGTCAAGTCCGTCCAGTTCGGGCAGAGACGGCCCAGAGCCACGTCTGGGCACGGTGTTCTTGCGTTGGACGGTGAGCTTCTTGCGAAGTTTGGCGCTCTCCTGCGAGCCCGGACGTTTCGGTCGGACCACCAGTTCCTTCACCGCGGCATTGACCTCGGTGGTCAACCTGGCGATGCGATGGTGCGCGCTGTGCGACCAACGGAGGGTCAGTTCCTCGGTCTGTCCCCAGCGGTCGTGCTCGGGCGGCTCGGCGGCGCGCAGGAACTCCTCGGCCTCCTCTGCGAAGGGTGCCGACTCCCCGGCCGCGTGCCCCACCAGGAGAACCGCCTGGAAGGAGTTGACGCCCAGCGGCAGCCCGGCGACGCCGGACTTCTTGATGGTCATCCGGTTGCCGCGCAGGGAGTGAACCTGGTTGGGCACGCCGTCCTTGTCCTCGGCCTCCGTCACCAGGAGCACTCCCGGGTGGGTGCCGAGCGTGCCACGGCGCCCTCCGGCCAGGGGCAGTCGGAGCGGAACCGTGCGGAGGGCCACCTGGCCGGCCGCGGTGAGCCGGTCCACGGTCGCCCCCTCGTAGAAGGCACGCAGCGCCCGGGTGCGAGAGGGCTGCTTGTCGGCAGGGTCGACCTTCTCCTCCTCTATGACCACATCGTCGTTGCGCATCGTGCGGACCGAGGTCTCCAGCAGCGGGAGTCTGCTGCCGCCTCCGGTCATGGCCGCCCAGAAGTCCCGGCCCAACGCGTCGACCAGGCGTCGGTGCATGGCACGGATGTCGCGGGTACCGTCGTCGTCGCTCCCGTTCTCGTCCTCGTCGGTCGAGTCCGGCCTGCTCTGTTCTAGGCTCGCCACGTCATGGGCACCGACGATCAGGAAAGAGGTGCCCGGCTCGTCGCTCTCGCGGGTGAGGTGGAGGCGCTTGACCGTCTCCTCGTCCGCCCACCAGGAACGGACCACTTCCGCACCGGGTGTCTCCGGATCGGGACGGCCCAACCAGGCCGGACCCGCGTACTGGTTGCCGTCGACGGAGCGCCAGGGAAGCTCCAGTCGTCCGATGACACGGCGTTCGGTGCGACCTTCGTGCGGGTCGGAGAGCGTCGAGTTGATCAGCACCATGCCGAGCGCGCTGGTCGCCCAGAGTGTCGCCTTGCCGAGACCGTAGGAACCGCCCGCACCACGGCCCGACTTGAGGCTTTCCAACTGCCGACGGACGACGGCCGCGAACTTGCCGTCCCCGTAGTCGTCACCGGTGAGGCCGGAAGCGTTGTAGTCGTCGATACGGAGGAGGATCAAGCGGCCCTTCTCGAACATGTCACGCACGCCGGCGTCCACGACGCGTCCGACCTTCTGATCGGCGGCGGATTCGGAGACCGCCGAGTAATGGGGTTGGAGTTCGTCCCAGAGGATGGCGGAACGGAAGGCGTCCAGCTTCTCGCCGGTGAGCTCGTGGATGGTGTACCGCACGCGGACCGGACGACCGTTCTCCACGATTCGCTCGTCGAGGCTGTTCTGGCAGGTCTCGCGCGCGAGTACCTGGAGGTCCGCGTCGAAGGCGAAGGCCGCGGCATTGCCGCCGTCACGTCCGCCGTCCTGGTAGCCGGGTCGGTGGTACCAAGTGACGGGGAGACCCGCCTGTGTGTCGGCAGTCCGGGTGTGCACCGTACTCAGATCCGTGCCGAGCGCCTTGGCGATCTCCCCCATGACGGTCGGACGCGGGACCGAGCGCTTGGTGATCCACGCAGAGACCGCGGCCCTGGTCAGCCCCAGTTCCTCGGCCAGTTCCGCCTGCGTCTTGCCCGTGAGCGCGAGCTGACGGGAGAGCCAAGGCCCGAACTCCTCGCCGGTCTCCACGTGACCACCCACCCCTCTGTTGCTCCACACGAACGCGAGCAGGCTAATTTGACACGCACACAGCAGTCAACTGGGAATTGACGACACCCGAATGAAGCCCTCTCGAGGCCAAAGGGCGAGAAATTAATACCAGAAAATCCACGATGCGGGCGAAATGGGCGTTTTGAGCCTTTCTCGCCGCACCCGGAGTCGACGCGCCCGCACCGCGCTTCAGACACTTACGGAAGTCGGAATTCCGCTTGTGGAGCTTGCCGAATCGGGGTGGCGCGGTCGAACAAGATCGCCCTACAGTCGTATTGTCGGAACAGCCGTCCCGCCTGGAACAGCCTCACCAGGGCTACCAACGCGGCCACGGGTGAGCTGTACCTTCATCCACTTCCTCCCGCGAAATCCGCCAAGAAGAGGATCGAATGGAATCGGGCAATGGGGTGGTGCAGTCGGGCAGCATTCCCCTAAAGTTCTGAAAACCGGAACGAATGCCCGCCCGGAACAGTCGCATCAGGGCCCTCGATTCAGCCTGGAATCCATTTCGAGAAACTCCTTTCGCCAAGCACACCCTGGCGCGAGGCCAACCAAGGACGACGGAGACAACGCACTCATGGAAGAAACCACGGGGGACGTGGAGCCGTACCACCACGCCCATTATTCCACCCCTCTTTCGCAGCGGGAATTAAGCTCCCTCCACCTTGCATGGGCAGTGGCATCCGACGGCGCCGAAAAGAAGCACGTCCTCTACGAGGCCGAGATGACGGTCGAAGAGCTCGGCGAGCACTTCGACGTGGATCGTTCCGGAAGCGTCGACGGCGGCTGACGCCTCGCCAGCTGCCCACCCCATGACCTGACAGGGCTCCCCTGTGTCCGGCCCCCCCTCGCACGCGCTGCCCCGACTTGTTCCTTCCTCGTCCTCAGGAGCTCAGAAACAGTGTCGTCCACCGCCTCCTCCGTCGTTCACACCGTCCTCGAACAATCCGCTCGCGTATTGCAGACCTACGAAGTCGATCCTGGCCTCATTCCGGAACACGCCAACAGCGAACGACGGATCACCCAGGGCGGATACGGCGACCGCCAGCTCTTCGAACTCGTGCAGAACGCCGCGGACGAGATCGCCGCCGAGCCGGGGGGATCCGTCCAGGTGGTCCTCACCGACAAGCACCTCTACTGCGCCAACGAGGGTACTCCGGTGACCCCTGAAGGCGCGGAGACCATTCTCCGCATGAGCATGTCGCGCAAGCGCGGTGGGCAGATCGGCCGTTTCGGCGTCGGCGTGAAATCCGTTCTGGTGGTCACCGATGCTCCGCAGTTCTTCAGCAGCTCCGGTTCCTTCGGATTCGACCGTGACTGGGCGTACGAGAAGATCCGCTCGGTGCCGGGGGTGCAGGACCACCTGGGTGCGCAGTTCGAGGCACCGGTGCTGCGCATGGCACGTGCCCTCGACGCGGATGCCGAGCGTTCCGAGGACCCCGTCCTCGACGAGTTGCTGGGTTGGGCCACGACCGTCGTCCGTCTGCCGCTTCTCGACGGCGCCGCCGGCAAGTTGGCATTGGACATGCACGGTGGACGGACGACCGCCGGGTCGACCCGCGAGGAGTTCCCTCTCGGCTTCCAGCTGCTCTCCCCGCACGTGGCCAAGGTCGTCCTCGAAGACCGTCGCCCCCGCCCGGCCGTCCGACGCATGCTGACGACCGAGCGCTCCGGGAACCTGCACACCGTGGTGGAGGAGCGGACGGGGAAGCCGACCGTCAGCGCACGCTGGCGGGTTTTCTCCACCACGCACGAGCCCGGTCCTGCGGCCAGGGCCGACGCCGGCGAACTGCACGACCGGCTCGCCCTGGACCTCGCCTGGGCGGTGCCCGCGCTGGAGAAGGACGAGAAGACCGGGCTGCACATCAGTCCGCAGTCGCGGGGGCGGGGGCGCTTCTGGTCCTTCTTCCCCACCAAGTACGAGATGTCCCTGAGCGGCATCCTCAACGGTGCCTGGAAGACCAACGAAGACCGTCAGAACCTGCTCGACTCCTCCGCGTTCAACGAGGAGATGATCAGGGTCTCGGCGGCCTTGGTCGTCGACTCCCTGCCCGGTCTGGCCCCTGTGGAGGACCCCGCCGCGTACCTCCCGCTGCTGCCCGGCCGTGTGAAGGAGGCGATCAGCTGGGCCGACGAGTTCCTGACCCGGGAGATCTGGGAACAGGCGGCGGTCCGTCCGTCGCTGCCAGACCAGGAGGGCGTGTTGCGCGTCCCCACCGAGCTGCGTGTCCCGCCACGTCTCGACAAGGAACGGAACGCCCGCTGGTTGCGGATGTGGCACGAGTCGCCCGGCCGGCCCTCGAACTGGCTGCACCCGAGCGCCGAGGCGGACGCGCTGCGTTCGGGCAAGGTCGAGCACATTCTCGGGGCGGCCGGGCACCGGCGGGCCGACGTCCGGGCATGGCTGGAGGCGCTGGTCGAGAGCGGCACCGCCGAGGCCTCCGCGACGGCGATCCGCATCCTCGCCGACATGGTCAAGTCCGGTTCTCCGCACGTCGACGAAGCCCGCAGGGCGAAGGTCGTGCTGACCGAGGAACACGGCCTCGTTCCTCCTGTCGTCGGTCAGGTGTATCGCCGTGCCGACGAGGACGGGCTGCGTGAGTCCCTGGTGTACGTGGTCGGCGAGATCGCGCGGGACCCTGAGCTCGCCTCCGCGCTCAACCTCCTCGGCATCCGCGAAGCCGACGTCGAGGGCCGGTTCATCAGTGTCCTCGACCAGGGCTTCGACGGCTACGGAAACACCGAGTGGGAGCGCTTCTGGGACCTGTTCCGCCAGGCCGGTGGACGCCGACTGACCCACACCGTGCTCCAGCACGTGCCGAACGCCCGCGAGACCCTCCGCGTGCGGACCGCGGACGGCAGGTTCCGCCCGGTGCGCGACTGCATGCTGCCGGGCGCGGTGGTGGACGCGGGGCGCGACCCGGGTATCGCCGTCGACACGAAGTTCCACTCCGACGACCTCGCCTTCTTCCAGGAGATCGGCTTGCGCGAACGTCCGTCGAGCTCGGTGCGCCCGGAGGGCGAGGACTGGTTCGAGGAGTACCGGGAAGCGGTCCACGCGTCCTATCTGCGAGGCCTGGACCAGCGGGCTCCCCGCCCGGCGCTCAATCGCATGAAGGTGGAGGGTTCCGCGATCGGTGGTCCCCTGCACCTCTTCCGGTCGCTCTCGGAGGAGTCCCGTGCGGCCTTCCTGAAGGCATTGCCGGACGACGCGGTGGTGGACAACTGGACCCGTCAGATCGGTGCGCAGTCGAGCACCCGACAGGCCGTGATGTCACCGATCCGCTGGATGCTCAGGAAGTACGGAACCGTCTCCACCTCTCAGGGGATCAAGTCGCTGGGCGAAGCAGTCGGACCTCAGCTCGCCGCTTACCGAGACGTGTTGCCGGTCGCCGACATCTCCCCCGAGAAGGCCCGCAAGCTGCGCCTTCCCACCACAGTCGACGACGTTCCCGCCGAACGCTGGGAGAAGCTCCTCGCGGAGGTGACGCGGAGCGAGGACGACCTCTTCGTCGGCAACACCTATGTGATGCTCACCCGTTTCGGTGCGGACTTCCCCGAGGACTCACTGACCCGCTGCCGGATCGGCGACACCTGGGGCACCCGCTCCGACGAGGAGATCACCGTCGCGGTGGGCCCGACGGAGTACCGGGCGCTGCGGGCGGAACAGCTTCCCGCCCTGCTCGTGACGTCCGCCGAGGACGCGGAGTTGATGATCGAGAAGTGGGGCATGAAGCGCTACGCCGAAGCCATCACGCGGGAGACCCGCGAGGTTCCGGACGGCGAGCCGGTCCCGCTCGTGGAGCTGTACCCCGGCCTGCGTCAGCGTCTGAACAGCGGCAATCGCAACAGCCTGGTGCAGCGGTGCAAGGAACTCGAAGAGGTGACCCGGACACCGAACGCCGCCAGGACCCGCCCGTTGGACGCGGTGCGTCAGGGCACCACGGTCAAGGTCCGCGTCCCCCTGGAACCCGAGCCGATGCTCCGCCTGATCGACCGCGAGCTGAAGCTCGGACTGGGTATGGCGGGCTGCCGGTTGGTCCTGGAGAACCAGGAGCGGATGGCACGGGACAGCAAGACCAAGGCGGCGCTGAAGGCGGTACGCGACGCGGGCGACGTGGTCACCAAGATCGAGCTGCTGATCGGTGCGGAGGCACTGCGTTCCGGTCTGCCCGAAGGGTTGATGGAGGCCGAGCTGGAGGCGACCGGTGGTGCGGAACCGTCAGGGCACCGGGTGGCGCAGATGGCTTTCAACGCACGCGGCGACAGGGTGCTCCACCATCACGCCCGGGACATCCAGGCCAGGTTCCCCAACGCGCCTCTGGGTTATGGAGGTTCCTCTGCCGCTGTCACCTTCGTGTCGAGCCTCGGGCTACCGATGGCCTTCGCCGGATCCCGGACGCCGTCTCCTCCCGCCTCCGAGACGGTCGACGGCCCGCGGGACTTCCCTCGGCTCCATGACTATCAGGAAGACCTGGTCCGCAACATCACCACGTTGCTCGACCGGCTGGCTCCGCAGCGCGCCATGCTGTCCCTGCCCACCGGCGCCGGCAAGACGCGCGTCACCGCGGAGGCCGCGATCCGCTGGGTGAAGCGGGTGGGTGATCTGCAGGGGCCGTTGCTGTGGATCGCCCAGACCGAGGAACTGTGCGAACAAGCCGTACAAAGCTGGAAGTTCGTGTGGAGCAAGGTGGGAGCCGAGCGCCCCCTCGCCATCAGCCGACTGTGGGGCGGCAACGAGGTCGGGAACGTCGAGGGGCACCCGCACCTGGTCGTCGCCACGGACGCCAAACTGGAACGGTGTCTGGAGGCCGACCAGTACGAATGGCTTCGGGAGGCGGCACTGGTGATCGTGGACGAGGCCCACACCGCGATCTCTCCGCGGTACACCGCCATCCTGGGGAAGCTGGGACTCACCCAGTACGAGACCCGACGTCACCTGCTCGGTCTGACCGCCACCCCGTTCCGCAACACCAACGAGGAGGAGACCCGTCGTCTGGTCAACCGTTTCGGCGGCAGGCGCCTCGACGAGGGGGTCTTCCCCTCCGGCGACCCGTACGGAGACCTTCAGAAGTGGGAGATGCTCGCGCAGGTGGAGCACCGCGTTCTGGAAGGCGGAAGCATCGAGCTGACCCGGGACGAGAAGGAGCAGGCCGAGCGCATGGCCACGCTCTCGCGTTCCGCCGAACAGCGGCTCGCGGAGGACCACGCGCGGAGTCGCCGCATCGTCGACGAGGTAGCCGGCCTTCCGAAGGACTGGCCGACCCTGCTCTTCGCGACCTCCGTGGATCACGCCAATTACCTGGCCGCCCTGTTCAACGACCGGGGAGTCACCGCCGCCGCCGTGGACTCGACCACCAGCGCCCAGGACCGACGGCGACGCATCGAGGACTTCCGCGACGGTCGCATCCGGGTCCTCACCAACTACGGCGTCCTGACCCAGGGTTTCGACGCCCCCGCCACCCGTGTCGTGGTCGTGGCCCGTCCGGTCTACAGCACCAACGTCTACCAGCAGATGATCGGGCGAGGTCTGCGCGGACCGAAGAACGGTGGCAAGCCCACCTGCCTGATCCTCAACGTGAGCGACAACATCGAAAACTTCGACACCCGGCTCGCCTTCACCCAGTTCGAGCACCTCTGGAGCCACAAGTGAACGACGTCTACCTGGACAGTCCTCCGCTCACCGAAGAGCAGCGGGCCGTGGTGGAGCAGCCCTGGGACGCGCGGGTCCTGGTCACCGCCGGAGCCGGGGCGGGAAAGACGCACACTCTCGTACGGAGGCTCGACGCGCTGTGCGATCACGAGAACCAGGAGGAGGCGTTGGAGGCCTCGGAGATCCTGGTGCTCACCTTCTCGCGGGCGGCCGCCCGCGAGCTGCGCGAGCGCATCGTCCGGCACGGGGACCGGGCCCGTCGGGTGCGCGCCCAGACCTTCGACGCCTGGGCGTACGGCGTGCTCAGCCGGGCTCACCCGGACGGTGACTGGAAGGGGGCCGGCTTCGACGAGCGGATCACCGCCGCCGCCCACGCGGTCGAGAAGGGCGCACTGGAGATCGGTGACGCCGCCCCGCCCGCCCATGTCGTGATCGACGAGGTGCAGGACCTGCTGGGCGCGCGCCGCGAACTGGTGGAGACACTGCTCGACCGGTACCAGGACAGCTGCGGCTTCACCGTCGTCGGGGACGCCGCGCAGTCCGTCTACGGCTTCCAGATCGCGGACCCCCGAGAACGTGCCGACGAGATCAACCGGTTCTTCGACTGGCTGCGCTGCTCGTACCCCGACGATCTGGTGGAGCTGCGGCTGACCGGGAACTTCCGCGCCACCACGCCGGAGGCCCGGGTGGCCCTGGCCCACGGACCGCGTCTCCAGCAGCTCACCGACCCGGAAGAAGCGGGCACGCTCTACGAGGAGCTTCGCGAACTGCTCCTGGAGCCGGTGAACGCCATGGGCGACCTCGACGACGAGTTCACCCTGGCCGGTCTGCGGGATTCCACCGACACCTGCGCGATCCTCACCCGCGACAATGGGGAGGCCCTCGTGGTCTCCGAGTTGCTGCACGCCCACGATGTGGAGCACCGGTTGCGGCGTCCGCTCGAAGAGCGTCCGGTGCCTCACTGGGTCGCCGAGTTGCTGCGCCGCACGGAGGCGACCGGCCTCACCGAGGACCGGTTCCGCTCGCTGCTCACGGAGATCTCCCTGCCGTTCCGGCCGGATGTGTCCGTCCTGTGGACCACGCTGCGTCGGGTCGCTCGTGGACCCGGACGGAACGTGATCGATCTGGACCGGCTGCGCCGTGCGGTCGCCGACGGCCGGTTCCCCGACGAGGCGGCTGACCCGGAGACCGCCCGGATCGTCGTCTCGACCGTGCACCGGGCCAAGGGACTGGAGTTCGACCGGGTGATCGTGTTGACTCCGCCGGCCGTCGCGGAACTGCGCAAGCGGCACAAGGGGGAGCTGGATCTCCCCGCCGAGGCCCGCGCCCTCTACGTGGCCATGACGCGCGCCCGACACGACCTGTACTACATGGCACCCCCTGAGCTGCCGCAGTTCAGGCGGACGGGAAAGCAGGGCGGCGGCAGACGCTACATCGGCGGCTGGCGATCGTACGACCGGTTCGGCATCGTCGTGGAGGCGGGCGACGTGTGTCGGGACGACCCGCCCAACCACGACGGCGACGCCGTCGCCACCCAGGCCTATCTCCTGGAACACGTCGGAGCCGGGCAGCCGGTGGTGCTGCGCAAGCGCCACGACCTGCCGATGGGCGAGTCGCAGAGCCCGCCGTACGCCCTGACGCACGAGGGGCGAGAGATCGGAGAGGTCTCGCGGCGGTTCCGCGAGGAGCTGTACCAGGTGCAGAAGGTGAACAGGACGTGGGAGCCCTGGTGGCCCGACGAGATCCACGGCCCGCGGATCGACACCCTGGAGACCGTGACGGGCAGCACCGCTGCGGGGGCCAACGTCGGACTGGGCGACCGAGGTGTGTGGATCGTCCCCAGGATCACCGGCGTCGGAAGGTTCCGGCGGGCCGACAACGACGAGGAGCAGGGAGCATGACGCACGTGGCAGGCCGACACTCCGAGCACTACCGGGTTCGGGACGAGGAACTCCTGGTGGGTCTCCGCCGTGAGCTCCTGGGCCCCGCCGAGGACGCCGCGCCGGACGATCGGGCCGAGGTGCTCACCCAGGACGCACCGATCGACCGCTACCTGACGGGCGTGCTGTATCCGCGGGCGGCGGACGAGGGCGCGGAGGAGAGGAAGAAGGAGGAGGCCGCCGAGCAGGACGGACTGGACGCCGCACCGCTGCTGACCCGCGACGACGTCGAGGAGTCCGGCACCGAGCAGGAGCTCGGCCGGGCGAGGGATCGCCGTCCGTCCTCGATGGGCCTGACCTTCGCGGTGGACCCGGCCATAAGCGGCACGATCGTGGTCTCGGCACGTGCCGCCGTGTACAGACCCACCGACGCGGACGGCAACCCGGTCGAACCCCGCCGCGCCGAGGCACGCACCGTGTCCGACCAGCAGGAACACTGGCGGCGTGTGGAACTCGACCTGCCGGAGCACCGGATCGACGTCACCACGCCCGACGGTGACGGACGGGAGAGTCTCCACGACGGAGTCGGACTGCGTGTCACCGTCCGACGGCGCAACCCGATCACCGGCGCGGTCACGATCACGGTGACGCTGGTCAACGAGCACAGGGTCGGCAAGTACGACCTCCAGGACGCCTTCTCCCTGTTTCAGTGCGGTCTGACGGTACGGGCGGCCGACGGCTCCACGGCGTTCGTCGAGCGCACCGCTCCGGGGGCCACCCACGATCCGGAGATCGCCACGAGCCGGTTGCTGCACCGTCACGCACCGACCTTCGCCGTCGGGCACGGCTGCTCCGCGGAGTGGGACTGGACCCCGTCGCCGATCGGCGTGTCCGACACCGTCCCGGCAGCCGTCCCCGAGATCCGCAGCCAGTTCGTACCGTCCGTGGAGGTGCTGCTCACCGACTCCAACCCGGAGATCGACAGCTCGGCGCTCTCCATGCTGGAACTGGCGGAGAAGCCCGACGCCGAGGTCCTGGCCGCTCTGGAGGAACTCGCCACGGGTTACGAGCGGTGGATCGACCGCAAGGCCGCCGAGGCGGAGGCCCTGACGGACAGCCTCCACGAGAAGGCCGCGCGCGATCAGGTGAGGTCCTGCCGTGAGGCTCTCCGCCGGATCCGTGAGGGCATCGAACTGTTGCGGACGAAGCCCGATCTGCTGAGGGCGTTCCGACTGGCCAACCGTGCCATGGCCGAACAGCGGGCCCGCAGTGTCTGGGTGAAGAACGGTCGTGTCGGTACCCCTGACCCGGCCGCCGGCCGCTGGCGTCCCTTCCAGATCGCGTTCGTGCTGCTCTGTCTGGCCGGCATCGACGATCCCGGGCACGACGACCGCGAGGTCTCCGACCTGTTGTGGTTCCCGACCGGTGGTGGCAAGACGGAGGCCTATCTCGGTCTGATCGCCCTCACGTCGTTCCTGCGCCGCATCCGCAAGGGTGCGGACGGCGGCGGCGTCACCGTCCTCATGCGCTACACGCTCCGCCTGCTCACCCTTCAGCAGTTCGAGCGAGCGGCGATCCTGCTCTGTGCCATGGAGCACATGCGACGCCACACGCCCGAACTGGGCCATGAGGAGTTCTCCGTCGGCATGTGGGTGGGGCGCTCGGCGACTCCCAACACGTTGGCCAAGGCCGACGAGAAGCTCGACGAGCTGCGCAAGAACCTCGACAAGCGCCTCGCCAAGGAGAACCCCGTCCAGCTGCACGCCTGTCCCTGGTGCGGAACTCGCCTCGACGCGCGCGACTACGACGTCGACGAGGAGGCCAAGCGGATGCATGTCCGCTGCCCCGGCACGGGATGCGACTTCGCGGACGGCCTGCCCGTCCACCTGATCGACGAGGCGGTGTACGCCGCCCGACCGACACTGGTGATCGCCACCGTCGACAAGTTCGCCTCGATGCCGTGGCGCCCGGCGACCTCGGCCCTCTTCAACCTCGACGACCCGAACGACGGCACCCCGCCCCCCGAACTGATCGTCCAGGACGAACTCCATCTGATCTCCGGCCCGCTGGGCACCCTCACGGGTCTCTACGAGACCGCCGTGGACGCTCTCGCCGGCCGACCCAAGGTGATCGCCTCCACGGCGACCATCCGTCGCGCCGCCGACCAGGGCCGCCACCTCTTCGCCCGCCAGGTGCGACAGTTCCCGCCCGCCGGTCTGGACGCCCGTGATTCGTGGTTCGCCGTGGAGACCCCCCGCGAGGAGAAGGCGAGCCGCCGCTACGTCGGCCTCCTGGCCCCCGGCACCAGCCAGTCCACTCTGCTGATCCGCACGTACGCCACCCTGCTGCACCGGGCCAAGCACGCGGACACCGAGGACGAGGTACGCGACGCGTACTGGAGTCTCGTCGGCTACTTCAACAGCCTTCGGCTGCTATCCGCCGCCGAACTCCAGGTGCACGACGACGTGGTGGCCTACCTGGAGCTGCTCGCCGAGCGTGAGGGGGTGGCGGTCCGCTCGGTGGCCAACTACTCGGAGCTGACGAGCCGTGTCGACGCCAGCGAGATCCCGACCCGCCTCAAGGGCATCGAGAAGAAGCTGCCCGACGAGGACACGGTGGACGTCCTCCTGGCCACCAACATGATCGCGGTGGGCGTGGACGTGGACCGCCTCGGCCTCATGGCCGTGATGGGCCAGCCGCAGACGACGGCCGAGTACATCCAGGCCACCAGCCGAGTCGGCCGCGCGCACCCCGGCCTGGTCGCGATCATGCTCAATTCGACCCGTTCCCGCGACCGTTCCCACTACGAGAGCTTCCAGCACTTCCACTCCGCCCTCTACCGCGAGGTCGAGTCCACCTCCGTGACCCCGTTCTCCGCCCGCGCCCGCGAAAGGGGCCTGCACGCGGTGATCGTGGCCCTCGCCCGCATCTTGATCCCGGAGGCCCGTCCCAATGAGAGCGCCGGCAAGGTCGAGTCGTACGAGGACACCCTCCGGAACGAGGTCAAGGGCATCCTTCTGCGTCGTGTCCGCGCGGTCACCCCTACGGAGGTCGAAGCCGTGTCCGACGCCTTCGAGGAGTTCGTCGACTGGTGGTGCGAAGCGGCCGAGCTTCATCCGAGCCTGCTCTTCGAGCCGCCCTACTCGGGCAGTCGTGCTCACTCACTCCTGAAGGCGTACGACGACGAGTCCGAGGATGCCAGGGCGTGGTCCACCCTGTGGAGCCTGCGCGATGTCGACGCCGAGTCCGCACTGTTCATGGAGGGAACCCGATGACCCCGCCTCCCGCTCGTAAGCGCCGCGCGACCAAGGGTGGAACGCCCGCTCAGAACCTGCCTCGACGAGGTGCGGTCCGCCGCGCCCAGGCCATCACCACGTACGGCGTCGGCTCGCTCATCGCCGTCGACAACGAGTCCTTCGTCGTCTCGAGCCTGGACCGCGCCGAGGAGAGCTGGAGAGTCGACGAGGCTCCACGCGTCTATGAACGGCGTCTGGCCCGTCTTCTCGGCGTCAACTACTTCCGTCTGCCGCCCGCGTCCGACGACGACAGCAAGGACGGCATGCGGGTACGACGGTTCCCGCTGATGCACTCCTGCCCGGAATGCACCGAGCTCCAGCGTCACCGTGACTTCAATCCACCGGAGGGAAAGAGCGTCTGCGGCACGTGCGAGGTCGACCTCGTCCCCTCCCGCTTCGTCGTCGCGTGCGAGGCCGGACACCTCGACGAATTCCCTTACTGGCACTGGGTCCACCGCTCGACCGAGCGTGGGGCCACGGCCGTCGGTCGTTGCGGCGGGAAGCTCCGGCTGCGATCGTCCGGGCGTACGTCCTCCCTCCGCTCGATCCTCGTCTCCTGCACCTGTGAGCGGGCTCCCGAGGTCTCGATGGAAGGCTCCTTTCGGAAGAACGCGCTGAAGGATCTCGGGCTCAGGTGTCAGGGCACCCGACCGTGGCTCGGCACGTCCGCTCCCCCTGTGAATTGCGGACGCCCGTTGCGCACGCTTCAGCGTGGTTCCTCCGCCGTGTGGCAGCCGGTGTTGAAGTCGGCTCTCTCCATCCCGCCGTGGAGCGACGGCCGGTCGGATCCGCTCTCCGAGCATTGGGACGCGCTGCGCGAGTACGACAACCGCGAACATGTCGGGATCTACCTCAAAGGTGTCTTCAAGGGGCAGTGCCCCGTGCCCCTTGACGAGGTGATGGCGTTGCTCGATGCGGAGCGCGAGGAGGATCCCGACAGTGAGGCGCACCCCACCTTCGACCACCGCTACCGCGCCCTTCGCAACAAGGAGTACGAGCGCCTCCGTTCGGGCAACGACGAGAGCGAAAACTCTCGGGACGAGCAGTTCATCTGTGAGCCCCCGTTGGGCGACCAGAGCGTGCTGGCTCCGCTCGGCATCACCGGCCCGATGCTGGTCAAGAAGCTTCGCGAGGTGCGCGCGCTGAAGGCGTTCACACGGCTCGCCGACCCCGATTCGACGATCGAGTCGGAGGAGATGCCGCTCTCCGACTCCTCCCTGCCCTGGCTCCCGGCTGTACAAGTGCGCGGCGAAGGGGTGTTCCTCCGCCTGGACGAGAACCGACTCGGAGCCTGGGAAAAGGCCGTGGCGGTGGCGGCCCGGACGGAGCGGATGCGCACCGCGCACCAACGGATGCTCGATCAGCGGGCAGGTGACGGAAACCAAGCCGTCCCTTCCCCCGCCACCCCGCGCATGGTGCTGCTGCACACCTTGGCGCACGTCCTCATCGACGAGTGGAGTCTGGAGGCGGGCTACCCGGCAGCGTCCCTGCGCGAGCGCCTCTATGCTGCCGACGACATGGCCGGGGTACTGATCTACACAGCGACGAGCGATTCCGCGGGCAGCCTCGGCGGTCTCGTCGCACAGGGTGAACCGGAGACCTTGGACCGTACGGTGCGTTCGGCCATACGTCGTGCCGAGTGGTGTTCCTCCGATCCGCTTTGCATGGAGACCGGGGTGTCCGGTGTCGGAGGGGCGAACCTCGCTGCCTGCCACGCCTGTGTGATGCTCCCCGAGACAAGCTGCGAGCACAACAACATCCTGCTCGACCGTGCCTTGCTCGTCGGCACTCCGGAGGATCCTGACCTCGGGTTCTTCGCGGACATAGCCGCCGGTTGACGTCCGGGCCGGTGTGCAGCCCCGCGACACCCTGGTGGGGTGGGGACCGACGCCGAGCTGATGCTCCGTGCCGGTCCCCACCCCCGCAGTTCTCGAGCGGCTCTCCTCGATCCGTGATCGTCCAGCGCATGGATGCGGCGACGCGAGCAGTGGCCTGTCGCCCTGATGCATGGCCACCCCTCCCAGGGCAGGGGGGTGCCGGGTGGCCTGCACGATGCACTTCTGCTCGCCGCGGGTGCTGATGGAGGTCCGTCGGGGTCGCCGCGTCAGACGGTCGCCTCTCGGGGTGTCCCGTCGTCGACTGCGCCCATTTCGGCGTCGTAGCGGGTCTGGGCCCGGTCCAAGGCGTTCTCCACGTCGCAGCCGTGGGCACGGAGCCAGTGGAGGAGGTCCGTGATGAGTGAGATCACCGGCTCCTCTGCCACGGTCCTGCCCAGTCTTCCCGTGCCCGGCAGGCAGGGCGGTCCTCCGTCCGTGCACAGCTCCAACAGGGCCTCGGCCCGCCGCACGCCGGGGTCCTCCACGTGACCGTCAGGTGAGGTCAGTCCCGTCGCCAGTTCGCACCACGTGACCTTGCGGTCGGGGCCGAGTTCCACGCCCCACCGTGCGGCCACCGCGTCGACGAGCGCCATGCCCCGGCCGCCCTCGGAGTCGGCCTTCGCGTCGAGCAGGGTGGGCAGGGCGCGGGTGTCGGGGTCATGGACCTCGACGCGCAGGTAGGCGCCGTTCATCGAGACCGCGAGGACGGCCGGGGTTCCGGGGCCCACGTGCGTGATGACGTTGGACGCCAGCTCGCTGACGCAGAGTTGGGCCTCGTCGACGACTCCGTGCAGACCCCAGATGCCGAGATGGGCTCGCATGACCCGGCGCAGGCCGGCCACCTCCGCCGGTTCGGCCGTGAAGGCAAAGTCCCACGGCTTGCGCCTCATGCACGCTTCCTGGCCCACGAAAACCCCTCTCGTCCTGACGACACCCCACGAGCCACGCAGGGTCACGAGGCATCACTTTGAGTGGTCGCCTCGCAATCAGAGTGAGGGTTGCGAATCCCTTCGTGCAATGTGCACGGCGGGATTCCCACTTCCGAGTGATTGGCAGGCACACCTCTGGGCGCGAGACTGAACACCCGCTACACGGAACGGGGTTCACATGGCCGGATCACCCACGGCACGCAGGCGCCGCCTGTCGATCGAGCTGAAGAAGCTCCGCGAACAGAGCGCGCTCACCTGTGCCCAGGTCGGCCAGGCCCTGGACTGGAGCGGTTCCAAGGTCAACCGCATGGAGACGGGCAGCGGGCGGGTCCAGCCCTCCGACATCGACGCCCTGTGCCGCTTCTACGGCACAGGGGACGAAATGCGGGAGTTCCTCAAATCGCTCGCCAGGCAGGCCAAGGTGCGGGGCTGGTGGCAGGTGCACGGTTCCGGCGTTCCGGAGTGGTTCAACATCTACATCGGCCTGGAGCAGGACGCCTCCACCTTCCGTCAGTACCAGTGCGAGGTATTGCCCGGCCTCATGCAGACGCACGCATACGCCTCCGAACTTCACCGGACCGGCGCGCACATGACGACCGCGGACATCGACAGAGCCGTCCGTGTGCGTATGGAACGTCAGGACATGCTCAGCCGACCGGACGCGCCCGAGGCCTGGTTCGTCGTGAACGAAGGTGCTCTCCGTAACGTCATCGGGGACCGTGCGCTCATGCGGGAACAGTTGGAGCGTGTCCTGGACGCCGTCCGACTGCCCGCCGTGACTCTCCAGGTCCTCCCTTTCGACTCGGGCACGTATCCGACCACGGGGTCGTTCACCATGCTGGGTTTTCCGGCACCGGAGGACCCGGACATCGTGTACCGGGACGGCATCACCGACGCGATCTATCTGGAGGGCGAGCACCATGTCCGTGAGTACACAAGGGCATTCGACGGCCTGCGGGCTGCAGCGCTGAGTCCTCAGCGTTCGACCCACTTGATCGAATCGATTTCGAAGGAGTTCGCAAGGTGAGCACTGCAATTCCAGGCGGCGACGACCGTCCGACGTGGTTCACGTCCTCTTACAGCAATGGGGCGGGGGGCGAGTGCGTCGAGTGCGCCCTGAGCGGAGGTGGAGCGCTCGTGCGGGACTCGAAGGGGGCGGGGGAAACCGTCGTCACCGTCGGGAGCACGGCCTGGCGCTCGTTCGTACGTGCTGTGCGGGAGGGCACGCAGGGCTGAGGGCGCGGGAGGGCCGAGGATTCCGGCGCGCTGCGAGCAAGGTCCGCGCGGCGATCTCCGCTCCCACTTGCGCGCAATCCCGTTCGGCCGGACCACGTGCGCAATCCGCCGCAATCGTCGAGCGCCGCCGGGCTCGGCAAGAACATCCTGGGTCTCCGACAAGCACAGATGGAGGACGGCATGACGCTCAGGCTCATCGGGACGACCAGCGACGACGGTGACTGTCCCACCCTGTACGACATCGAGGGCACCGACGAGATCCTCGTACAGGGTGAGCGTGAGACCGACCCCGGGCACCTGGCGCAGTTGCGTGACGTGAAGGAGACCGAGACCTTCGTTCGCGTCCCGCGCAGCCTGCTGACGCGGTTCTCGCCACGGAGTGATGCTCCCGAACTCCAGCCGTTCTCGTCGATCGCGGACCTGTTCCACAGCTTCAGGCACACCGCTTGGCGCCTGGAGACCCGTCGGGGATACGCCTCCGACCGCAACAGCCCCAAGTGGGCCCGGTTCCTCGCAGGCGAGGACATCGCCCGCGACCCGGACAACGCCTGGCGTGAGAACGTCCGGGCTCAGACGACTCTCGGCAAGCGGTTCGAACGCGTGCGACTCGTCGACGAACCGGCCACTCAAGGGCAGGAGTTCCTCCTCGCCAGCGCTCCCGGCAACATCGGCGCGGGCGAGGACATTCGTATCCTGAGCCGTAACCGCGCTCAGGAAATGCGTCTGCCGAACCACGACTTCTGGCTCTTCGACTCCAGGATTCTCGTCCGCTTCGCGTTCGACGACGAGGACACGACGCTGGGTGTGTACGTCACCGAGGACCCTGCCGAGGTCCTCGCCGCATGCCAAGCGCGGGATGCCGCCTGGCACCATGCGGTGCGTGCCGAGGAGTTCGCCGGGCGGGTACGTTCCACCGTGTGAGCACGGACTACCAGACCGCCAGAGAAGCCCTCGGCGCGCGACTGCGTGAACTACGCGCCGAGGCCGGTCTGGACGGCAAAACCATCGCTTCCCGGCTCGGCTGTCAGCCCTCGAAGGTCTCACGCCTCCAGAACGGCAGACAAACCCCGTCCGCAGCCGACTTGACCGCATGGGCGCACGCCTGCGGGCAACCGGACGTAGAGGCTGAGCTTCAAGGGCTGCGTGCCGGACTGGAGTCGAGGCAGCGGCATCGCTCGTGGCGTCGTCAGTTGGCCGGCGGGCATCGTGGCCGCCAGGAGATCGCGGTCCGGCAGACCGAGGCCACGAGGGCGATCCGCGGCCTGGAGGTGTCACGTATTCCAGGGCTGTTCCAGACTCCGGAGTACGCCCGCGCCATTTTCGACGCCAACGCCGAGTTCCGGGGCATCACCCCGACCACCGAGGCCGCCGTCGAGGCCCGGATGCGCCGCCAAGAGGCACTGTACGACCCCACGAAGACGTTCCGGTTTCTCGTGTGCGAGGCCGCCTTGTATCACCGTTCGTGCCCGGCAAACGTCATGGCCGAGCAATTGGATCGGTTGTACAACCTGGTGGGCCGGCGCCGGATCGAACTCGGCATCCTGCCCTTCGGGGCACAACTCCGCCGGACGGCGCCACACGCCTTCTGGATCTACGACCGCAGACTGGTCATCGTCGAAACGATCAGTGAGGAGTTGTGGCTCACCGGCGAGGACGACCTACAACTGTACGAACGGGCGTGGGACTGGCTTGCGGAGTCGGCAGAGTTCGGAGCACCGGCGCGCCGCCTGATCGGCCGAGCGCGAGCGTCTTTGGACCTCCCGTAGGCAATCTCCGGTAAATGCCGGGAGCGGATCCGCAATCGCGCGCAATCAGCAAGCAGGCGCGCAATTGCGCCGACTAACGTCCCGGTCATGGCTACGAAGCCCACTGCCACGGCAGTCACTCGAAGCGCCGAGGTCAGGACGCCTCAGCAGACTTACAGCGCCACCGCGCCCGACATGCCGTCACTTGGCGAGTGTCTCGTACGGTCGGCGGTCGGTCTGCGCGACCGCATCGCCGTGAAGGCTCTCGTCGAAGAAGAGCAGCTCCTCACACGGGACAACGTTCGTACGGCGCTCGTGGCGAAGCAGAACGGTGTCATGATCTGCCGGTGGGAGGGGATGGCCGGACGTCTCTACACCCTCGGACTGAGCGAAAGCGAACGCGCTTTTCTCGGACTTGTTTTGTCCATTGTGGGCCTGAGGCACAGTTACCTCTCCACCGTGGAGTTTCTCGACGAGCGCCGCTTGCAGATCGTGCTCCGGGCTATCACGCGTCTGGCCGGTGAGGGCCGGAGCGGAATCGCCATGCTCTCTTGAGCTGCCTGGGCAGCGTTCGCCAATCGTGCGCGCAGTCGTATGAGATTTCGCGCTGAACACGGTGCCGCCTTTTGGCGCGGCTCGCAGCGCGACGTAAGCCCCTCTACTGGCCAAGTCACATGCACAGAAGTCCAGGAGAGGACTCCCGAATGATTCTTCAACTGTGAGGTGAATCAGTGCTGCCCGAAAAACAGCCGCACATCGAAGAACCTTGCGACACCACTCACATCAAGGAGGCCACCCCATGACCGTCACAGCTGTAGCCGCCGAGACGCGCACCGGCCGCTCCCTCGTCACCGAGGCCGAGTTCGAGATGCTCGCCGCCTTCTGCGCGGACGAGTACGGCCTGGAGCGCTGTGTCGCCGATCGGGTCGTCGACCAGGCACTCGCCCTGGTCTTCGTCATGGGCACCAGCGGTGAGGGCGCAAGCATGGCTCCCTCGCAACAGGTGGACCCCGGGTGGCACACGCTCATCCTGCACACCGTCTGGTACGCCGAGTGGTGCCGACGAAGCTTCGGGTACTTCCTGCACCACCAGCCCAACTCCAAGGTCCGCACCCGCGGCCTGATGGTCGACGTGGTGGGCAGGTTGCGCGCCGCGGGCTTCGAGGTCGACGAACGGCTGTGGGGTACGGCCGCCGAGTGCAACGCGCCCGCCTGCTGCGGTGACGGGCCCTGCTGCTGACGTCTTCCTCACTCCGCCCCGGGCGGGGCGGCCGCGATCGGGGCGCCCCGCCCACCCCACCTCCCGAGAACGGACCCCCTCGTGTCCCTGATCGAGTTGGCCGCGAGCAGCCGGGTGACGGTCTTCCCCCTCGATGCACTCACCGTCGCCTACACGACCCGGTCCGGCGACGAGCGCGGTCTGGGGGAGATCGGGCTCGTCGCGATCGTCGACGAGCACAGCGAAGGCGAGGAGTTGTGGCGTCTCGCACGGGACCTGGGCGGTCGCACCCAGGAAGCAGACCAGGCCCGGTGGATCCTGACCCAGGCGAGCCGCGCCAGGACGGTCCGGGCGTACGTGGACCTGCCCGGTGCGCGGTGGACGGCCCACATCCGTCGGCGTTTCGTGCTGGGGACGCTCTTCGCGAACCACGACATCCTGATGACCGGCCGGATTGCCCTGCCCGATCTCTGAACGACCGGCCACCGCGTCAGGTGTTGCGGCGCTGCGCGCCGGGTCGTCCGTCGGAGACCTCCTGAGTCGGCGCACGGGCCGAGGATCTCCGAGCGGACGAACAGGACCGACGGCACGGCCGTGTCGTCCGAGAGGACACAGCGGCGCCCCATGGCAGTGGTTCGTCGGCTGGATGCCGACCGTCCCGCGCCGGCGATCGCGCTGCGGCGATCGCGCTCCGCTTCCGTGCCCGGTCCGAGCAACGGGCGGCCTCAGCCGGGAAAGGAGCGGGCGAGGCCGGCCAGGTTCTGCGGGCAGGCCCATACGTCACGCGTCATCCGGCCCTCGTACCAGGACTGCGCCCCCTCGTCATCGGGCCACAGCCCCTCATCGGCCAGGTCCGCTTCGTGGGCGGCGTCCCGCTCCGGATGGGCCAGCATCTCCAGGACCCACCGGAAGTGGTCCGACTCGGCGTCGAGCAGGATCTCGTCGCACGGGTGTTCCTCATGTGCGCAGGACGTCTGCCCCAGGGCGCGTTCGACGGCGCCCATCGCCGCCGACACCCGGGCCTCGGCCGCCGCGTCCGGGCGGGCGTACACCACGTAAGGGCCTGTCAGCATCAGCCCGAGGGTCCACAGGGCGGTGTCCGGGCCGCCGGCCGCCACGCTCGCCTCAAGGTTCTCCGCGCAGGCCCGTACCATTGCGGCCGCATCGCCGAGGTAGTAGCCGTGCCGGATGTCGTCCCACTCCCTGATCAGGTCGTCCCACTCGGCCGGGGTGGTGGGCGCCGGAGCGGGGGGCGGCCCGTCGTCGTGCCGGTCTTCGAACGTCTCTGCACTGGCCATGCCCAGAGGATGACATGAGGTCCTGACACTCCGTCCGTCCAGGTCCTGCTCCGTGCGTCCGGCGGCGGTCGGTACCGCCGGCTCCTCCCCCGGTCCGTCGCCACCGCCGGCGGATCTGCCGTGGGTCGGCGGCGGCCCCGCCGACGGGGACGTCCCGTCGGCCGGGAGGGACATGCCGTCGGCCGGGGGCTCGGTCAGGCCGTGCGGGTCGCCAGTTCCGCGCGGCCGAACAGCAGGGCGTAGCCGGGCGGGAGTTGGGCGAGGACGCGGTCGGTGAGGGCGTCGCCGATCCGGGGTGGCAGGACGCCGAGGACCGAGCCGGCGTGCCAGCGGGCCGTGGTGGGGGTGGCGCCCTCGATGCGCGTCGCCACCGCGTCGACGAACTCGCGCGCCGAGCGGGGGCGGGGCTCCGGGATGCGGGACGCGATCAGCCCGGCCGCCTCCTTCGGGAGCGTGCGGGCCAGGGCCACCCGCTCGTCGCCGGTCACCTGGCCGCCCAGTTCGGAGAGGACCGCGCGGGTGACGCGTTCGGCCTCGGCGGCGGTCGGGTACTGGCCCGACTCCCTTACCGCGGTGACCAGTTCGGTCCAGGCTCTCCGGTCGTCGTCTCCTGCCGCCGTCGCGCGTACGGACCGCTGCGGGGCCGGGATCACCGTTCTCGGCGTCTGCGCGGTGGTCGTCGCGGTCGTCGTCATCGTTCGGGCTCCTCCTCCAGGTGCGGGCCGGTCGGGTGCGGGCCGGTGGGATGCGGTGGGGTACAGCGAGGGGCGGGCGCGCCCCGTGGCCCCGAGTCGGGTCTCGGGGCCACGGGGTCACGGGGTGCGGCGCGGGGCCACGGGGTGCGGCGCGGGGCCACGGGGTGCGGCGCGGGGCGTCAGCCGCTGATCTGCCTGCGGCCTTCGCCGCCGCCGGAGATCTGGATGCGGCGCGGCTTGGCCTGCTCGGCCACGGGGATGCGCAGGGTCAGGACGCCGGCCTCGTACGAGGCGTCGATCCGTTCCGTGTCCAGGGTGTCGCCGAGGAAGAGCTGGCGGGTGAAGGTGCCCGTCGGGCGCTCGGCGACGATCAGCTCCGCGCCCTCGGGGGCGGGGGTGCGGCGCTCGGCGCGGACGCTGAGGACGTTGCGTTCGACGTCCAGCTCGATCGTCTCGGGGTCGATGCCGGGGAGGTCGAAGTGGACGAGGAAGTCGTCCCCCGAACGGTAGGCGTCCATCGGCATGGCGGCGGGGCGGTTGCCGGTCCCCGTGGCGGTGTTGGTACCAAAGACCTGCTGCGCGAGTCGGTCGAATTCGCGGAAGGGGTCGGTACGCATGAGCATCACAGTCCACTCCTCTCGTCAGATCTGTCGGTGCGATGCCCTACGACTTCTTATATAGCCCGAAGGAGGAAACTTGACAAGCCTCGACTCAGGTTGGGGGCGATTCGTGGTGCGCGCATAGCCTCTGGGTGACTTCGGGGGACGTGATGCGTGGAGGCAGTGATGGCGAAGGTTCCCAGTTCGGTGATCGCCGCGGGCGGGCTCGTCGGCGGGTACGGCGTGGCCCGGTGGACGAAGAAGCGGCCGCTCGGCGGGGCCGTGCTCGCCGTGGCGGGGGCCGCGGCGGCGCAGCAGTGGCGGCAGCGGGCGGGCGGCAGGGCGGCGGGCGCGCTGGGCGTGGCGTACGTCGCCGCGTTCGCCGGGTCGCATCCGCTGGCCAAGAAGGTGGGCGCCTGGCCGTCGGTGTTCGGGGTCGCGGGCGCCGTCGCCCTGGCCTCCTGGGCGGTCGCGGACCGTCGGGGCTGACCCGGCCGGGCTCAGGCCGGAGAATTCAGGACCACGCCGCAGGCCCGGCCCGCAGGCCCCGCCCGCAGGCACCGGCCGGTGCGGGGCCGCTCCCCCGGACGGTGCCCGCAGGCCGCGGCGGGGCCGCGCCCCGTCGGGCACGGTCCCGCCGTACAGCGGCTCTCAGGCGTCCACCGTGGGGTGACGGAGCCCCGTGGAGGGTGTGAGGTCCCTCAGGCCCCCGGGGTTTCCTCCGCCGTCGCGACCCCCATCGCCGGGCGGGGCCTCGCCGCCGCCGTCAGCGGCTTGGCGATGTCCTCCAGGGAGCGTCCCTCGGCCCGCACCGCGAGGAACGCGGCGACCAGGCCCGCCGCGCACATCAGGGCCGCGCCGATCTGGAAGGCGAGGACCGTGTCGCCGACCCGGCCCGTGCCGGTGAGGTCGGCGAACAGCAGGGGGCCGCTGATGCCGCCCGCGGCGGTGCCGAGGGCGTAGAAGAAGGCGATGGACATGGCGCGGGTCTCCATCGGGAAGATCTCGGAAACCGTGAGGTAGGCGCTGGAGGCGCCCGCGGAGGCGAAGAACAGCACCGCGCACCAGCAGGCCGTCATGGTGGTCGCGCTCAGCGCGCCGTGGTCGAACAGCCAGGCCGTGCCGAACAGCAGCAGGCCGGAGAGCAGGTACGTCGACGAGATCATGATCCGGCGGCCGACGGTGTCGAAGAGCTTGCCCAGCAGCAGCGGGCCGAAGAAGTTGCCGAGGGCGATCACGGCGAAGTAGTAGCCGGTGTGGCCGGTCGGCACGTCGAAGAACGTGGTGAGGATCGCGCCGAAGCCGAAGGTGATCGCGTTGTAGAGGAAGGCCTGCCCGATGAAGAGGGAGAAGCCGAGGACCGCGCGCCGGCGGTAGTCGGAGAAGACCGTGCGGCCGATCTCCAGGAAGGAGACGCTGCGGCGCTGGTGGATGGTGAGTTCGCCCTCGGCCGCCGGCAGCGGCCCGCCCCGCTCGGCCTCGATCCGCCGCTCGATGGAGGAGACGATCTCCTCCGCCTCCCGGTCCCGGCCGTGGATCAGCAGCCACCGCGGGCTCTCCGGGACGTGGCGCCGTACGAGGAGGATGACCAGGGCGAGGACGGCGCCGAGCGCGAACGTCAGGCGCCAGCCCACGTTCGCCGCGAACAGGTCCGTGTTCAGCGCGACGATCGACAGCAGCGAACCGCCGACCGCGCCCAGCCAGAAACTGCCGTTGATCATCAGGTCGACGCGGCCCCGGTACTTGGCGGGGATCAGCTCGTCGATCGCGGAGTTGATCGCCGCGTACTCGCCGCCGATGCCGAAGCCGGTGAGGAAGCGGAAGAGCAGGAACCACCAGGTGTCGAAGGAGACCGCGGTCAGCGCGGTCGCCGCCAGATAGACCGCCAGCGTGATCATGAAGAGTTTTTTGCGCCCCCAGCGGTCCGTCAGGCGCCCCCAGATCAGCGCGCCGAGACAGGCACCCGCCACGTACAGGGCGGCGGCGATGCCGGTGACCTGCCCGGAGGTGATGGGCAGGCCGCTGCCGGGCTCCGACAGCCGCCCGGCGATGTTGCCGACGACCGTGACCTCGAGGCCGTCGAGGATCCACACGGTGCCGAGACCGATCACGATCGTCCAGTGCCAGCGTGACCACGGGAGGCGGTCCAGACGAGCGGGGATGTTCGTCGTGATGGTTCGGCCGGTCTCGGCCTGTGCGGTGGTGGCCATGGGCTCCCTCCTCGTCCAGCGGAACCACCATCAGGTTCCCCGGGGAGATGCCGCTACGCCCCCGCCCCGCCCGACCGCCGCTACGCCCCCAGCGCGTGGGCCACCGTGTAGATCAGCAGGCCCGCCAGCGAGCCGACCACCGTGCCGTTGATACGGATGAACTGCAGGTCACGGCCGATGTGCGCCTCGATCTTGCGGGTGGTGTGCTCGGCGTCCCAGCCGGCCACGGTGTCGGTGATCAGCAGGGTGATCTCCTTGCGGTACGTCGACACCACGTGCACCGCCGCGCTCTCCACCCAGTTGTCGACCTTGCCCTGCACCTTCTGCTCGGTCGCCATCCGCGACCCCAGCGACAGCAGCGCGGCCCGCACCCGCAGCCGCAGCTCGCTGCGCTCGTCCTCGGCCGCGGAGACGATCATCGCGCGTACGGCCGTCCAGACGGACGCGATGAGGTCCTGGACCTCGCCGCGGCCCAGCACCTCGCTCTTGAGCCGCTCCACCTTCGCGCGGGTGTCGGTGTCGGACTGCAGGTCGGCGGCGAAGTCGCGCAGGAAGCGGTCCAGGGCGCCACGGGCCGGGTGGGACGGCATGTCCCGCATCTCCACGCAGAAACGCAGCAGCTCCTTGTAGACCCGCTCGCCGATCCGCTTGTCGACGAACCGGGGCGTCCAGCCGGGCGCACCGCCCTGCACCGCGTCCATCACCGAGTCGGAGTGCAGCACCAGCCAGTCGTGCGCCCGCCCCACCACCAGGTCGACGGCCCGCCGGTGACCGCCGTCCGCGACGACCTTCTCCAGCATCTTGCCCATGCCCGGCGCGATCTCCTGGGCGTCCGCCCGCCGCGTGATCGCCTCCCCGACCACCGCCTGCACGTCGGAGTCCCGCAGCACGGTCAGCGCGCCCCGCAGCGCCGTCGCCAGCTCCGCCGTCACCCGCTCCGCGTGCTCCGGCTGCGCCAGCCAGGTCCCCAGCCTGCTGCCGATGCCGACCGCGCGCAGCCGCTGCCGCACGACCTCGCCGGACAGGAAGTTCTCGCCGACGAACTCGCCCAGGGAGACGCCCAGCTGGTCCTTCTTCGTGGGGATGATCGCCGTGTGCGGGATGGGCAGGCCCAGCGGACGGCGGAACAGGGCGGTGACGGCGAACCAGTCGGCCAGCGCGCCCACCATGCCCGCCTCGGCCGCCGCCGCCACGTATCCCGCCCAGGCACCGGCACCCCGGTGGGAGGCCCACTCGGCGAGGACGTACACCACCGCCACGAACACCAGCAGCCCGGCCGCGGTGAGCTTCATGCGCCGCACCCCGCGCTGCCGCTCCTCGTCGGCGGCGCTGAAGACGTTCATGGCGCGCGCCGCGGGCGCCGCCCCGTCCTGTGTTCCCTTGCGTTCCATCCGCTCCACCCGTTCCCGGTCCCCCGTGACCCGCACGCCGCCATTGTCCCCACCTGTCCGACTCCTGGAACGAAACAGGAGTTCCCGGCGTCTGTCAGGTGGGGGAGTTCAACGGTGATCTCCTGAATGTTCCGTCGGAGCCTCGCCGCTCCCTCGTCCGAGGAGACACACGCCCGCATGACCAGGCCTGACGGCGGGGGTCCCGGGGTGCCCCGTGCCCGCCACCACGCCCGCCAGCACGCCCTCCTGTCCGCGATCCTCGCCGTGATCGTGGGCCTCTCGGCCGCCGTGTACGCCGGGGTCGACGCCGGGGACGGCGGGCGCCGCCGCGACGACGTCCTCGCCGCCTCCCGCACCGGCCACCGCTCCGCCGCGGCCGCCTCCACCGGCGTGTGGGTCGGCAGCTGGGCCGCCGCCCCGTCCGGCGGCGAACCCCTCACCGACACCGACGGCACGGCGGGACGCACGGTGCGCAACGTCGTCCACACCAGCGTCCCGGGGACGAGTGCCCGCATCACGCTGTCCAATCTCTACGGCACCGGCCCGCTGACCGTGAGCGCCGCCACCCTCGCCGTCGCGGCGGACGACGACAGCGCGGCCGCCGACCCCGCCACCCTGCGCCGCCTCACCTTCGGCGGCCGCCCGGCGATCACGATCCCGGCGGGCGGACAGGCCGTCAGCGACGCCGCCCCGCTCGCCGTCCCCGGCGACACCGACGTCCTGATCAGCCTCCACACCCCGGACTCCGCGGGCCCGGTCACCTTCCACCACCGGGCCCGGCAGACGAGTTACGTCGCCGACGGCGAGCACACCGGCGACGTGACCGGAGCCCCGTACACCGGGCGGATCACCTCCTGGCGCCACGTCACCGCACTGGACGTCCTCAGCACCGAGGCCGACGGCACCGTCGTCGCCTTCGGCGACTCCATCACCGACGGCGTCACCTCCACCCCCGGCGCCGACCGCCGCTGGCCCGACGTCCTCTCCGACCGGCTCCGCGCCTCCCGCACCGACGGCGGGTACGCCCCGCGCTACGGCGTCGTCAACGCCGGCATCAGCGGCAACCGCGTCCTCGCCGACGGCCAGGGCCGGCCGGCCGCCAACCCCAGCGGCCTGAACCGCTTCGACCGCGACGTCCTCGGCCGGCCGAACGTCCGGGCCGTCGTCATCGACCTCGGCGTCAACGACATCCTCCGCTCCCGCGACACCGCCGACCCCGACGCCGTCCTCGACGGCCTGCGCACCCTGGTCCGCCGCGCCCACGCCCACGGCGTCAAGGCCGTCGGCACCACCCTGCTCCCCTTCCGCGGCCACCGCGGCTACACCGACGCCCGCGAGGACGTGCGGCAGGCGATCAACGCGGCGATCCGGTCCGGCTCGGTCTACGACACGGTCGTGGACGTCGACCGGGTGATGCACGACCCGTACGACCCCCGGCGGCTGCGCTCGGAGTACGACTCCGGCGACCACCTCCACCCCAGCGACCGGGGATACCGGAAGATGGCCGAACTGATCGAGTGGGAGCAGCTCAGGGGAGCGGAACGGGCGGAGTTGTAGCCCGCCCGGAGCCGCCTCGGGCGGCGCACCCGCCGCGGTCGGCCTGCCGGCTGCCGGCCTCAGTGCCCCAGGTGGCGCCGCCTGTCCCGGCCCCGGGACAGCTCCCGCTCCTCGCGGTCCCGCCTGCGCTTGCGTTCGACGCCGACCCCGCCCCAGAAGGCGAACCCGGTGACCACCACCCGCGGAGCGCCCGGCGCGGCCGGCACCCCCTGCTCCCGGTGGTCGAAGCCGCCCATGATCCCGATCCCCCGCACCACGACCTCGACGCCGGGCGGCACCACGACGTTCACCCCGCCCATGACGGCGACGCAGTTGATCACGACCTCGCCGGCCGCGAAATCCGCCTCGCGCAGATCGAGCTCACCACCGCCCCAGAAGGCGAAGGCGGTGAACCGGCGGGGCACCGTCCACCGCCCCTTGCGCTGGAAGCCGGACATGACGGCAACGGCCCACGCGGACGACCCCTCGCCGCCCGTGATCCGCCCGGCCCACGCCCCGGCCTCCTCCCCCCGCTCCTCGGACTTGTGCAGCGACACGGCGGGCGGCACGGCGGCCCCCGCCGCCGGCAGGTCACGCGTGAGCGGCGTCAGCTCGCCGTAGGTCCGCGCCCGGTACGTCGCGTCCAGCCGCTCCTCGAACTCCGCCATGTCGAGCCGGCCCTCGGCGAGGGCGTCCCGCAGGACCTCGGCGACACGCTCACGGTCGGCGTCGGAGGCGCGGAGGTCCGGGACTGCGTCGTCGGTCATGCACAGCAGCCTACGAGTTCCCCGCGCCCGGCACCACGGTCTCCCGGCCCGCGTACATGCGGCCGATCACCGCCTCGATGTCGGGCTCGCGCACCGACAGGTCCACCAGCGGGTACTCCGCCGCGATCCGCGCCACCAGCGGGGCCGCCGACCCCGACGCGGGGAAGGCCAGCCACTGGCGCGGCCCCTCCACCCGCACCACCCGCGCCGCGGGACCCGCGTCGATGGGCGGGAGCTCCCGCTCCAGGTCCACGACCAGGATCCGTTCGCTCTCCCCCGCCTCGTGCAGTCCCGCGAGCGGACCGTCGTACACCATGCGCCCGTGGTCGATGACCATCACGCGGGAGCAGAGCCGCTCGATGTCCTGGAGGTCGTGGGTGGTGAGCAGGACCGTCGTGCCGCGCCCGGCGTTCAACTCGCCCAGGAACTCCCGCACCCTCGTCTTGGACACGACGTCGAGTCCGATCGTCGGCTCGTCGAGGTAGAGGACCTCGGGGTCGTGCAGCAGCGCCGCCGCGATGTCGCCGCGCATCCGCTGGCCGAGCGACAGCTGCCGCACCGGCACCTCCAACAACGCCTCCAGGTCGAGGAGTTCGACGAGCCGGTCGAGGTTCTCCCGGTAACGGGCGTCCGGGATGCGGTACATGCGGTGCGCGAGCCGGTAGGAGTCGACCAGCGGGAGGTCCCACCACAGCGACGTCCGCTGCCCGAACACCACCCCGATGCGGTGCGCGAGCCGGGTCCGTTCCCGGGCCGGGTCGATGCCCGCCACCCGCAGCCGGCCGGCGCTCGGCGTGAGGATGCCCGTCAGCATCTTGATCGTCGTCGACTTCCCGGCACCGTTCGGCCCGATGTAGCCGACGATCTCGCCGCGCGCCACGGTGAACGACAGCCCGTCCACCGCCCGCACCCGCCGCCGCTCGCGCCGCAGGAAGCCGGTGCGCCTGCGCACCTCGAAGACCTTCTCGACACCGTCGAGTTCAATGAACGCGTCCACCACGACTCCCACTGGTTCCCCGTCAGTTCCCCGTGCTCCGGTACGACCTCAGCCCCGCCCGCCAGGCCAGCCCCGCCGCCGCGCAACAGGCCGCCGCCACCAGCGGCGGGGCGCCCGCCGCCCACCCCGGCAGGCCCAGCGGGTACGGCCGCCCCAGCACGTACGCGGCCGGCACCCAGTTCACGAAGGCCAGCGGGAACACGAACGTCACCGCGCGCACCAGCTCCCTGCCGAACACCGTCGGCGGGTACTGCAGCAGCGTCTGGCCGCCGTACGTGAACGCGCTCTGCACCTCCGCCGCGTCCTGCGCGACGAACTGGAACGCGGCCCCCGCCACCAGCACCGCCCCGAAGATCGCCGCACCGCTGACCACCGTCACCGGCACCAGCAGCACCCTGGCCGGCGTCCAGTCGACGTCCACCGCCGCCAGTGCGTACCCCAGCACCAGCACCCCCTGCGTGATCCGGGAGACCCGGCGCAGCGCGAACCGGTCCGCCGCCACCTGCGCCAGCACCGGCGCCGGACGCACCAGCAGCGTGTCGAGCGTGCCGTCCCGCACCCGCGAGCCCAGCCGGCCCGCCGAGCCGATCATCAGGTCCGCGATCCCGAACGAGGTCGCGGACAGGCCGTACAGGAAGGCCACCTCCGGCAGCGAGTAGCCGCCGAGCACGTCGATCCGCGAGAACATCAGCAAGATCGCGACAAAGTCCAGACCCGTCACCAGCAGCCCGCTCAGCAGCGTCATCGCGAACGACAGCGGGTAGGCCGTCATCGAACGGATCCACATCCCCGCGATCAGCCGGTACGCCCGCAGCCCCTCCCGCGCCCGGCCCGTCGCCCGGTCCGCCCCGCGCGCCCCGTCCGCCTCCCGCACCCGGCCCGCCTCAGCCACCCTGCACCACCACCCGCCGCGTCGCCGCCGCCTGCACCACCCGCCCCAGCGCCAGCAGCACCACCGCCCACCCCGCCTGGAAGGCGTACGTCCCCCACGCCGAGGCCTCCCCCATCAGCAGGTCCGCCGGCATCTGGAGCATCGCCGACCACGGCAGCGCCCGCACGATCTGGCCCAACGGCTCCGGGAACGCGTTCAGCGGCAGCGCCATGCCGGTGCAGAACATCCCCGTCACCACCAGCATCTGGAGCGCCCCCGTGCCGTCCAGCAGCCAGAAACCGCTCAACGCCACCAGGAACCGGATGCCGAAACTCACCACCGCCGCCAGCGGCAGGGCCACCAGGAACCGCAGCCACGACCAGGGGTCGGCGGGCAGCGCCGTCGGGAAGACCAGCGCCCCGAACACGAACGGGACCACCCCCCGGCCCAGCAACTGGAACAGCGAGCGCCCCAGGTCGGTGGCCAGCCACCACAGCTGCAGATCGGCCGGGCGGTACAGGTCGATCGCCACCGCACCCGAACGGACGCGTTCCATCAACTCCGCCTCGAAACCGCCGCCCTGCATCGCGAGCGTCGCGAACAGCGCCTGCCCCAGCCAGACGTACGTCACCGCCTGCGCCTGGTCGTAGCCGCCCAGCTGCGGCCGCTCGTCCCACAACGCCAGATATGTGTAGGCGAGGATCAGGCCGAAAACCGTGTTGGTGAACACCCCCGCCGCCGTCGCCGCACGGTAGGTCGCGTACCTTCTGAAACCCCCCGCCGCCACGGCCGCGTACAAGCGCACCGAACCCACGGCACCAGCCCTCCTCACCCGCGGCGACCCCGCGCCCGTCCCGCCACGGCGGCGAAGCGCAGGAGCCTAGTGGGCGGGCTTCCTCGCGCGCCACGCGATTTCCGGGCACCTCTCCGGCACGGGGCGCGTGTGGCACAACACGCGCCGATTGCCGGGAACGGAACGCAGGGTGCGAGAGTCTTCAACAGGGGGCGCAGAACGTGTACGACACGTACGGCCACGTACGAGGCGAATCAGGAGTCCGAGCAACACATGAGCGACGAGCCGCAGCCGAAGCAGCCGACCGAGGACCGGGCGACCGGCACACCGGAGGCGGCCGGCACACCCGAGGCTGCCGGTCCACCGAAGGCGGCGCGCGGGACCGGGGACGGACGCGAGGCCGGAAACGCACCGGAACCCCCGGCGGCCCGGAAGTCCGAGGGCGGACAAGAACCCCGGGCGGCCCGGAAGACCGGGGATACACCGGAACCCCCGGCGGCCCGGAAGACCGGGGGCGGACAAGAACCCCGGGCCGTGCGGGAGACCGAGGACACCCGGGAACTCCGGGCGGTGCAAAAGACCGGCGCCGGCCGGGAGACCGAGGCGCCACGTGAAATCCGGGCCGCACAAGGCCCCGCGGCTGCCCGAGCGGCCCGAGCCGCCCGAGCCGCCCAGGCAGCGCGCACCACCGGGGCGATCGGTGCAGCCGGTGCAGCCGGTGCAGCCGGTGCAGCCGGTGCAGCCGGTCGTCCCGAGGCGGACCGTACGTCCGAGGCCGCCGGTGTCCCCGGGGCACGCCGGACCGCCGACACGGCCCACCGGCCCAAGGCGGCACACACCCCCACCCCGGCCCGCGCCGCCGGAACGGCCGGCGCACCCGCGGCGGCCGGCGCACCCGCGGCGGCCGGCGCACCCACGGCGGCCCGCACCCCCGAGGCGCCCGGCACGCCCGACACGCCCGGTGCGCCCCAGGCGGCGAGCGCCGCCGACGCCGCCGGACCCAAGCGCCCGAAGCGGCCCAAGCGCACCGGCTGGCGCCGCCTCTTCCCCACCTGGCGCATGGTCCTCGGCACCTTCGTCCTCGCCGCGCTCGTCCTCGCCGGCCTGTTCTTCCTCGGCTACTCCATGGTGAAGATCCCGCCCGCCAACGCCCTCGCCACCAAGCAGAGCAACGTCTACCTCTACGCCGACGGCACCGAGATCGCCCGCGACGGCACCGTCAACCGCGAGAACGTCGACCTCTCCCAGATCTCCGAGGCCGCCCAGCACGCCGTCCTGGCCGCCGAGGACCGCGACTTCTACACCGAGTCCGCCATCGACCCCAAGGCGATGCTCCGGGCCGGCTGGAACACCGCCCTCGGCAAGGGCAAGCAGTCCGGCTCCACGATCACCCAGCAGTACGTGAAGAACTACTACCTCGCCCAGGAACAGACCGTCACCCGCAAGGTGAAGGAGTTCTTCATCTCCATCAAGCTGGACCGCGAGACCTCCAAGGACAACATCCTCGAGGGCTACCTCAACACCAGCTACTTCGGCCGCAACGCCTACGGCATGCAGGCCGCCGCCAAGGCCTACTACGGCGTCGACGCCGCCGAGCTCACCGCCGCCCAGGGCGCCTACCTCGCCGCCCTGGTCAACGCGCCCAGCGAGTACGACGTCATCGCCCACCCCGAGAACCGCAAGGCCGCCGAGGCCCGCTGGAACTACGTGCTCGACGGCATGGTCACCAAGGGCTGGCTCAGCCAGGCCGACCGCACCGGACTGACCTTCCCCACCCCCAAGGAGACCTCCGGCGCCGACAACGGCATGTCCGGCCAGCGCGGCTACCTCGTCACCGCCATCAAGGACTACCTGCGCACCAACAAGATCGCCACCGCCGACGAACTCGAAGCCGGCGGCTACCGCATCACCACCACCCTGGACAAGAAGAAGCAGGACGCCTTCGTCAAGGCCGTCGACGACCAGCTGATGGACAAGCTCGACCCGAAGAACCGCAAGGCCGACACCTACGTCCGCGCCGGCGGCGCCGCGGTCGAACCCAAGACCGGCAACGTCCTCGCCCTCTACGGCGGCATCGACTACGTCAAGCAGTACACCAACAACGCCACCCGCCGGGACTTCCAGGTCGGCTCCACCTTCAAGCCCTTCGTCCTCACCGCGGCCGTCGAGAACGACTCCGAGACCCAGGACCGCCGCCGCATCACCCCGGGCACCCTCTACGACGGCACCAACAAGCGCCCCGTACAGGGCTGGAGCGGCGAGACCTACGCACCCGAGAACGAGGACTACGTCAACTACGGCGACATCGACGTCCGTACCGCCACCGACAAGTCCGTGAACTCCGTGTACGCGCAGATGGCCGTCGACGTCGGCCCCGAGAAGGTCAAGCAGACCGCCGTCGAACTCGGCCTGCCCAGCGACACCCCCGACCTCAACCCCTACCCGTCGATCGCCCTCGGCACCGCCACCGCCAGCGTGCTGGACATGGCCGAGGCCTACGCCACCCTCGCCAACCACGGCCGGCACGGCACCTACACCCTCATCGACAAGATCACCAGGAACGGCGTCGACGTCCTCGACCTCCCCGAGCGCAAGACCTCCCAGGTCATCAGCCGCGAAGCCGCCGACACCACCACCTCGGTGCTGCGCAGCGTCGTCCAGAACGGCACCGCCACCGCGGCCCTCGCCGCCGGCCGCCCCGCCGCCGGCAAGACCGGCACCGCCGAGAAGGACACCGCCGCCTGGTTCGCCGGCTACACCCCCGACCTCGCCACCGTCGTCGCCGTCATGGGCCAGGACCCCGTCACCGCCGCCCACAAGCCGCTCTACGGCGCGATGGGCCTGCCCCGCATCAACGGCGGCGGCGCACCCACCCAGATCTGGGCCCAGTTCACCAGGAACGCCCTCAAGGGCACCCCCGTGAAGGACTTCACCCTCCGGCTCCAGGAGGGCTCCGCGGAAACCGCCTCCCCCTCCTCCGAGCCCTCCGCGGGCGAGCCGAGCGCGAGCAGCGAGGCCGACGGCTCCACCGGCGGCCAGAACACCCAGAACCCCGGAACGAGCCAGGGCGGCACCACCGGCGGCACCACCGACGGCAGCACCGGCGGCGGCACGACGACCGGCGGCACCCCCACCACCGGCGGCACCACCGACGGCAGCACCGGCGGAGACACCTCCACCGGCGCGACCACCGACGGAAGCACCTCGGACGGCAGCACCACCGGCACCCTGGGCGGCACCTTCCCCCAGCTCACGACCCGCCGGCCGGTCGAGGAGTGACCTGACCGCGCGGGTCCCGCCCCGGGGCGTGTTTCGAAAGTCCCGCCTGCCCTTCGGGCAGACGACGCTGCTTTCGAAACACGCCCTAGCTTGATCTTTAACGTGCGCCGTCGAACGGTGCGTCGTACTTGATCACTCGGTTCGGTAACTGCCGTACGTGGAAGC